>JBGVRU010000014.1:0-46510 GCA_045128715.1 Acutalibacteraceae bacterium | reverse complement strand
TTTTGTGCTATAATTTGTTTGAGTCATAACGAATCTCCTTTGATATGGTTTTGTTTGTTACTTTGATTATATCAGATTCGTTATGACTTTTTCTCTTGTTAACTTCTTTTTTGTCCAACTTCATTTTACAATGAACCTTTACAATGAACCTATTTCAAAATGATAAAAAAGTATTGACATAAAAATAGTAATGTGGTATAGTAATATATATTGAGTTTGCGAGTGTGCTGGAATAGGCAGACAGGCACGTTTGAGGGGCGTGTGTCAATGACGTATGGGTTCAAGTCCCATCACTCGCACCACAACCGACAAATCCGAACACATTATTTTTCGTAAAGCATTGTTTCGGGTTTGTTTTGATACTAAAAGACGTAGGTGCTTAATCTGCGTCTTTCTTTTTTTGATATCCCTTTAATTTTTCGGTTCAATATAGCTCATTGCTTGCGTACTATCAGATAACCAATTTGTAATTGAGCCGGTAACTATACCAACTATTGATAGCACGTTGACTATTATTAGTAATAAATCGTTTGATTTGTGAAATAGTAGGAACAACTCCGAACAAGCCACGTGCTAAACAAAAGATAACACCGCACCTATTGACGATATCAACGTCGTTTTGTTTTTTTAACTTTATCTTCTACTTTATATTCATCCTTATCAATCTCCGTTTCTTTGATGCAGTTGAAACATTCTTTCAAATTCTTCTATGTCGTGTATTCTGCTATTAACAATCTTTATTTTTTCTTCGGCTATAGTCATACGCTCGACTACCGAATTATGCTTGTCCACCTTCTTTTCCAGCTCCTTTATCCTATATCTTGTAAGGCCGCTTGAAGCTATTCCACCCGCAAACGAACCTAAAACGGTAGCCGCAAGAGCTATAAGAGCTACAATAATATTTTCTGTCATTATATTTTCCTTCTAATTGAGTCTGGCGTCCAAAACCAAGGTTACTGCAATATAAGTGTTAATTGGTACTAAATATTGAAAAACTGCATGGTCATTTTGTACGATATAAGTGTGAGGTTCTACTGTGTTTATCAGCGAATTCCCATCTTGATAGTATATTTCTACCGTTCCGGAAATTGTAGGAGTGGTACGCATATTTCTTCCAAAATCTATCTGAAAATCGGATATGGTATTTTCACCTTCTGTATGCTGACAGTATGGAGTACGTCTTATGGTTAATGGACGGTAGTATAACCTGCACTTTTCAAGTTCTGCGGCATAATTCGGTGGTATATATTGGGTATTAGTTGTTCCCAATTCAAGCTTTACCCAATTTATAACAGCGTTTCCTGTTATAGATATTTGTACGTTATCTTTAGTATCAGTGGCTGCCGACCAAGTCCCACCCTCGTATTTTAAAAGGAAACCCTCCGATAAGTTTTCAAAGGTATGGCTGTATACAGTACCGTTTAATGAAAATGATAGGGTAACGGTTTTCCCATATAAAAAGTTGCAACTATCTAAAATTTGTCTTAATATTACGTAGTCTGAGCCGCTGTTTTCAATAGTCATTCCATTACCTTGTTTTATAGTTACAGCTCCGGATTCAGTAGCATGATTTTCCCAACGGTCGGCGGTATTTTTTGCAAAAGCTTCGCCAGTAGGTTTAGTATATGTAGTGCTTTCCTGCCAGATGGCAAAATTAGAATTGTCTAAAAAGTTATGGCCTGGAATAACTTCTATTTGGTCATTAATGCTGTTTATAGCTGATAGTGAATCTTCCGGAGTGGGAGACCAATCCACTATCATATTTCCTTTTGTAAGAATAAAATTGGAAAAATAGACATAACAACCTGTATCGCAAGATGTTTCAGGCTCAAAACGTATACTGTTATCTCTTATTGAATCAGTAGCCGCCATAAAAGTTTTAGTGACGGTAAAGGTATACGTGAATCTCTACCATTCCCCTGTTGTTGGTGCTAAATCCGTACCATAAACTCCGGGCGCAAAAAATGAAAGTTCTATACCTGTTGGATTGTCCGTTTTGGCATAACATGAACAGGTTAAAACGTCTCCAAGCTTTATAATATTTCTGCTTAACAGATTAGCTACATAATATTTATAACCAAACCATTTTGTATTAACCTTATAAATTTTTGCCCCGTTATAAACAGAACCATCTAAGACAGCGCCCTCTTTAAACCACATATCTCCCGAATAATCGGCTGAATTTAAAAAGAGATTAGTCACTCCGGGTCTTAGGTTGTCTATTCTTGTATTTGCTTCTGTGTTAAAGCTTTCAGCTTTGGTGTTTACATTATTTAATTGTGTTTGTATGTTGCTTGTAGTACCGTCCAAATACCCTAACTCTGTACTCGTTATATCAGATACAGCAATTTTACCACTTGAATTAGATATTAAAGCTCTGTTTGTTGTTAGATTAGAGCTTGTAACTGTAGTGGCTGCACCTGTTATTGTGGCTTGCTTTTTGTTTATATTGTTTTGTAAGGTAGTATCTGCTGTTTCCCTTTCTGTTGCTTCTGCTGATAATTTAGATTGCAGCTCCTTTTCTACTTCACCCGCATTATGCCAAAAATAATTAAATGCGTCTGCCGTTGGTTTCATTCCGGGCTCAAAGCCGCCTGTTTTAAGAGCATTTGACGGCTCTGCACCTTCGTTTTTCCACTCTAACGGCGTTTTTTGATAAGTTATAGCCATATTTTCCCCTCTCTTATGATATGCTCATCAAACCGCCTAACGCTCCCCCGATATCGGGGGTATCAATGCTTCCAAATCCTTTGTTGTTGTCGTATTCATACTCTTGGGCGCAAAACTCAAAAGTACCCTCGTAACCAATGCTTGTAACGGCAACACCTATAGGTAATATATCTTGAATGAGCGTTTTTGTTTGATCCGTTGTAAGTCCTGCTCTGTTTAACACTTTTAGCGGAAGTTTTGTTATTTTTACGTTGCCCGATGTTGGTAGTTCTTCTATCTTGATATCGCTATATGTTGCATCTCCCGCTTGCAAACTAAACGCACTAACCAAAGCATTTAGCACGCTATTAAAATCCCCTGCCACAATGTTTTGAGCAACTTGCGATTGTAAAACATATCTGTATTTATCATCGTCAAGCGTTCCCCGCTTTTTGCCTAACATATCGCCAAACAAATCTAACGTTTTACCGCTTGAATTTGCTAAATCGGTAATCAAGGTAGTTTTTTGTATATCTTCTCTCAAAGCTGTAATTTCGGTTTCTGCGAGGTCTAATAACTTATAATTATTTGATGTTTCGTCTTTTCGGTAAGCGTCGGGAAGTTTGTTTATAAGCTTTTTACTTGTCAACATACTCTGTCACCTCAACCGATATATTGTTCTCTGTTATTTTGGCGATCTCGTCATTATCAATTGTTATGTTGCTTGCCGCAAATGTCTTGTTGTCGCTCGATAGTTTAAGGCTTGAAACGTCCATAACCCCTGCAATATTCATAATTGGAGCGTATAAACTGGTTAATATTACATCTGTTCCATTCTTTAAAGCGTTTATCTTGCTTGCTATGGCTTGTTTAATATCGTTTGCCCCTGTTGTTTCAAAATCGGCATTTTTGGCAACCGTGACTTTGCAATAAACAACCTTGCTAATAACTCTATTAAAACAAACGGTGTGAAGATCCCCGCCGTCATCCATGACATTTACCGATACATCACCAACGCATTGTATGCCTATAGGCTTTTTTGAAAATATCGCTTCGCCTATCGCTTGGTTTTGGCTTTCGGGAGCGTCCACATAAACGCTAAAACTATGCGGCGGGATATTATCAACTGTTGTGTCAGTATCGTTTTCCTTAATTACAACGCTGTTTACTTGCGGCACTCTTAGAAGTTCTGATTTTATGGACGCAATAGTCGAGCTGCCGCCACCCGCTAACGCTTGCGAAAATCTTTCTCTTAATTCTGTGTCACTTTCCGTGTCCTCGCCTAATTCGTCTGTGCTTATATGGCGAATTGCTGAAACATCGGCGGTAGGATTAACAATCACGTTTATAGAGCCTACAGTCACGTTTCCGCTTGTTCCCGCTTTGTTTGCTTCTACAATACCGTTTACCGTTCCGTTTTCACCGATTGTTAAATCTTCCATTGTATGAAATTGCACATCGTTTTTTGTAGCAACCAAAAACCCCGCTTCAATTGTCGAATCGGGGTTTCCTGTAAACTCTATATTATGATATGCATAAGTCGCAGCATTTCTTGATATTGCTGCAAACGTAACTAATCTATCTAATGCTTGCCCGCTTGCCGTGTTCGGGAATCTCGCAAAATAACATTGTTCTAATTCTTGATATGCGTTATCGAGGTCATAACAAACCAAACGTATATACTTCCCTAAAACACTATTGTTTGAGGTATCGACCGTTTCTCCGAATAGTTGTTTAGCCTTTTCTTCTTGGGCTGCCACCAATTCATCAAACGACGGTCTGTCAAATCCGCTTTCTGTTATGTACTGTATAACCGTCACCCCCTTACTATGACGCAAACGTCAAAGCGGCTTCTTCTCCGTTTGCTGTGAATTTTATTGTTAATACTCTGTTGGTTAATTCATGGCTAAAATTTGATATTTCTATAGAATCATCAATCTGCTTAACTGCATACTTGATATATTCCTCAATCGCCGCATAATCAGGCGATTTTACCAATATTTCTTTAAAAGGTATTCCTTCGTTTTCATCAAGCCACCATTCACCGCAATTTGTATTTAATATCATTTTTATTTGCTGCGCTAAAAGTTCGCCGTTACTGCACGTTTGGATATCGTTATCTTGTATAATGACATCTCCGTTTTCGTCTAATTTAAAATCAAACATATTCCCTCCTATAAAACGCCGACAATAACGCTATTACTTAAAGAATAGTTTTTAGAGCTATCGGGTACGGTTTGCTGCCCTTTTGTTTGCCCCGATATATCTCTTTCGCATACTACACAAAGCACAACATCCCCCGCCTTAATTTCTCTTGCCGTAACAACTGTAAAATTTGAAGTTGAATAGCTTACGTTACTAACATAATTAATAGTCTCGCCCTCTATCGTTTTGGTTTCTTTTGTTGCATTAATTTTTGTTATGGGAGATATCTCCGTTGTTGATAGAATGTAGCGGGCTTGATTGGTTATATATGCACTTACCACGGCTTGGCTACTTGCTTCTTGCCCTACCTCTTGGTATTTGGCTAACGGCTGCACCTTTGCTTTGTTTCCATTCACTTGTAAAACACGCCCTAAATAAGCGGTGTGCATACCGTTTATAGCGTTTGATATCATGTTTTCAACAAACATATACAACCCCCTAATAACAAGATATTTCTGTGCAAAATTCGCTCTCGTTTATCGTGTGTTGCCCCTTAAAAACTCTAAATTGCCCTGTTACGTCTCGGCAATTCAGATTTACCGCACACGAGGGAACTATTCTATGGTTCAATAAGGTGGTAAATGTATATACGGTTCTTTTATCTGTGTAGTTTTCGTGTTTTTCTTCCTCTACAGATATTTCAACATCACTTATCAAGCCTGTTTTTGGCGTTATGTCAAACCAATCACTGGCGGCATAGTCTAAAGGCTGAACGTATACGGCTTGCTTATTTATATAAGCCTTTACGCCGCAAACTCCCGCTAATTCTTTTATTTTGCTCATTATGCCCCCCTCAACCGTAGTTTCTTCGGGGTAACTGTGATCCCTTACAACTTGAAATGCGGCAATCGGCAAATTCAACTGATTAACTAAATCTCTTAGAATGGTAGATGCTTTCGTTCCTGCTGAATAACTCTTGCTAATCATATCCCTTTCTTTAAGGCTTTTATTGTCTACCGCATATATAGTAGTTATTGTGTCTAAATCCGTGCGTTTGGTTTTGACTTGTGATATATTCCCTTGAAATATGACACCTGTACTATCCATTTCGTACCCCGCCGTAATAGTTATAGGAGCGTTATATTCTAATGATTGTATGCTTTTTGTGGATAAGTTGTATATAACTATTTCGGCTTCGTTTGCTTCGGTATCATCATCAAAAGGTATTACACATTCAATATCAAAATCCCCTAAATTTGCGGAAAACCAACCGCCACAATTTATGTTTAATTTTCGACCATATAAGCCTTTAGGCTTTTTCATTTCTACTTTTGATAAGTCGGATAGTCCTTTTTGCATACATTTAACCATTTGCGTCATGCTCATGTTGTCACTCCTGTTACTTCCCATTATCAAGCGTTAAAAATACTGAAACATTGAAATTTTCCCAATTAACAATATCGTTTCCACCGCTTTCGTCAAGAGGAACAATCGTAAAAATTGGGAAAGTCTCTTTTTGATAAATATCGTTAAACAAAGGGAAGTTATACATGATAGGCTCGTCTGCCGCAATCAGCTTTGAATCCTTATAAAGGGATATCGTAAACAAATCGCCATATTCGTTGTATTTGATTTTAAAGACAAACTGTTCGCTTCCTAAATCAATAGCAAACTCATATGGGATTTTATCTTTTTCTATCAAAATTCTGTCTCGCATTTTTTATCACCTCTTGCCGACACGCAGCTTTGTCCCAATTTGCATTGACCTTGCTCTGTAATCGTAACTCCCTGTTTTACGACTGAAACATTCGGGGCTTAAATCAATAACTTGTTTTACTGTAAATCCGTATTTTTTATACGGTGCGTTGTTTTTAATACACAAATCCCATATTGTGTCACCTTTTTTTACAACGTGTATAACATATTCCCCGCTTGTTGACTTGCTTTGTTGTACTGTTTGTTTTGCCGCAATACGCTTGTTAGCGTCATAAGGAGATTTTGAGAAAAACACCTCTTGCAGCGACATATTAAACCTCATGCCGCCCTTTACTTTGTTTGTATGCTCGGTTGTAAAATTGGCAATCAAAACATCTTTGTAGTAATTAGCGTTTGAAAAGGTAACTAAATGCCCTCCACTTGCAAGAGCAACTATTTTTTGCCTTATTTCTTCTGCATTTGGCGGCGGGATAATGCCGCTTATATCCAATGTTGCAGCGTCTCTTTTAACATGATCGGTTGTAGGTATATCCTTTTCTATTGGATGTGACGTAATATTTATATTTCGACCTGTATTCTCTGATTCTACAAACAAAAACATACCTGATAAAAGTGCCAAATTAACACCCCCTTACTACGGCAAGCTAACAACTATACTTGCCGTAGTGTTTTATTTTTGCGTTCAAGATTTTCAAAATATTCATTGAAAATCTCGAATATTTGTTGTTTTGTCTGCCTTACTGTTGCTCTATCTGTTAAAGAGCCGTTAATCGTTATATTGAATGTTGGAGCGTATGTAACATTTTCTTCGTTGCTTTGCGTTGTGTGAGTTCCGCTTGTTTCGGGCAAATATGAGCTAACACCTAACATATCGCCAGTTTTAGCCCACAAGCTTAAACCTTGTTTGCGTTTATCCCTTTCTAAAGGTATAGCCGCTTCTAAGCCGTCCTCGCCGAAAATGCTCGGTTTATTTGCAAAGCCGCCGTTTGCATAACCTACTCCCCTATACGCTTTAGCTAATGAGCCGTATCTTGATAAAGCGTATCTTATGGACGCTAAAATATTACTTAATGGGTCATATATATTCTTATCAAATCCCGCTCTTGCGTAAGCTTTAAAAGTCGGGTCTATAACTTGCATTAAACCCTTAGAAGGGATTCCTTTTTTGGCGTTGCTATCCCATAAGTTTATCGCTTTAGGATTGCCGCCTGATTCTGTTTGCATTTGGAACAATGTTCTTTTAACGTTTGCAGCCGTATATTGCCCCTCCATTTGCAAAGCACGGATAACGGTTGATTTCCATTGTTCAACACCCGCCGAAGCTACATAGTCCGCAATGCTTTTAGCTCCAAATTCATCAAACAATTTTGTTACCCAGTTTGACATTGTATTAGCAACTGTTGTTACCATGCCTTTTCCTGCGTTTAATGCAAAGCCGCTCATTCCACTAAAATTGACATATTTGTTTGAAACAGCACTTATTAACCCTTTAGCATTGTCAATATAACTCCAAATATCAATATCGCCAGTACCTTTTGCGTATCTGTAAGCGGGATTTCTCTTGCCTAATAGAGCTGCTGTTTGCTCTGCGGGTAAAACTTTCATTCCTTTAGGAGCGTTTGGCATGAAAACATTTCTACCCTGCGGAATAAATGCATTTCCGTTTGGCATTTGCACCAATTCCGCACCTCTGCCGTCATTAACTAAAGCGTTCCCGCCTTTATGTCCGTCTGTTCCTTTTGCGTAAGGTGTCCATGCCGCAATAACGCTATCTGAATTGAATTGTTTTAAAATCCAATTAGCACCCTCAATTATTTTATTAACTGGTGAAGCAATAGCCTTTGCGGCTTCTTGCCAAATATATACAAGGCTATCTTTCAGGCTGTTTCCTGCATTTCTTATACCGTCACCCATTTGAACAGGTAATTGTTTAACCTTTTCTACAATAGCGGCTATATCGTCGCTGACAGCTTTTAAAGTGTTTGCAGATACATCTTCGGAATTTTTCAAAGATTCCCATAAACCGTTTAGGTTTCCGAGGTTTAATCCATTGACTTGCGAAAAGAATGTTTCGGCTTTAGATGAAAAATTACTTAACTCTTTCGCTAAATTGCTTAACGTTGTGGTTTCATCACCTGTTAGCTTATCCCACCAACCGCCCTCTTTTGGCAATTCGCCCATATTTGAGAGCGACTTGAATAATGCTGTTGTATTATCAAAGGCTTTTTGATCCAGTTTAGATACCATACTAAAGAAATTAGCAACGCCTTGCCCCGATAAATGCCCTAATCCTGCCGCAATTTTAGAATAATCTACAGAGCCACTAAACCAACCAACAACGCCACCGTCTTTCGGTAAACTCTTTAAGTCTGCTAAACACTCAAACAATTTTGTAGCATTGTCAAAGCCTGTTTGAGCCAATTCCCCTACAGCATTAAAGAATCCTGTTACTTTCGCACCCGATAATTGGTGTAATCCATTTGCGATATTTTCATAGTTTATGCCGCCCGAAAACCAACCTACAACGCCGCCCTCTTTTGGTAATGACTTCATACCCGCAAGGCAATCAAAAAGCCGTGTAGCATTAGCAAAGCCGTTCTCTGGGAACGCTGCTACCTCTGTAAAAAATCCTTTTGCGTTTTTGGCGAACGTATTTAATTCAGTTCCGAGTTCTGCAAAGTTAGTGCCACCTGTAAAGAAACTTAAAATCTTTTCACCCGCTATTACAGCTATAAAAGCTCCGAGCGATTTAAAGAATGTTCCTATACCACTCATATCTGCCCCGCCGAATGTTGTAAATAACGGTTGCAGCGATAATGCAAACATTGATAAATTTGCTCCGATTTTAGGCAGCGAATTTGTCAACCCCTCACCAAGTCCGCCGATAATAGAGCCAACGCACTTTCCGAGAATATTGAATATATTCGCTAAAGCTTCTCCACCCGATGTAATAAATTCGTTAAAGCCAGGGATTTTAGCAAGTGCGCCAAATGCAGCGATAATAGCGGTTACCCCGCCAATAGCTATCGCAATATTGGCTAATCCTGCTAACACAACAGGAAATGGTATACAGCCTACTATGCCAGCTAATATTGCTAATACAGAACCAATACCGCCAACCGCACCAATCACAAGTGTTAGTTTTAATATTTGCCCTGTACTTATCGAAAAGCTTTCCATTATCTTTGTTATTGCTCCAAGTAATAAGGTCAACACCCCTGTACCGCCCATTATAATGGCGATATTCGCTAACCCTTTAGCAACTGTCGCAACTGGAATTTTGCCAACTATCGCAGCGACCTTAGACAATGCCCCGCCTACAAGTCCAACCGCACCTATAACAGCAATTAATTCAACCATTGATTTTCCGCCAGAGAGATTGGCTATATAAGGTGCTACAAGCATTAAAGCCGCTGCTATGCCTGTTACGCCGCCTATAATAATGCTTAAATTCGCTATTCCTTTTAGGATTACGCCGCTTTTGGTTTTTGCGAGGGATTTAAACGCATTTGTCAAACCGTCAAATGCTCCGCTTCCACCTGTTTTGCCACCTTTGCCGAATAATCCCGAGAATATAGAGCCAATACCTTTTAACTTATTGAACAACATAAACGCACCAACAAGTCCGAGCAATATCGGAGTAAACTTCTTGATTTTATCGCCGTTTTGTTCAAAAAAATCACCGAATTTATTAAGGAAACCGAGGTTAATTCCAAATGCATCTGCAATAGCTTCGCCTACCCCTTTGAGTATGTCGGGGATTTCGTCAATTATGACTTTTGCTATATTTGGCAGAGCGATTATTAAACCTTTAAGCAAAGCCGTTGCCGCTTTTATTAAAGGCGGGAGCAATTCATCCACCAAAACAGGAAATTCCTTTTCGATTATCGGTGCTAATTCTGTAATTAAATCGCCGATACCTGATAGAGCCTTTATAATAGCTGGCTTTATGTTTTTAAAGAATGTTTTTGCAGAATCTAAGAGATTGTCTACGCATTGATCGAACGCATCCCCGCCCTGTATCAATGCGGGGAGTAAATTTTGCCAAGACGCTTTCATTGACGAAAGAGAACCGCTTATTGTACTTGAAGCTTCTTTCGCTGTTGTTCCTGTTATACCCATCTTGTCTTGTACAGCGTGAATTGCTTCTACAACATCACTAAAGTTTGAAATATCGTACTTCTTTCCTGTAAGTTTTTGAGCATCTTTCAGCAAGCGTTTAAGTTCTTCTTTTGTACCTCCGTAACCTAGCTTTAAGTTGTCTAACATAGCAAAATTACCACGAGCTAAGCTTTGGTACGTTTGGATTATGGAATCCATTGAAGTACCAAGCTTGCTGCTGTTATCCGACATATCCGTAATAGCCATATCAGATAACTTAGCCGCCTTTGCGGTATCTCCACCAACGCTATTTATCATTGCCGCAGAGAAACTTGTTACTGTTTCCATATAAGCATTAGCAGACAATCCCGCTGTTTTATATGCATCATTGGCGTACTTTTGTACGGTTTTTGAATTGTTTTTAAAAAGAGTATCAACACCGCCGACAAGCTGCTCATAGCTCGCATACGCCGAGACAGCGTTTTTTACAAGCAAGCCTGTAGCTGTAGCCGCTCCTGCGATTCCAACCGTTAAAGACTTGAACGATATACCCGCTATCTTTTTTAGTCCTGTGAAAGCTACCCCCGATGCTTTTTTGCCTACTGCGCTTAAACTTCCACCTAAATTATCAAACTGCTTTTTTGTTTTTTTGGCTTGATCGCCTAAATCGCCCACTTCGGTTTTGGCTTTTTTGGCTTGATTTTTTAAATCATCTAAATCGTCCGATTCGCCTACGCCATAAACCGCTTTTTTTACCTTTTCTAACTCGCCTAATAGTCCTTTTAGGCTTTTGGTGTCGCTTTTTATGCTAAGTTCGATAACGTCTTGCCTTATTGTTTTTTCTGCCATATCTCTACCCCCTTTCTATAGGAGTTTTCATTGCATGGCTTAACATGGCTTATCTTCGTTTGGCTGCTTTTTTGCGTGCTTCTATCACCATATCAAGAGCTATATTAGCCTCCTCTACATCTTGCGGGGTCATATATGGTTTTCCGAATACTTCGTAAAAACTAAAAGCTCCCTCGCTTTCGAGGATTAGCCGCCAAAACGCCCAATTATTCCTTACTTGCCGCTTTAGTTGACTTTTTGTCCTTTTCTTCCCGAAAGTGTTCCCCTTGCATTACCTCTCGGGCAAAAGAAACAACCTCGTTGAAAGTTTCTAAATCATCAAAATCATCAACGTCTAACCCTTTTGGTTCTACTACAACATTTTGGAATAGATATTTAGCAAGTTTTAACACGCTTGTATTTGCCGTTCCCTCAATATAGCTGTTATCAACAGCATCCAATGCTGCGGAAATTCCGTTGAATTGACATACATATTTAACGCCCTTAATCTCTTTTTCTGCTGTATAAAATTTAGCCATACAAATTCCCTCCAAGTTGTTTGTACTCAATTTTTAATATTAATTTTTAGCTTTTGAATATATAAAAAAAGAGGAAACGCCATTACGGCGATCCTCTCTCTATTTTTTATTTTGTAGATTCTAAAACACCGTCAAAGACACAAAAAGTAATTTCAACATCTTCGGCGGTTGCTCCTAAAGAAAGACCGGGAGATTCAATAACATTCGCCATAGTTCCCCCAAAACGAACGCCTAACTGTTTATTAATCACCCATACCGGAAAAGATTCGGCTCTCTTTTTCAAGTCAAGCAAATATCCAAATTGCGGGCTTGTTGGTTGAACTGTCAAAGTCAATGTGTGTAAATCGTTGTTAGTTTCGTTTTTTATAACGTCTCCACACGCTCCGACAACAGCTTCAAAAAGGGCTTCGTCCTTTTCAAAATTAACCATTTCCTCGCCAAGTCCAGTAATGTATACACCGTCAACCATGATGCTACAATCTTTGGCATTATACCTCGCTACTAACATATGTTATACCTCCTAAATAATCAGATTAGCACTTCGCCAACAATTTCAACTTCATGCACTGCACCGCTTAAAGTAAAGCTGAATTGACCGCCTACATATTTTCTCACTGCTCTGTCGGCTTCTGCGCAATTTTCTCTTAAAGCATAGCTAACAGTATAAGCGGGGCTGCCGTCCTCGTTTTCAGCAATCATGCCGTTGTTATATGCACTCTGCAAGACATCAACAGCAATTGATTCTAACATTGCAATTCCTGCGTTGGTATACGGTATTTTATCGGCATTGTTTAATGCTTTTTGTGTTTTATATTCCAACTGGCTTATAACATAATCTTCACTATCTATAATGTCGATATATTCACCCCCTGCAACTTTGCCCTCGGAGGTTACATTATCCCCGGCTTTGGTTACAAAGGTGATGCCGCCCTTGTCATGGATATCTTTAATTTGAGAATCACTAAGATTTTGAGGGGCGATACCTTTTAATACTTGGTTTTTGTAGGTAATGCTCCCTGCATCTTTGCTTGCTGTAGCTCCAACTAACGCTGCTACCTCATAACCACTGTAGTTTTCGTCTGTGCAATAAAACAAAACAGTTCTTTTTATATCTGCAACGGTGTATTTTGTGCTATCGTCAACAGGAACACTTGCAAAATACATTCTGTTGTCTATAGTTTCAATAGCGGTCATAATGGACGATACATCGGTTGTTTCATCTCCACCGACTACCACCAACTGCCGCCAATCTTCTTTAAGGTTTTCAGGCAATCCTAACCATGCCACGGTTGTTCCAGTAGTGGCGCATACCGCTACTTTTGCGGGTGGTTCTTCTTGCATAAACATCAAATTAGCCGCTTTATAGGTTTTTGAAGTTGCATCAAATCCCGCAGCAATCACCTCTGCTAAATTCACGCATTCGGTGTATTTAATCTCTGTAGTAGCATTCTCCGCTAAAATAAGCGGTGTTCCATGCCCTAATTCGCCTATTGGCTGTGTCAAGTCAATTTTGACTTTAACGTCTAACATATATTTTCCTCCTTAAATTCATGTTAAAGCTTTATGCTCAAACGATGCGGTTTCTATATATCCCGCATTTGCCGCTTCGCTGTCTATTTCATCATATAGCCATAAAAAAGCGTCAAAACCATTGATATATTCGTATTCAACGGTCAAAAAATTATCTCGGTTTGTTATGCTGCCTACCGACTGAACAACAATGCCATTATCACTCAAATAAACTGTACCCACACGATCAAGCCATTCTCTTGCTTTGTTTGCAAGCATTACGCTTTCCGTATTGTTGTCTGATATCGCCGTTATACTCCATGTTTGTGTTACTGGTTTACGGTCTTTTCCGTCTGCATATTCGCCCCAAGTGCCTTTATTTTCGCTTGCTATCGTTGTCACCGTATAAACCACATAAGGATAAATACGTTCGTTTTCCTCTTTTTCTAAAATCAAGCGAATATCGGCGTTTTGGTTGCTTCGGATAACAGGACAATTTAGATATTTTTCTAACCCTTGAACTACAATAGCTCTAATGCCGTCATAATCAACCATTATCCCGCCTCCGTAGATGTACTAATATACTTTAATGTGTACGACCAACACCCTGTAAAATCGGCGTTATCTTTGCCTTTTTGCGTTTCTATTTTGTATTTGTTGCCGTTAAAAACTACCGCAGCCCCTATTAAAGCATTGTCGATTGGCGTTAGAGTGTGCAAAGCTTTATCCATAGCTGTTAAGTTGCCCTCGCTTCTATGTACTTTGTTTTCGGAAAAGCCGATAATCGCCCCTGTTAGCTCGGTTTTTATTGTTTCACCCTTAACATAATCACCCGCAGCATTCTTTCCACCTTTCCCCTCGCTTATAATCGTAAAGGGGCGGCTATATTTTTTTATTAAGTTACTAAAATTAAAATAAGGCACGATATCACCTCTTTATTCCTTTTTCCACGTTATGCTCTCTATAAGCCCGCCTGTGTCTACAAGAGGATTAGAAGAACCCTTGTTTTCCACGGTGTACGGATGATTGGGCGGCGTTGATATGTCTCTTATTGTTTTCTTTATTGCGCTTGCGAATTGTTCGCCGAATAAATCACATAAATCATCAACCGACATTTCGCCGTCAATAACTCGGCAAATTGCTCTTTCTGTTTGTTTCAAAATGCGATCATTCTCACTGTCGAACGTGCTTCTAATCGTACTTCTTTCTGGGATTTTTATGTGCGTTGTGCTGTCCTTTAAATGTAAGCCTTGTCGATGCAAATATGCACGCATTTTTGGCGTTACTTTAATATCACAGCTTTAGCCGTACTCATGGATTCCCATAAGCCACTGCGAACTCCCTTGTAGACTGCCCACTTTAACTTTTTTGTTTTTCAACCCTTTT
Source organism: Acutalibacteraceae bacterium (assembly GCA_045128715.1). GTDB lineage: Bacteria > Bacillota > Clostridia > Oscillospirales > Acutalibacteraceae > UBA737. Next base: position 31,637 of record JBGVRU010000014.1, on the reverse strand, counting down.
AAAGCCACTTCTAACTTTGGCAAATTGTTCGTCTTGGTTTTCCATTTTACACCCATAAGTACACAAATCACCTCCCAACAAACACTTTTGCAAATACATTATGAATAATTATATAAATTTCCTCTCTGCGGCTACAAAACGGATTTTACATTTGATGTAATCCCCCAATAGCGTTTCCGCAATATCCCAAATCATATCGTTTTTACTTGTTTGCGTGAATGTTTGACTAAGGCTTTCTATACTCTCCGATGAAACGCCGCTCTGTAGGCTTGTTATCTCGCAAAACTTGCTGATAAATAGCCTTGCTGCTGCGGGTAGGTTTTCTAAATCGGTCATATCTAACGTAGTGTTTTCTGCAAGCCATTCTATAGCTGTTTCTACACTTAAAACCGCCTTGCTATCCGATTCGTCAATCCCTAAATTAAGACCTTGAATTTCCTTGCTTGTCACGTTTACCACCCGCCTTTTTTATAGGCTTCTTTGCTTGTTCTTGCTTTTCTTCGGCTTGTGATGATGCAATATCGGCAATCGCCTTTTCTGCCTGTTTCTGCGCTCTTAAACGGCGGCGCATATTCCAAAATGTTGCAGAAATAATAATCACCCCTTTCAGCATTTTCGTAAGGTCACGAAAAAGGTTTAAATCTTGTGAACGAGAGCGGCAATCGGTATTTTTTTGTGATGAGTAGATAGCGTCCAGTTTGCAGGATTAGCTAAATGAGTATTGTTTGGATAATAAACAGTTCTTGTTCCGCCGCCAAAGTTTTCAGTTAAATCGGCGGTTGTATTCCAGCTAAATCCTCTTGGTGCTAAAATCATGCATCTTCTGTTAATTAGATAGTCTTTTGCTCCGAGTTTATCTCTGTCAACCTCTGTTCCGATAAATCCTTGTGGTGTACCCATTTGACGAATAAACGCATTAGCACCTAACAAATAGGTTGTGTATACTCCTGTTTCGGTGTTCACTGGCATACCATCATCTACAATAATTCGATAACCTAAATAACGCTCCATTTCAATAGCTGATTGGCTCGGATCAAAAATAGGATTACGAGTAATTAATCCTTTTTTCTGTAAGTAGGTGTAAACCGCAGAATGCATAAATACCATTCCCAAGCTGCCGTAATGATCGCCTAAAAGCTGTTTACAATCTAAGGTTGCGCTATCTGAAATACAGGCAGCTTCGCCCGTTTCTGCCGAAATATCTAAAACGTGTTCCTTTAGGCTGCCGCTTGTTGGGTCTAAAATACCTTTAAGAATAGCAAGATACATTGCTTGTTCACGGCTATTCCAATAATCAGCTAAAAGGTTACCTATTGCTGCCATTGGGTCAGCTCCACCAAGCACTCTTGCTAAATCGGTGCTGCCCCATGCTCTTTGTCTCATCATCAAAGTTGCATGGCTTGACTTGGTAGTAATGCCGCCTACTGTGACATCTTCTTCACCGAAAACATCTTCCTCAACACTGCTGTCCAATGCTTCCCAAGCGGGAATCTCAATAAAACGACCACCCTGCGGTGTGCCATTGATTAATTGTCCTACTACTGGATCGGCTGTTGCTACACCCGCCGTAACAAGACGGTTTAACTCTGTAGACCTATCAACTACATAAGTTGAAAATTTTTCATTAACTTCTACCATGTTTAATATTGTAGTAATATTACTCATATTGTCCTCCTAAAAAATAAAATCATTTTACTGCTGCTTGTAATTGTTTAGCTAAATCGGGATTATTCGCCATTAGTTGGTATTGTTCCGTCAAATTCCATTGTTCGGTAGAAAACGGATTTTTCCCGCCGTTTAGCGATCCACCTTTTTGTGGCGTATAACCGCCCTCTTTAAATCGTTTGTCAATCTCTGCGGCAATAGCTCTGTCAAACAATTTCTTAAAGCATTTGATTTTAGCGTTTATTTCCGTTTCATCCTCACCCATTACAAAATCGACAAGGGATAATGCAACGTCGCTCCCATCGTCTAATCCCGCTTCTTTAATTGCCTTAACTGCATAAAGGCGATTTTCTTTCTCTGCAATAGCTTTTTCACGCTCGGCAATAGTGCGCTCTTTTTCTTCAAGTTCGACTTGTTTAATTTCATCGTCTGTTAGCTTACTTTGTTGTAGCCTTTCAAGCCGTTTTTGCAAATCTGCTTTCTCTTTTCGCTCCTTTGCCATAGCCTTGTCAAGTCTGCTTTGCAATAGTTTGTCGATTTTATCCATGTCTAACGGCTCTGTTTGCGTGGTTTCTACCGTTTGTTCGGGCGTGGCTTCTGTGTCTTTGACGTTTTTGGAGAGTTCGTCAAACTCTTGTTGTGTTATAGCTCCGCTTGCAAGCAATTCTTTGAGTTTTTCAATACTCATTGATTGTTTCCTCCTAAAATTAAACCTTATAGATTTAAGTTGCATATCCTTATAGAATATGACTTGTATATAAAAACACACCCTCCAATATAGAAAGGTGTGTAATTACCTAATGTTTTTATCTTTTGTCGTTATATTTCCATACAAAACCATATGCGGTTTTTCTTTTGTTTCTACAACATTTGCTAATTGCGCTAACCGCATCTTTGTTTTTTATAGCCTTTGCGGCTTCTGTTATAGTAGAAAACTCTTTTATTTTCGCTCCTGCTTTATCACACATTATCACCGCTTGGCTGCGTTTAATCCCGCCAAGTTCCTTTGCGTTCTTGATTCGTTCCTTTGCGCTCTTGCTTCGCCTAATCGGCAAAGTCCCATAATTGGCATTATAGATATTCGTACACCACTCTAAATTGTTTGATTTATTGTTTTGTTTGTTTTCGTCTTTGTGGTTTATTTGCGGCAAACCCTCTTTGTTTTCTATAAACGCTTGCGCTACCAATCTATGTACTTTTTTGTTCGCTAATTTGGAGTGCTTTGATAAGACAACAAAAAAATATCCTCGCCTATCTATCCCTGGCTTTAATGTTTTCCCTTTAATGAAGTAATTTCCGTATTTTTTTCTTTCGCACATTCTGTCAAGACTTCTCACATTCCCACAATTGCTTACTTGATAAAGCCCCTCATATCCCGCAATATCTTTCCATATTTCTTTCATAGCCTACCTCCATATAGACAGCTCCAATTAAAACATAATGGAAAGGCGGTTGGAGTGCCGCCCTTGTCGTGTAGCTATCACTATCCACTATATAAAATTATATCAAAATAACATTTATTTGTCAATTTTTTCCAGTGCTAAGGACAATAACTCAATCCCAAATTGTTTGTCAGTATATTACGACGAATTATTTTTCTTTTTTTGTTTTTTCTTATTCGGTTTTTTGATATTCAAGTTTTTTTTATTACTATCAAATTTGCTTTGCGTTTTAAGTGGCATTATCTCACCTCATCTAATGTAATTATTGTAATTCCATTTTCTTTACTTATATTAGATACTGTATATCCCTTAGTGCTTATATTAGATACAAGCACCTCTCTCTCATCATTTCCGAATATAGATAAATGTTGTACGGGCGTTCCGTGTGATGGGTCTGCCGTCTTAATAATGGTAGGTATTTTGCTTAATTCTTCACCCCTACCGATTGCAAACATTTCAGCAATATCTTTACTATCCGTCCAACTCGCTAATGTTCCCGTATCGCTAAATTTCCCACCAACAACGAAACTATTCAAAGTGTCGCCATCCAATGCCAAGCCCCTATATATCTCACCCTTATATTTTGGGGCGGCTTCTATATATCTGTCGATTACTTTTGCTTTTTCCATTGCTTCTGCGGCGGCGCCCAATCGAATATCGCTATCGCCGCCATAAAACCACCCTTTATTAGGCATTGTATCAAGTGTGCCCGAATTTGCCGCACTCAAATATTGCGCTCTCGTGCCTGTAAATGCTTCAAGCACTTTTTGCGTTTCTATGTCATCAAACCCCGACAATTCTTGAATAGCACCATAACGGAATTTTTCTTGTTCTTCTGAGAAAAAGTCATATTCGTTTTGTGCCACTGTTTCTTTGTATTGTTCTGTCATTGTTTTATTTTTCCGTTTTGTATCTTCTTGTGGCAATTTCATATTGTATTTTTTACGGACTTGTTCTTCGGTTTGATTTGTGGCTTTGGCAAATTCTTCTGCGGTCATTAAGTTGTATTCAAGAAAACATCTGCAACGGCAATCGTGAGCCGCTACCCCGCTTTGCCCTGGACATTTTGCTTTTACGCCGTTACCCAAATTAAACAACTCACCGACCTTTACGGTTTGCCCCTCCATTTTTATATGGTTCGCACCGTTTTTGCTGCGGGTAGTTTTCCAACCTTTTTTTGTTTTTACACGCTTATTCGGTCTTACTCTTTCATCTCTCATGGTTCGCCATGTTGCAGCATAGATTAAACCGCTATTTCCTAAATCCCCTTGTATGCTCTCTCCTGCGTCCAAAAAGCCGCTTTCAATGTTTCTGTGGGTTTCGGTTTTAATGATATTGTTTGCTTTGCCATAGCTTACATCCACCCGCTCCGTTATGCGTTTAGCTATATTTTCGTATCGTTCCCCTAGCATTAACCCTGTTGTGATCTCTTGTTGCAATTGATATACAAGGTCTTGCCTGTGTTTTTCTAATACTGCGGGGAGTGTTAATTTTGATATATTGTTATTTACCGCTTGTTTTAAAACCTTTGGATTAACTTCTATATCCTCTGTTATGTATTCAAAGCCTTTTGGTGTATCGGCTTTTTTTAATGTTTCAAACATCCCTTTATAGCTTTTGGTGTATGTATCGTCTACAAGTGACATTATTTCTTTTTTTACTTCGGGAGCGATGCCGTCAACATTTTCAATTATTTCTTGTAGAAATTTAGCTTTTGCGTTTTGAGCGTCTAAATAAGCTGTATAAATCCGCCCGTCACTGTCGCTATACTTAATATATTCTTTGGCGATAAAGGCGTTTAAATCCTCTGTTAGAGTGTCCATTATCTTTTTTATTTTCTTATCGGTTAGTATTTCTCTGTGTTCTGCAATACGCCGTATGTCGTACAACATTTCAGATAAACTTGTTTGATTTTTTGGCACTCCTTGTCACCCCTCACCTTGATTCACTCGGGGCTTTATCCGTTTCTTCTTCGGCTTTTTCTTGCTTTTCATCGTAGGTATCTTGATACCATGAAGAAATATCCTCTTTTTCAGCTTTCTGTTCCTCTAAAATCCATTCCACATCATCAACATCGGATAACTTGCTATATGCGTATCGTTTAGGCAAGCCAGCCGCAATATACGCTTGTATGGTTTGAGCTTCTTCAAGCTCCATTCGAGGAAAGTTTCTTGAAAATTCCATGCAAATCTGCAAAGGATCAACCTTAATTCCCTTTTTAGCCCACGCCGAAGCTAACACTTTCCACATATACTGCGCAGCACTCATATAACTTGCTTCAAATGCGCTGCACTTTGTTTCTAAGCTATGTAAACGGAACTTTAGAGCCTCGCCACTTGCTGTGTTAAATGCTGTGTCATTCATGTTTGGTGTTTTTGAAAATCTATAGATATTGTCCTCTAATCTGATTAAATGGTTTTGTGTAAAAGTGTCGTTAATATTCTTTGTTACCCATTTAATAGGCTCATCTACTTTGTTTGCTCCTATTTGCGGGATTACTATAACACCGCTTTTTTGCGCCCTTTTGAGTTTTTCGTCCTCAATTTTGACGCTTACTTGCATTAAAGAATGGACAAACGCTTCTATTTCGTTTGAATTATCAGATACTGTTTTATCGTAATCATCTATTAACGCTAATACCTTTTCAGCATCTCCTAAACACTCTTTGTTATTTGCCACTCCTTGCAGTGGGCAATAATCAAAGAAATGTAGCTTCTTTTCCACCTCTTGAAGTGATGATAATTCGCCCTTGTATTTCGTAATATACTTATCGTCAAAAAAATCAACATTCCACGAGGTTTTACCGTCAATATCTTTTGTTTCGTAATATCTTATTGCATATTCGGGTTCGGAAATATCAACATCCGATAATATAATGGTTTCATAAGCGGGAATCGACATTACCCTTTCAACGCCCTCTTTTTCTGCAACATAGAATAGTCTACCCGAATATCCGCAAATACTAGCGTTTTTAGTAATCTCCATATCCACACCAAACATGTTGTTTCGTGTTACAAAATCGGTTAAAGCTTTCGCTGCTTCGTCAACTGCCTTTTCCCCGCCTGTTTCGTCCTCTGATTCTTTTGTGTTGCTATAGCTATAAGAAATAGGCTCTCCCGCAAAATAACCAACTTTAAAGTCAACAATTTCACTAAAAAAATCATTGTTTACTTTGTTGTTAATAGGGTCTTCTTCCTCATATCTCGGTTGCCTATCAAATATAGGTACACCGCCACAAATAGCCATATAACGTTTATGTAATTGCTTGTTAAACATTGCGTTATGTAAATGCTTTTGGATAATCTTATATAAAAGTTCTTTGGTTATACCGCTTTTACGAATTGCTTCCAATTCAGCCGAAAAATCAGGCAATAATTGAAATTCTGTCCTTGCTGCCATAAATTCACCGCCTTTTATTTTTCTTTTTTTCTGCATAATTCAATATTTTTTTATCGAATAGATATTTCCCGTTTGGGAGTTTTGTTAAGCCGCATCGGCAACATACAAGCGTTTCCCCGACACGCTTCCATATATGATTACACGTTGCAATCACCCTCTTTCTTTTAAAACAAACAAAAAACACACCTTTAAGGCGTGCTTTGTATTTAAAACCTTTTACCGATACTTATTTCCGCTGCAAGGATTTCATTCTCTAAGGCGTATCTTAGACAGTCATTCGCAAGATGATCGTTACCACTTGCGGGTCTGTCTATTGTGTTGCCGAATTTATCTTCCTCAAAGCACAATTGGCTAATCTCGTTTATAAAGTTTTGGCATCTTACGTCAATGACAATTTCGCACCCTTGCAACCACCTTATGCCCCGCATAATACTGTCCTCTCCCTTTCTTACTGGAACAGCCATTATGCCATTAATGGCAAGGTAATCTATTGTTCGTGGGTCTGCGCTATCACACATAAGATAATTCTTCCCTACTACACGCCTACAAGCTTCTAATATTGCATCGTCGGTCATGTATTGTTGGTATACTTCGTCAATTATGTATATTATTTTTCGCTTTTTATCGTAATGTAATTTCAAAATCGCTGTCGGGTCATTCCAACCAGGGTCAAATCCACACTTGATGTTATCGAACTGTGGTATTTTCTCGCTTAAATCTTCGACACGCCAATTATCAAAAATTAATCCCTCGGCAACGCCCCATTCGCCGTCACAAGCGATTCTTGCACGAGCAGGACTTCTACGGCGTATATCCTCATACATTTGAATATCTGTATCAGACAAAAATTCGTTGCATTTGTATGTAGTTGTCATTGCTAATACATTATCCTGCGGAATATCAAAAAACCGCTTTTTTATCCAATGCCTTTCAGACCACGGATTCAGCGTAATAGTAACCCTTTTAAAATATCCCTCGGGCAAAACCCCACGAATTGATTCATCTATCGTGTTAAAATCATCTTCTTTTAAGATTTCGTAAGCTTCCTCAATCCATAGAAAATTTAATACACCATGCGGAACAGAAATAGAGGTTATTTTAAACGGCGAATCCAAACCCCTAAAAAGTATTTTTTGCCCTGTCGGTTTATATGTCATTTCAAGCGGGGAAGTTCTGCATTGCCATAAGTGAGCCACGCCCAAACGCTCAATAGCCCACTTTAAGTCAGAATACGCACTATCTCTTAATGTTCTTTCTACCTTTCGCACAATTAGTGTGTTAGATAGTGGGTATTTCATCATTTGGAAAACATGATAAAGCGCAGCGGTCTTTGATTTCTTTGATCCCCTACTGCCTTTACAAACAACGTAAGTTTTTTTAGAGTTCCAAAAATTTGTATAACCGCCACCTACAACAGCTTTTAGTGACACCTGTTTATTCATCGTGTAAATCCTCGACAAAAGTAATTTTGGTTGTATTGTCTAATCCTATATCTTGTTTGTCGGATTGCCCTAAATAGTTTTTGCCCAAGAATATTTGCATCGGAACGCTCCCCTTTTTTGCACTTGCAAATTGCCACGCTCTTAAAGAAGCTTTTCCGGTTGACTGCCCTTTTCTTTTATTTTCCGAAAAAGCTACTTTGTTATTGCTATTTGTCAAAGTATCGACTGTTATTTTTTCGTTGTCATCAGATAGTGCATCAGCTATTTCTTCATCTGTCGCCATAAGTTTAGATAATGTAAATACTAACCGTTTCCCCTCATCGGTCAATATTTTTTTTGGTCTGCCCCCGTCGCTTGGCACAAGCTTTATATATGGATTTTCCCCCTTTGTTTTTGCCATTGGCGTCCCCCCTTGCCATAGATATTATCTTTACTTTCAATTAAACCCGAGTGCCTTTTTTACATCCTCTTGCCTGTTATACCGTTTCCCATTCGGTAAAGGTAAATTAAACTCAAAATCTATTGCTTTTATATATTCGTCCCTTGACAAGTTTTTTACTTTTCTGCATTCCACTTGGAACGAAGATTGAAGCTTTTGGAAGTTGATTTTTTCTATCTTAAAGCCATACCGTTCTATTAATTCTCTTATTTGTTCCTCGTCATGAAATTTTTGAAAAAACCATTGCCCCTCACGGTAGTTAGCTGTAAAACCATCATTATCTATAAAATATAGGTAATTTGTTTTGCCTTTAGAATTTTTAGCGTTCATTGCGTATTTGATACGCTCCATATTACGCCCACTTATAAATAACTTTTCTTTGCAAAACAAGTTCAAACACGCCATTACGCTATTTTCTGCTTCTACACTATCAACTGAATTAAGTACACTATCACACACAACAACATCAAATTGTGGATTGATTGATATTTTGTCGCATAAGTCATCTATCATCTTATTCCCTTTGGAAACCAGTATGCCCTTCTTATTGTTGTTATAAAACTCTAACCCTATTGCGTCATAACGCTTTGATAACATATTTATATAAGCCGCTTTCCCGCAACCAAAATCAAGGATGCTTGTATCTGTATTAGCGTTCTTTTGCAAATATGGCAAAACCATTGTTTCATATAACCTTGACTTGTTTTGTTTTTTGATAGTCTCTTTTTTTGTTACATTTCTATTCATTTGTGCCAAACCTTGTACAAAAGTATTTTTTTTTATTTTTTCGTATGAATATTCTCCATAGTCTTGAAAGAGATAACATACTAAATCGTTGTATTTTTCGTCATCACAGATATATACATTCACGTTCAAATTAAGGATTTTACACGCCCTTATATATTCATCACTAAATAAAACCCTACCCTTACATACTACCGTACTAAACACATTCCCATATTTAATTATTAGTTTACAGATTTCTTTTATATAAGCCGCTTTGACTGGCGTTTCTTTTGGAATTATAAAATTGTCACATGGTATTTGCAAAAACTTTTCTTTAGGGTGTTCCCCTTTAAGTTTAATCTCCTTTGTCGCTTTTGCCTCTACCCCATTGTGAAACTGGTTAAATTTAATTTCGTCCCCTAATGATATATCTTTCACAAAAATACATGGGACTGTTTCACCCCCGCAAGCCCTCGCACTCCTTGTCCTTTGATGCCCTGCAATTATCGTATTATTTGATTTATTTACAAGTATTGGTATAACAAATCCTATACTTTTGATTGATTCTTTTAACTTCTCTATCTGTCTATCGCTTATTTTGCGTGGATTATAATATGCTGGCGTTATGCTATCTATTTTGATATACTCAACCATTCAAGACACTCCCGACAAACCCAAAAGTTACTCCGTTTTCTCTCGTGTAGTTGTTGTATGCTTCGAGTAGCTTTTTATATTCTTCTGCCGATAAAACAACTTCGATTTCTCCGCATTTGAGTTTATATTCAAAACACATTGTTTTTTCGTAGCCTTCATCGTTTATAGGCTCATATTCTTCATTTGTGAATAATTGAGCTATTTCCCATTCTTCAAAGCCTGTTAAATCAAGGTCAAAATCAAGATCTTGGAGTGTTTCTAATTCTATTGAAAGCAATTCATTATCCCATTTTGAATATTCTGATGTCTTATTGTCGGCTATTCGATACGCTTTTTCTTGTGCGGGTGTTAAATCACACACTTTAATAATCGGGATTGTGTCAAGGTTTAGCCTTTTGGCAGCTTGATAACGAGTGTGACCGCACAAAATAACATTTTCCTTGTTTACTATAATCGGATTGCGAAACCCGAACTCCTTTATACTGGACGCAACCCTCTCTATTGCTTCATCTGTATTATTTCGTGGATTAGTTGCGTATGGGTAACACCTCGTTTATGTTGACGTATATAACTTGTTGCTTTTTCATCTAAAACATCCCCTTTATATTTAATAAAAATGCCGCAAGGTTTCCCAAGCGGCGTTAAAAAGAATTGAAAGGATTAAAAAATGAAATTCCCACGAATGTTATTCCACTATAATATTTTAGCACATTTCAACTTTTTTTACAATTCGCATTTATCACAAGATTTTGATATTTTATTTGTTTAATTTGTATAAATTGCTCCTATAAGTACGAAAAGCCTTGTTTGCGTTCCAATTTCCGCTTGGATAACGCTCTTTCATATAGTCAACGCAGCCTTGCCATGACTTGGAGCGTATAAACCTTTCATACATGAGGATAATATTTTCTTTGTTCGTTCCCTTTTCCTTTAGCCTTGTTTCTATGCCGTTCCATTTTTCAGTTAGTTGTTTTTGCAATTCTTTTATAGCTTCTTCTTCGCATTGCTTTTTTTCCAAATACTTGTCTATGATATTTTCGGTTGCTCCCCCTCTTGGCATATCCGAAACAATTTGATTTTTTGGTGAATATAGCTTGTCATTGATTTCTGCTATCAATTCTCTTTTTCTTCTTATTTTGTCTACCATTTTCTTGCATTCTTCAAATTGATTCACGATATAGCCGCCTTTCAATCTTATTTTTTGTTTACAACAATCGCATACACTACTAACCCCACAAGTTCTACCATGACAGTAGCAAGTATCCCCGCTAAAAATGGGTTAATGTACATTAAACCGCCCCCTTTATTCGCCTTTCTCGATTGCTTCAATCTCAAACTCTATGTATTGCTTTGCCTTTTTCAAATCTGGCAAAGCGTCACCTTTTCGCCCAGCTCTTGCTATGTACTTTATTACATTGCCTAAATTAAAGTTCAGTTGCCAACTTCTTATTACATCTTTGGGTTCATAATCCGAATAATTATAATAATCAGGATGCTGCATTGTCACCCTCCAACATATTGCATTTAGAGCAAACCGCTTTATATTGCTCCACGCCTACTAAAACTGTTTCTTTTTCGGCTGTCTGTCTTTTTGTGTACATTGCGGGTTCTCCACATATTGAACAAACCGCCTTTAGCTTTGTAACTTCGCTTGCTATCGCCAACAATGTAGGCATGATCCCGAAGGGCTTTTGGTTATAGTCCATATCCAACCCTGCCACGATAATTCTATATCCTTTTTTATTCAACCCCTCCAATACATCTACTAAAGAACTGTCGAAAAATTGCGCTTCGTCTACGCCTATTACAACTTTTTCTTTTGGCAAGTGTTTTAATATCTCTTTTGCGCTCTTTACGCTTACGCTCTTTTCTTCGTCCATATCGTGAGTTACAACGGCATCTTTGGAATAGCGGTTATCAATTTCGGGTTTAAATATTATAGCCTGTTTACCTCCACGCCTAACTACTCTTATTTGTCTTATCAGCTCGCTTGTTTTGCCGCTAAACATACACCCTGTTATTACTTCAATACTCATTTTATTTCCCCTTACCTATAAAATCTCACGCCGTCTATTTCGGCGATAAAAACCAAACTATCAAACCATGCTTTGGCATTTCCTGTTAAATCGTTATAGCTACAGAAATAAACCGCTCCATTGCTTATACCTCGATATTCATTAACGCTATTTACACATTCACGCGTTATGTATGTAGGAGCGTTTTTGCGAGAATAGTAATTTTCCACACCGTTAAACTGGTCGGTTGTCAGTACTTCCGATAGCGTGTCTGGGAACTTTTCACTATCCACTCGGTTATACACACAGTCCACAACCATTTTTGCCGCCGTTTCTGAAAGTCCTCCAACCTCTTGTTGTACAGTCCAAGCTAACATCTCTTTTTCTATATCCTCTTGCGTAGTTACGTCCACAACTGGAGCCAAACTGTCTATTTCGATGCTGTGTTCAAGTGCGCAGGACTGCAAAATCGGCTTGTTTAACGCTGCTACTTCAACCTGTTGTATATTTGTTGCTGTAAAGCAACTAAGACTTAGAATTAAAGATATTATTTTCTTCATAATTCCTCTTTTATTCAAAATTGAGTAGTTTCCCGACCTTGTTTTTTATCTCTTTATATTCTTGTTCGCACACTAACTCAATTTTTATTTTTGGATAATATTTCGCCATTCTTTTTAACTTTGTTTTGCTCTTATCATCCATCCACCCTTTCACTTCTACATAATACGGTGTTGATTGCTCTGTTTCCCAAATTTTAAAATCGGGCGTATAGCTTCTTGTTCCTCTTTTTATTTTTTCAAAATAAAACGTATCTGGTTCATACTCCCATTTATATATAAGTTTTTGCTTTAGTAACAAATTTAAATATCTTGCATAATTAGCTTCCCAAGCACTTCTGAAATACATATTATTTAGATCGGCTCGTTTCCCCCCTTTGCCACGGCTATAATTAGTTGTTGGATTTTGTCGCAACCTTTCTATCATCCTTTCGTGTTGCCTTTGGCTTTGCTTTTCTTTAAATTCAACCGAATTAAATACACTGTTTGGGTCTGCCCACATTGCCATTGTTCGCTCTGATAATTTTTGTCTATCCTCATTAGTAAACTTTCTTGGGTTGCGGTAAGGCGGGTTTGTCCGATTCCGCTCTTGTGCAAGTTTTAACGCTTTTTTTATTTGTTCGGGGTGTTCGCTGCTGTATTTTCTTAATCTTTCGGTGCTTTGCTTTAATGTTTTTTTAGGCTTTCTTCCAAACTGGGTTAAATTTAATAATTTAGCTTGCTTGCATAGATACGCTTCTGTCCTATTGAGTTGTATTGCTAATTCTTTGAGGTTTAACTCGTCTGGGTGATTTTCATACCACTCTTTCAATATTTCCTTTTCTTTTTCTGTAAATATGCGTATAGGTTTTGAAATTCCTATTTTATATGCCTTGTTTTTTACCGCTCTATCGGTTCTCCCCAACTCCCTTGCTATCTCGCTTGCCGCTCTCCCATTTTTATATGCTTGTTTGAGATAGCTAACTTCATCGGGTGTCCATTTCCCATTTTTCATACATTTCCCCCAATATTTTTTGTGTTTTTGATATTCCCATCGGTTTGTTCTGCCAATAAAACGGTTATTTGACGGTGGGATTTCTGGAATTTTGTATATCATACATTTCCCCCTAATTTATCCATTTGATAATCGGATTGCCTTTAAATCCTTTCTCCCAAACAAACCACGCATAAGCAATAGCACTTGAGGGAAATTTTGAAAACTCACCGTTCATTGCACATATCAAGCGGGACGAGCTGACATAAACTGTTTTAGGTGGGTTTTGCAAAAAGAACTCTTTCCGCTTCTTCCCTTCAAGAAATTGTAATTTTAAAAACATTGCGACTTTTTGCTCTGGTTGCACTATATCCAACGCCTTTTGAATAAATTCAAGCGCATATTTGTACGGCGGGTTAGTTATTATATCGCCCTCAAAATTATCTAAAGTATCTTTGAGAAAATCAAACGATTCTTTATTGCCGTAGCCCCGATAAATCAAATCTGTGCTAATGACATTAAAGCCGTGTTTTTCAAGCACTTTTGAAAGATGCCCCTCACCGCAAGCACATTCCCAAACGGTAGGTGCAAAGTTTTCTTCCGCAAGTAATAACTCTATCGCTTTTGGCTCTGTGGCGTAATAATCATATCCCTGCCTTTCTTTGTTTGTATGATTGGAAGCCCCTAAAGTTGTATAAACGCTGTTTTGGTTGCCCGTCCAATCCTTTTTAACTGCTTCCGTTTGCATCTTCAACACCTCTTTATGTTTCATAACGACGCATTAAATATAAAATGCTCTTAATTTTAATTCTATTGCCCTTTCTTGCCGTTTTAATTTTAGGGTAGTAGTTTTAAACCCTAACTATTAAAACTTAATACAGCGCCGTTTATACGCTGATTTGCTATATCGCAATATTCTTTTGAAGTTTCAAACCCTATAAAATGTTGTATATTTTGTTTAGTTGCAAACAATCTTCGTTGTATATTTTGTTTAGTTGCAAGTATTTTCATCCCCTTTGCATTTTTTGAGCGTTACCCTTGCAAGTGGAGCTTTTGTAATTGAATTAGCTTTTTTGTCATGCAATATCGCTATATGTTTGGGTTTGCCTTTTTCAAAAGTCAATTCATACGCTATAGGGTAATATTCGATATCATCGAACACGCATATTAAATCCTCTGGTATTTTGCTTTCAAAAGAATATTTACTTATCTTTTGGCAGATATTCAAAAACTCTGTTCTCCAATCCTGCGTCATAGCGGTAACCCTTCCTCTACCTCTGCAATTATTTCTTGTTGTGTTTTTCTAAAGCAAGAATATTCACGGTTTTTTTCTTCGTATGTATGGTTTTGCACTATTCGCTTGGTTGCTCGACTATATTTGAGTTTTATCGCATTTTCATCTCCGATCAATCTACCTGTTAGTCTGTTTTTTGTCACCGTTATTTGACTATCCGCTTCCTCGCCCTCAGTCTTGTTTCTTTCGTAGTTTATTACCACGTCTACAGCGTTTGTTATGTCGGACGAGCCGCTTACTGTATCGTTATTGAACTTGTCATTACTTTTCTTAGGGTGTGCAATGAGAATTACAACAACTTCGTAAGTTTTCGCCATTCGTGCCACCGACTTAACAAAAGCACTCTGTTTTCGGAATAGTTCAGTGTTTTCGTTATCGTCAAGGGCGGTCATCAAGTTATCGATCAACACAAGCTTGATATTATATCGGCAAATAGCCTTTTCAATGATTTTTAGTAAGCCCTCGTATTCCTCATCTTGCAAAGCTGAATTATCGAATATGTATGCTCGGTTTCTGTACCATTTGTTTATTATTTCTGACGTTTCTTTGGATATGTAATATTCTTCTTCGTTGTATTCGTTGACAGTCCTTTCAATATGTTCGCTCCCCGCTATTTGCAAATCAAGCCAGTTTTTGAAGTGGAAAGCGGGAAGTTCCCCTGAATACACAAAGATATTTTTGTTTTGTTCAAGTCCTTCAGCCATCAGTTGAGAAGCAAATGTACTTTTACCCTCGCCACGTTTGCCAGACAATAAAATTACTTGTCCCTCGTACATACCGCCTATTACTCTATCCAATTTCGGAATGTTTGTTTTTATTTTTGGTAGCTGCATTATATTTACTGACTTAACATCTGCCAGTTGTTTTACATACTCTACATCAGGCACTTTTGCGTCTGCTATCGCTTTTCTTATTGCTTCTTTGCCGTACTTCCGTAGAATATCGTTAGCATCCTTTTCAAGTAAATAATCTGCTGGTTGAACACACTTTACTATCTGGGTTTGTGGCAGCCGTTTGATTAGTGTATCTATTAGCGTGATTTTTCCTTTTTCACAATCTCCGAATACAACAACTTCTTTAAACTTAGTTATCCATTCCCAGCAATTTTGAAGCCATGTAAAACCCCTTGCTCCATGCGGAACGCTTACTGCGTTTTTAATTCCGCACTCTGCCACGCTTAGGCTGTCAAGTTGCCCCTCGGTAATAACAAGCCTTTCAAAGTCTGTACATTGTGCCATACCAAACAAGATAGGCTTTGTGTCTTTCTCGCACCATTCTTTGCACTTGTCTTTGTTTTTATCAAAATCAACCTTGCGGTATTTTAACGCCACTAATATATTATTTTCATCGTAAAACGGAAACACAATTACGTTGTTGTGGTTTTTATGAGTTGTAATTTTATATCGTTCTGCCGTTTCTTTACTGATACCACGATTATTCAAAAATTCTACCGCTTTACTTCTGACCTTTATTGTTTTTGGCTGTGCAAGAACCTTGTATCGTTTCGGCTCGTTAAATTCAAGCTGAAAACCAAAATCTCTTGCAAGTTCTACAAAATGCCCTTGTTTGCCGCAGCTTGTTCTAAAACAATTAAAAGCTCCCGTCGCAAGGTTAATGCTCATCGTTTCTTTATCCTTGCCCCCGCCGTCACAATATGGGCAATACTTAAAAATTAACTCATTCCCCTTTTTCCTTGTTATCGCTCCCTTAAAATCAGCAAACCTATAAACATCATCTACGTTATATTCGTACATCTCCCCACCTCCTTAGAACCCTGGGTTTTTCAAAAAGCCGTATTCATCTCTTTCGGCTTGTGTATTGTTACCGTCATTATTGCTTATGCTGTTGCCGCTATTATTTTCTTTTTTGCCAGTAGGAATATCGTTTAGATATCCCTCAAACTTTGTTCCAAACAACGTTGCCGGTCTTAAATATTCTTCCATGTCAGTACCTTTCCATTTAGCGCACTTTTGGTCTATTACCGCCTTAAAATCATCAACAGTAAAACCCTCGGCTAATCTGGCATTTATGCGCTTTTGTGTATCTGCTATTGTTGCCTTAAACTTCTTCCCCGCTTTGTCATTAAGATAATCTATTATTTCTTTATAAGGTTTGGACGTATCGTTAGACGTATCGTTAGACGATACGGGGTACGATACTTCATTCTCATTCTCATTCTCATTCTCATTAAGTTTTTTCTTTTTGTTGCTTTTTCTTTTTTCAGCACAATATAATATTTCGCCGTTGCTTTCTTCGTAATCGGCTATTAAATCCTTTACAGTTTCATTTACGTTTTCCTGTTGCTTTATGTTTGAAAATACAAAGGTAATCAATTCTTTGTTTTTAACCTTTTTCAACTCTTTTACAAGACAATCTCGAACTGGCGCACCGCCCTTTATAATGCTATGTTTAAGAAAATTCTTTACTGCTATTTCCTTTGTATCGTCTGAATATTTAATCACGCCGTATTTGTTTTCAAATCTATCAAGCAAAACGTTCACGCTTTCTATCGTGTAACCCAATTCAAAACTTATATGTTTAGGGTGGATAGCATATATTCCTAATTGCGTTGTATGGGGATTAGTAAGCAAATAAAGAAAAAACAATTTATCTTCGGGTGTAAACATATCCATGATTTTTTCATCGTTCCAAAAGTCAACATCTACAACTCTTTTTATCCCCATTATATAGCCCCCTCGGTGTCAAAATATTCTTCCAAATTGTTTTTTAATTCCGTCCAATTTCGAGAATCTAATATTATTCCTTTTACGTCTTCAACATCATCAAAAGTGAGATTGATCCTTAAATAACGCTTTAGTCTCACATCGTCTGTGTATCTAAGGTTGTTTTTTGCGACTTTTGCTAAATAGTTGACATCCTTAATAATCGGATTATCTCTTTGATATTTCCTGTTTGCGCAAATCCTGCCTATATACGAAAAAACCTTGTCAATGCTTTCTTTTTCATTCTCTCGGTAATATTGGTTAAGAGATATTTCTGTCGCTTCGTAAACATCATTAAAACCGAATTTTCTTATTTCTTTTCGTATCGTCTCTTTTCCGTGTACGGTAAAATTTGCGCTTGTTATACTTTCAAATAAATTTTCAATCACACTAATTTGTTCGTTTTCAAGACCTTCAAGTTCTTTTTTCCACTCAATCATCAATTTTAACTGTTCTCTTTTTTCGTTCAAAATCTTTAATTGTTCTTGTTGCTTTTTGATTTCCTCGCTTTCAGAGAGCTTTCTTTTCCCCTTGCCTCTGTTGCAATCAAAACATGACGTAACCAAATTTAAAATATCGTCACCGCCGCCGTTGCTTACTGGATTTATGTGATCTACCTCCAAAACAACATCGGGAGCCATTCTGCCGCAATACTGACAAGTAAAATTATCTCTTTTAAAAACTTCAAATCGCAGCTTTTTCGATATAGGTTTTCTTTCGGTTGCCATTTCTTCCTCGCTTTCTTTAATAAAAAAAACCTTTGTACAGAGATGATTGCGGCATCCCTATACAAAGGTAATTTAAGGTCATAATTCGAATGTTGCCATAATTCGACCGCAATTCGAACTATGACCTGATACAAAGCGATATAGCACTTTGTACGCTATCAACAACTCTTGCGCTATATTAATTATAACACACAATGACACGCAATTTGTTAACTGGTTGTAAAATCGTTTCATTGTGTTGCATAATTTATAGACCTATTTTTTCGGTTATATCAATGTAATGCGCGTTTAAATGCCCATCGTATGATAATGAATAATCGCCGATATACTCGCTTAAATCTAATGCTGTCCGCATATAGCGCGAACTGTCGGGTTCGTTTTTTTTGGACAGCTTAAACCCCTCTTTTGCGTCAGCTTCTTTAAAATAAACTCGTGTTTTAGTAACTGCAAATACAATATAATCACCTACGGCAAATTTTAAAAAACAATTATTTCTAAAAGTTATGCTTGATTGTTTTCGACCGTTTTTTGCTTTTGTCCTTGAAATCGTTATATCTGCGGCACTTCCTCTGTTTACCGCACCCTTGCTTTTTGTCATCCATACTAAATTATCCATATTTTTATCCTTTCTTAATCACAAACCTCTTTTAATACCCGCCGTATCTTTCTTAGCGGAATACAAGTGTTTCTTGCCCTGTTTAGGCACTCTCTTTTATACTTTTCGATTTCTCCGACGTTATCAGTTCTATAAAAACCTTTTCCGTGGCTACTGCGAATTAATATATATCTGTCCATTGGGTCAAATGAGCTTAATTCATGCAGAATATACCGCACTTTCCTTTCTGATACACCCCATTTAACGCATAGTTCCGAATATGTAATAGCATTCTCTTTTCCTATAGGTATGCTGTTATAGTAGTTTTCAAGTTCCATTACCACACCTCTTTTAAAATCTCTTTTATACTTTTTTTACTTCCGCATAATCTTTCATACACAATTAGTGCAATAGGGTAAAAAACACTAAAACCAAAGCCCAAAACCAACATAAGTAATAATAACGTTATCATGTTAAACCTCCATTTATCTGCAACCCCTCTTATTTCCCCTCAAATTTGCCTTGTGTTTAATTTTTGTTGGTATAGTAATAAAACTACTACCCTAAAATTAAAGCCTGTTTAAACCGCTTTAAAATTGAAATTAAAAAGGCAGGTCTGAACCATCCTCGGTGAACTCGTCAAAATCATCAAAAGATTCTGTTTGTTTTGGCTGCGGTTTATCTTGCTTTTTATCTCCTGCAAAATAAACATTGTTTGCGACAACCTCTGTAGCGGTGCGTTTGTTGCCCTCTTTGTCTGTATACCCTCTGACTTGTAAACGCCCCTCAACGATTATCGGTTGCCCTTTGTCAAAATAACGGCTTACAAACTCCGCTGTTTGTCTCCAAACTACTACTGGTATAAAATCGGTTTGTTTATCCTCTTTGTTATAATTCCTATCAACGGCAACGGTAAAGGCTGCTACGCTTACCCCATTGTTAGTTGTTTTTAACTCTATGTCGTTGCAAATTCTTCCGCTTATTGTTATATGATTAAGTCCCATGATAAAACCTCCAAAATATAATTAAAAATAACTTTCATCAACCAAATCGGCATTGATTTCTTTTAATAAACAATCAAAACACAACTCTTGACCTTCGTATTTGTAAAGAATGTCCTCTTTTAAACAATTATCACAGTAATACCTTGCTACTTTTCGGTTAGGGCAGCTATCGCCCATACAAGGCAATCCGCAATTTACGCACTCATTAAATACTTTTTTCATTTTCTCCCCCTAAATAACTTTTTCCAAAAATCTTTCTAAACTCTTCCTCGCTCCAACCATAACGCTCCATTGCCGCTTTTTGCGCCTTTTCTTTTAACGCATTACTTAACTCTGTGTTTTGGTGTACGCCTTGCTTTCCTCTATGGCAGCGATTGCCACAAATAAAGACGACTAATCCCCATTTTTCGCTATTGTTTCTATTAGAACCCGGATATATATGATGACATTCAAGCCTATCTGAATAGCCATTGCGACCGCATATATAGCATTGGTTTATATTGTCTTGTAAAATGCTTTTACTCATGTTCCCACTCGCTTTTTATCAAAGCTAATTCCTGTTCAGACAAAACTTCTATACCCATGCCTTTGGCTTCATCTATAACGCCGTCTAAAAGGACGCTCATTTCTCGGCTGTCATATTCCGACGATCCTTTGTAAATCTTATAGTGTGTAAATTCCTTACCGTTAACATAGCCAGTACCGAAAACGTCATAATATTTAAAATAGCCTGATACATCTACTGTTGATAGAACAGATACAACGCTGCTCTGTCCGTATCTTTTGAGCATTTCAAGGTATACGCTGTCTTTATCCGTCCTTAATACGTTTGCTATCTCATTGCAAAGCTTCCAAAGCAATGAGTTAGAATCTAAACTGCGCTTTTCTCGGTATCTTTTGATTTCTATAGCCAGTTTTTCAACGTCTTTTAAATCATCGTAAGCTTGCATTGCTGCCGCTTTGTTTGTTATGCTTAGCGTTAAATTTGCGGTATTTGTTTGAAAATCGAGCGATAAATTTTTTATGCTGCCTATTAATTGCATTGTTTTACCCTATCTGCAAATTTTGCTTTTGTTCCATGCGTGCGCCTTTTATCTCTTTACCGTCTGCAAGTGCCTTTTTAATTGCTGTTTTGTTTATGGTAGGCTCTTTGTAGGTTAAATACTCGTCATTATCTTTCATTGCCCATTCAATAAAAGCCGATTCATCGTCTATCTTTACGCTTTCGCTTTTGCGGAAAGATATCTTGTTTCTTGCCGTTTCTATCTTGTTGTACCCGCTTTGTAGCAAGGCATTTGCAAGATATTCCCTTAATCTTTCAACTTGATTTTCTTTAATCCGTCTGCGTTCGGCTAACTTGCGTTCCTCTGCCCTTAAAGCAAGTATTTCGGCTGTTATATTCTTGATGACACAAGCTGTATTGTCTGCCTTTTCTTCAAGTGTTGCCGTTATACTTTCAAGTGTATCGGCTATTGCGCTTTCAGGGATTTCTCCATTTTCAACGGCATCCACAAATGATTGATAGGCGGCTGTAATTTCAAATAAACGCATTTTTTATTCCTCCTTAAATGTTGATTTAGCAAATTCTAACGCCAAAAGATATTGTTTTTCGTAAATTGTGCCGCCGTGCGTTTCTTTGACCTTTTCAACAAATTCGTCTTCATATCCCACAAAACAACCACAACGCACATATATTCTACCGTCTGTTAATAAAAAGAAATAAGTACATCTTCTTTCACTTTCTGCTCCCTCGATTTTTGCGTATTGTTTTAGCTGTTTATCCGCTTCTACAACGCAACGCTCGCCAAACCTGCAACACTCACCAAACCTGCAACGCTCGCCAAAACTGCAACGCTTGCCAAACCTGCAACACTCGCCAAACCTGCAACGCTCGCCAAAACTGCAACACTCACCAAACCTGCAACCCTTGCCAAAACTGCAACGCTCGCTAAATCTGCAACACTCGCCAAAACTGCAACACTCGCCAAAACTGCAACACTTGCTAAAACTGCAACCCCTGCCAAAACTGCAACACTCGCCAAAACTGCACCACTCGCCAAAACTGCAACACTCGCCAAACCTGCAACGTGCAGGAAACGTTTTTATGTCGCTATAGTCACCAGTAGGACAAAGTATTCGTCCCCCGATGGTTTTTTCAAAATTCCCAAAATCTTCTAAAGTATACTTTTTCATTTCAAACCTCTTTCTTTATGCACAAATCAGCAAGCAATTTCTCAAATTCTGCGTCCGTTGTTTTGCTTGTTATGTTATGTTGTTTGCCGTATGTATTGGCATCCATGCCTAACGCTCTAAGCCTTGCTAATAGCTTTTGGCGTGGCGTTAATTCTTTCTTTGTAGGTGTTAATTCTTTCTTTGTAGGTGTTAATTCTTTCTTTGTAGGTGTTAATTCTTTGCCGTGGGTATTAGTAGCGTCACTATCTTTTGTATCGTCAATATCAAACAGCCCATTTAAAGCATATTTCCTTGCATAGCTACTGCTTGCACCAGTTACTTGTGATCCATCCATCCCCTTTTTGCTTTCTTCTTCTCTTGCATACGCCTTTGTGGTTATTTCTTTGCCGCTATCAATATCAACAAAATGTGCGGTTGCTTCAACGTAATATCTTTCTCCAATAAGCTTTATTTCATCGGTTATGTATAGCGTTGCTTTGTGTTTAGCCAATATAGGCTTTACCGCTTCTAATATGTCCTCGCAGCTTCTATATTTGTATTTTCCGAAAGAATTGTATTGCCCTTTGGGAGCTTTAAGTTCTGTTTGAACAGCAAGTAATTTATTGTACATTTTCGTCCTCCGTTTCCTTTTCCTTGACCCATGCACTATACCTATTATCGTTTTTGCTTGTTACAATCTTGTTTAACAGCCCCGCTCGCATTTCGCTAACCCTGTACACGTTCAACTTCTCTTTATCTATCATGTAGACCTCGCCGTCTTTCAAACAATCGAATACTTGAAATAAATAAATATCTTTAAATTTCATTTTTTAATCCCCTCTCGTTAAATTTGCTCGCAAAATATTCTACTAATCTTGCGTTATTAACCTCGCCTTTTTTTACAAACTCAATTACAACCTTTCTTTTGTTTCTCATTCGCTCACATCCGTTTCTTTTATCAAGGTGTACATTTGTTCGTCAGGTATTCCAAATACCTTTTGGAGCGTTGCCCAATACTTGGGCGGTGCATCGTTTCTCCCTCGTTCGATGTTTGAATATACCGCCCTGGTTACCCCTGTTTTTTTCCCGAATTGTTCTTGCGTTAAATTGCGGGAAATTCTAAATAGTTTTAAATTCATCCTCATATTGTCACCTCTTTTTTTCTTTTTTTGTTTTAATGACACGAAACGACACACGTTATTTAAAAAAAGCGGGCATCTTTGCCCTATATTAAAGTGAAAATTTCTTCTATGTGCTGTTCCCACTCTTGATATGTAATTAATCCAAACTCGATAGCCAAATCTGCCGCACCTAACGCTTTTGTCGCTAATGTGTTTCTGTCAGCAGGATCTTCAATATTTTTTGCAAATTCAATGTCTTGTTTGATTCTGTCTTGTGCTGCATACCCTCGTTTGTTTAACATCGAAACACCTCGTATAAATATTTTGAAAATTGATAACGTTTCGTTTCGCAATAATTATTCTAAAATAATATCCTTGTTTTGTCAATTGACTTTTTCAACAAAATTTTGCTCTTTTTATTGTTTATGTTTCATTGTGTTTCCTTTTTGTATTATAATGTGTTACTATGATTATGTTGTTACCTAGCCGCGGTACACAACTAAACACTAAAGGAAGGAAGGGATATTTTGACAGCTACACTAGGTAACAAACTCAAAACTCTAAGGAAAGGGCGTGGTTTAACTCAATTAGAATTGGCACACCGTATGAATTGGAGTAGAGCAACAATTAGCAATTATGAATGCGATCGCCGTGTTCCACACCTTGATGAATTGACTGCTCTTTGTCATTTTTTCGGCGTATCAATGGATTATTGGGGGGTAGAAACAAAAGACGAAAGTTTTGAACTGTTGAGCAGAGCAAAAAGCATTTTCCTTAATAAAGAGATTCCAAAAGAGGAAAGAGAAAGACTGTATAAAGAGCTTATGCGTATTTATTTAAGTGCAGAATAGGAGAGATAATATGGGGAAATTTAAGAAAACGGCGGTTGCTTATGCTCGTTTTTCATCTAATAACCAAAGAGAAGAAAGTATAGATGCACAAATGAGGGCAATCCGTGAATACTGTGCTAAAGAAAAAATTGAATTAATAGCAGAATTTAAGGATGAAGCAATAAGCGGTAAAACGGACGATAGGGCAGATTTTCAAAAGATGATAAATCAACTGCTAAAAGGTAATCTTTCCGTTGATTTTGTATTAGTTCACAAATTCAATCGTTTCGCCCGCAACAAATTTGATAGTGCCTTGTATAAGAAAAAATTAAAAGATGTAGGTATCAAAGTTGTATCTGTCAGCCAAAAAATTGACGATACGCCCGAGGGTGAATTGTTAGAGGGTTTCCTTGAAACAATCGATCAATATTACAGTGCCAACCTTGCTGTTGAGGTGCGAAAAGGATTGAGAGAAAACGCTTTGAAAGGTAAACACGCAGGTGGTCAAGTTCTTTTCGGTTATTCATTGGATAAAGACGGATTTTATGTGCCAAACGAAAACGCAAAAATCGTCAAGCGGATATTTGAAGAATATGCCGCAGGTGTTCCCAAAACGGAAATTTGCGAACGATTAAACGCAGAGGGGTATCGCAATCAACGGGGCAAAAAGTTTAACACTCGCACCATTTACGACCTTTTGCGTAACCCTAAATATATCGGCATATACATCTATACTATAGATAAAAAAGAAACAATCCGTCTTGAAAATGTTATTCAAAATCCACCTATTGACCGCAAGCTATGGGAACAAGTTCAAAACCTTTGTGCAGAGGGTTCTTTGAAAGGTAGATATCGCCAAAAGAAACGCAGTTATCTCCTTACGGGTAAAACTTTCTGTGAGGAATGCGGTTGTCAAATTTCAGGCGGCGGTTCTAAACGGTCAAGAAACGGCACATTGAATTACTACTATAAATGTGTCGGAAAGTCCAAATATAAAAATGGTTGTAAAAACCCGAGCATAAATAAAGATTGGGTTGAGCCGAAAATTTTACAAACAGTTCTTAACACTGTTATGGACAAACAACAAGTAAAGTATCTTGCGAATTTAGCTTTTGCCGAATTAGAAGCAATGCGGGACACGCCTGTTGTTTCTACCGCACAACTCAAAAAAGAATTATCTACTATTCTATCTCGTCAGGAACGCTTAACAGATTTATACCTTGACGGCGGTATGGATAAGGCAATGCTTGATGAGAAAAATGGGGAATTACAACGCAGAAAATATCAACTTGAAGATGAATTGGAAAAAAGAAAACATATAGCCAATTCCGAAGATGTGACCATAAAGGATATTGAGGACTTTATCCACGAATTTGTGGAAAATGCAAAAAACTCACCTGACCAAACGGAAGATGAGTTTATGCGTTTTATATTCTCAACCTTTGTTGAAAAGGTCATTGTAAATCGTGAGAGAATCACCGTCCATGTTCGGGCGGACTTCTCTCATATGTCGGCGGTCACTAACGAGCAGGTAAGCGGAGTTATTCGCTCACTACCGACCGTCAAAACAGAAAAGACTATCAATAGGAAGCAACACATTCACGGACGACTTGTTTAATTGTATTTTCTGATTTTACGGTATTACAAACATTGTGTAAAGGGAAATCATACATTTCCCTTTACCGTGTTGTTAATGCTCTTTCAATACCCCAATTAAATTTATATAGGCGGCAATACAAAGTTGCGTAACTTATTCCTGTATGTATAGACCATTGCCTTAAAGTTTTGGTTTCACCGTTATATGTAATTAAATGTTTTCGGGCTATTGGTTTTGACAAAATCTCTGTATCTGTCATATTGCCTCTTTTAATTCGTCCGAAAATGGTTGTATCACTCGTTTCTAAATCGTTAGCCCATTGCGATAATGTTTGAGTTTTGCCGCCATAAGTCAGCAAATGGTTGTTTCGTTTATTGTTTGCCTGTTCTTTTTGTGTAACCCAACGGCAATTAGACGGTTCGTAGTTCCCGTTTACATCTATTCTGTCAATAGTTAAGTTCTCGGCATAACCGTGCGACATAGCCCATTTATAGAATGGTATAAATTCTTGCCACTCGTCACAAACGGCTATTCCACGACCACCATAATTTGCATAGTTTTTGTTGTTGGGATTGTTGCACCGTTCTTTCATCTTTCCCCAACACTTATAAATTCTTGTTCTACTCATACCGTGTTTCATAGTCAATCTCCAAAATAAAAAACCGCAGGGGTACTTGCATGGTACGAGCACACTTTCCCCCTGCGGTAGTAAACAATATTAAGCTTTGCCAAATGTCTCGTACTCATTCAACACCTATATTTTACCATATTTGAATTTAATTGTCAATAAAATTCCGAAAATTCAAGGAGTGATTTCTATGCAAGCATTTATATATGTTCGTGATAATGCAGAAATGCCGATATACGAACAATTCAACAAATGTTCCGCATTTGCCAAACGCCACGGTTATTCTATCAGCGGGAAAGTGCTTGATTTTGACGGAAAGCATTTCCACGAAGCTGTCAATAAAGTTATAGCTAATAATGAAATATCCGCTTTGCTTGTTTACAGCAAAGAAACCGCCTTTAATGATTATGAGGAAACAATTTTTTATCGTGTGTATCTTGAAAAGCTCGGAAAAAAATTAATAGCGTGCGAATAAGATTTTTAGGCAAAAAAAGAGGGGGGCTATAAAAGCCCCCTTTTTTCTATAGAACTGTAGCTAAGATCGCACCCATAACGGCACTGATTACGCTTGTAAAAACACAGCCTAAAATAAACCGCTTGTAATATTGGTAATCGTCGCTCGGTTTTCTTTCAAGTGTTTCTAAGCGTTCGCCCTGTTTTTTCTGTTCTTCTGCCATGAACTTCATATTTAAAGCTAAAGTTTCAACAGATGTAGCCATTTTATGCAATGTTGCGAAGTTTTCTTCACATCTATTTGTGCGGCGAACAAGGCTTTTAATCTCCTGTTCGTGCCGTTCTAATTGCACTGCAATTTGTTCAGGTGTCATGCTGCCACCTCCGTTTGTTGTTTTTAAATTTCATAGACAGCACGAAGAACCACATCGTTTCTCGGTGCGGCTGCATTGTTTTCTGTTCCTACTATTTTTGCATCATAAATTTTCAAAACCTTTATAACTCTACTCTCGCTGTCTGTTGCTGTTCCTGCGCTATATCTCGGAACATCACAATACCATTCGCCGCCAGCCCATTTTTGACCTGTATA
Organism: Acutalibacteraceae bacterium; assembly: GCA_045128715.1. Classification (GTDB taxonomy): domain Bacteria; phylum Bacillota; class Clostridia; order Oscillospirales; family Acutalibacteraceae; genus UBA737. The sequence continues at coordinate 4,591 of JBGVRU010000014.1, read as the reverse complement.
AGCTCTTTTGCAAATTACAGAGGTACAAAAATCGGTATTATTCGCTTGTGCGCCTGGGTCAAAATCGCTCCAAAGAAGAAGCCAACCATTTCTGCATTCAGATAATGTTTTAGTTGGGGTAACGGTATGCCCCGCTGTCATATAATAGCCACCAGTCCATAACGGTTGTGGATTCGCATCAAAAATGCATTTCCAACCTTGCCAATTTCCATTATCTATGTAGCCAGTATAGACGCTGCCTTTTGCTCCATAAGCCATAATCCAACCATAGTTAGCTGATCCAGTCTTATGCATCATAAAACGGAAGCTTTCGCCTGTATTAGGGTTATTTGTTGCACCCGCTGGCGAATAAACTGTGTACATTCCAGATGCAAGGTTTGTAAATTCTGTTACAACATTTTTTCCAGACCAACTTAATGAAACATTACCATCATCTGCTGTCATTTGTAGCGATTTATTGATATATGCCGAATTATGGTTATGGCTCGATGCTGCCGCTCCAACTTGTGCTGCTGTGTGCGTGTGACCCGCTAACGCAAAATCAGCAGCGTGTTTGCCGTCTACTGTATCAGAATTACCGCCGTTTGCGGGTAATGAGCTTGGTATAGTTGGGATAGTTGGCTTGTTGCTCAAATCGTTATAATTGCCGCTTGTAGCCACGCCAGAAAGCCCTGTAATCATGCTTGCAGCGTGTGTAGCGGGATGAGTATAGGCGTTTGCCCCTGCTGCAATACCGCTTAATTTTGTGCGTTCTGCTGCTGTCATTATTTTTTTGTTTGTAGTTTCCGAAACATCGTCAAGAGTATGTGTATGCGTTGCATCTGCTTTACCCGCAAGAGCCGTATTAACCACTTTATTTTGTACTGGATTGGTGCTTGTTGAACTCATAGCTGAATCAACAGTTGTTTTATTTGCTCCTGTTGCTATGCCGTCAAGCTTCGTTTTGTCTGCGCTGCTCATAAATCCGTTTGCCGAAGTAGTTACGGCAGCGTGGGAATGCGAAGTATCGGATTTTCCGCTTAGTGCGGTGGCAAGCCCTGAAATATCGCTCTGTGCGTGAGTGTGACTTGCATTTGCTTTCCCGTTTACTGTGGTTTCAAGCGTTTCAACATCATCTATACTTGCATAATTAGAGTGGGTATGACTTGCTCCCGCATACTCGCTATGAGTATGATTAGCTCCTGCATATTCGCTGTGGGTATGCGTTGAGTTTGCCTTTCCGTCTATAGCTGTTTGCAAGGCTGAAACATCATCTACACTTGCATATTGTGCATGGATATGAGCCGCATCTGCTTTACCGTTTACTGCGGTTTCAAGGCTTGTTAAATCGCTTGCCGATGCATAATTTGAATGTGTATGATCGCTTGTTGCAAATTCGCTTGAATGTTTACCGTCAACTGTATCTGCATCCAAACCACTGTTGCTGCCGTCAACTGTTTTAATTTTGGTTAATACGCCCTCGGCGGTATCTCCCGCATTTGCTATAGCTGTTTCCATAGCATCAAGTTTCGTTGTTAATGTTGTCCCTGTTGATTTATAATCGACCTCATCACTCGTACAAACAAAAAATACCTCTGCCATAATTAAACTCTCTTTCTTACTAATTGCTAAATACTAATTGTTAAATAACCTATATACTAAAATCAAACACCGCCGATTGATACATATTGCGAATACACATAGCCGCCAGTTCCCGCAACAATAACTCTGCACCATTTACCAGAGCGTCCAGTCACTTTAAACTCATTACCTTTGTTTAATTGTCTAATGACAGAGCCGCTCATAGACGGTTTATTTCTTACATTTACTCGATTACCGTTGCATTGCGCATATTCGCCAGGCACGCCGCCTATAGTTAAGTATTTAGCTGATGCCCAACCTAAACGACCGCCAAAATTGATATAGTACCAATCGCCTCTGGTATCTAACACTTGAACCTCGTTGCCGTATTTAAGATATCCGATTATTCTATTGTTTGTAGAGCCACCGTCACGAACATTTAAGGTATCACAATTACATTGAGCATATTGTCCGTTTGGTTGCGGCTGTGGCTGCGGTTGTGGCTGTGGCTTTGGTGTTGCTTTATGCCCGCCGAAAAAAGTATAAATGGCATCCGCAATATGGTTTGCAATATCTTTAGTTGCATGATACAAGTCCATATCGCCCATACTGTCTATAAAACAAATTTCCACTAATACGGCAGGGGCTTTTGTTTGACGGATGATTCCAAAGTAATCCGTTCTGTCTGCTCCAACTTTCGTCTTAATACCTCTATCTTTAAATCCTAAATTGGCAATGCGAGCATTAATAGCTTTCGCTAATTCTTTTCCAGTCCCGCCAGTTACACTATGATACGTCTCTGTGCCGTTACCGCCTCCTGCGTTAAAATGGAACTCAATTACAGCGTCCACATTATTATTGTTTGCTAATTTAGCATCGTTATTAATGCTTCTATTAACGTCAGTTGTACGGTTGTTGATGATTTCAAATCCAGCGTGTCTTAAAATCGCTGTTACTTCGTTAGAAATATTAAGTGTGTAGTCTTTTTCTTTCCAACCTTTATAACAAGCTCCCGCATCGCTGCCGCCGTGTCCTGCATAAATCGCTAATTTTGGCATAGTAAATCCCCCTTTTAATTTTTCGGTTTATCATAACTAATTGCTTGCGTACTATCCGATAATCCTTTTGTTGTCGGATCGGTAACAATACCGACGATTGATAGCACGTTGACAAAAGTTAGCAATAGTTCGTTTAATTCGTTTTGTGAAATACTCGGTACTATGTCGAATAAGCCAAGCACTAAATAAACAAAAGATAGCGTTGCACCTATTAACGATATCAACGTTGTTTTGTTTTTTAGCCTTAATTTCCAGTTAATCTGCATTTTTATCCCCCCCTCTTTTTAAAAAAATCAATTGCCGAGAAAACCTCGGCAACTGTTGGTATGCAAAAAACACGCCTTAAAGGGCGTGTTAATTACCGATATAAAATTTTAATGTGCTTATCGTCAAGCCGTTCTAACACTCGCCACCCGCTTTTATCCTCGCTATTAGTGGCTATTCCACCGTTTGCGACTTTACAAAAACCGCCAACTTTAGCTGTTCCGTCATCGTTTACAATTAACTTTCCTAATAAGCCTACTGCATCCCATTCGGGTCTATCTTCACGACAAATATATTCTTGTTTGGGGTCATAATCAGGGTTTAAAATCCACCTTGTTTCTGTATGTGCAGGAATAATTGTGCCTGTTTTTTCGTCAATGGTTTCGGGTACTTCAACGGTTTCGGTTAATTTGTTTCCGTATATATCTGTAAGATACATACCTTTCCACATTTCGCTTTGAATATCTCCTACGACAACAGGGCAAGCAGAAATAACGCCTAAAATATAATCATCCTCGGCGTTCGCTATGTGTATTTTGTTGCTTTCATCAACTGTTACAAAATATCCCCGCCTATCCTCGTTTTCGGGGTTTCCGTCTGCGTATTCCCACATTTCCGCATAGTCCGCTCCACTTGCTAAAAACGAAGCTAAACCGTAAGTTCTACCCTCTGTTGCGGTTCTTAGTGCGTTTCCTCTATTCTCTAAAGTGCCGTTGCCTACTAAAAATAAATCGCCTGTCATATCAGTAGCCGATGCAGGACCATTTGCTACCTTATTACATCTTCCTTGTGCGTGTTGGTATCGGTGCGCCACTGTAGCATAGCCTTCCGAATGCGAATATTCTTGTAACGCTTGTGTTGATGCTCCCTCGGCATGAGAGCATAACCCCTCTGCCGATGAGCCGCCTCCACCCTCTGCGTGGGAAGCTTCGCCTAATGCGTGAGTTCGTCCACCAGATGCAAAAGAATTTAACCCGCTTGCAACTGTTTCATTACCTATCGCAAAGGAGTTATTACCAATAGCCGTTGTGCATTGCCCCGCTGCGGTTGAATAACTCCCGCTTGCAACATTACCCGCTGTTGGCACTGTGCCGCCGTTAAAAAATGATTCTTCCCCAAATGTCCTTGTTCTATAATCATTTAATAATTCGGCATTTGTTCCTGCTACGGCAACTATATCAGCTCCCAACGTGTATACCGCTTGACCTGACATATCATACCCTGTTTTTTCGTTCAACTGATTTTGCAAATCATTATCTTTCGCTTTTCTCGCTGTTTCTTCTGTATTTATTTTGCCTTGTAAAGTGTTATCTGCCGTTTCCCTTGCTGTTGTTTCACTTGATAAAGCGGTCTGCAACCCCGCTATGCTTTCAGTGTTAGAATTTATTTTTTCTTCTATATCCTCTGGTGCTGGTGACCAATCCACTATCATATTTCCTTTTGTAAGAATAAGATTGGAAAAATAGACATAACAACCTGTATCACAAGATGTTTCAGGCTCAAAACGTATACTGTTATCTCTTATTGAATCAGTAGCCGCCATAAAAGTTTCAGTGACGGTAAAGGTATACGTGAATCTCTGCCATTCCCCTGTTGTTGGTGCTAAATCCGTACCATAAACTCCGGGCGCAAAAAATGAAAGTTCTATACCTGTTGGATTGTCCGTTTTGGCATAACATGAACAGGTTAAAACGTCTCCAAGCTTTATA
>JBGVRU010000013.1:0-41992 GCA_045128715.1 Acutalibacteraceae bacterium | reverse complement strand
CTGCTTATATTCGTGTCTTACAACAGCACCGGCCTTTTCAGCTATTTCGGCAGTATTATCCTTAGAATTATTATCATAAACATAGATGGTAGCGTCAGGTAAAGCATTTTTAAAGTCAGTCACTACCTTTTCTATAGTTTTTGCCTCATTATAACAAGGTATAAGAACTGCAATTTTATCCATTATTATTCTCCTTTAAATTTAACCTATTTAACTTACAAAACATTATATCCGCTCTAAAAACCAATGTCAATAACATTAGCCCTTATTTAGATGCATTATATTAACCTTATTATGATTAATAGCGGAAGCCAAAAGCATTGGGATAGAAATCATAATAGGATAAATATATCTAAATAACACCACAGGTCCTAAAAGTAAGGTTAATATAAGACCTGCAATAAATACAATTGGAACAAAATGATAATTAAGCTTTTTATAAATACAAAAAGCAATATATAATATTACCAACCAAATAACAAGTCCCGAACTGAAAAGCATTGAAATAATAGGAACATCCTGATAACTATTCTCATAAGACAGCTCACTTAATAAATCATATAGCCATTCAAATCCCTTTAAAGGTCCTTGTTTCATTTGAATATACTTTTCCGAACCGTATCCGTTCCAACTACCTGTTGACCAATATTCCCAATACGGATGGTATGCAAGCGGATCACGGTAATTCATATCAGGATACCACAAACCTATTGTAAGACGGCAAAAAGCATCTATATAGGTGCCGGGGCATTTTGCCCCCACCTTAATCCAAAGCTTTGCAAACTCTAAAGGATTAGCCTTAAGACGTTCTGTATCTAAAGAGCCCTTCATATAATCCGATATTCCTGAATTAACAGGATAAATATAATACCCCGGAACATATTCTTCAATTAATTTCTTTTCTTCATCGCTCAATTCATCTGAATTTTCAATCATAGCTCTAGACAACTGAACACATGGAACGCTCATCATTTCACGAAGCGAATTTCCTTTTACTCCACCAAGCATATTTGTTATTGGTCCAGAATAAACAGCAAATACTAAAACACATGAAACAGTTATAGCTATTATAGATTTCCAATATTTCTTTAAAATCAACAGAGAGGCTACCATCACAAGTACAAAAACATATATACCTTGACTCCTGAATATTACCATTAAAAATACAGTTACTGTAAAAGCGATACAAAAACGTTTAGATTTCAAAACCTCAGGTGTTTCTGCTATAATTAGCAGAAACATAACAACCAAAGAGAAAAATGCAGAAAACATTACATCCTTTGTTGAAGAAAAACCCATTATTGGATTAACAGGGAAAAACATATACCAAAGAATTATTGATACTTTTAAAACAATATTTAATCTTTTCCGAATAAAGAATGAATACATTATAGAGAATGTGGCAGATAAAAAAAGCATTTGAATTATTGAGTATACTGCCATACCTGCCTCAGGGCTACCTAACAAATCACCTATGGTAACAACACAAAATCCCATAAAATAGGTGTGTATTATTGGATGAGCAAGATTAATTACCCCCTCCTTGTACCAATTAGCCTGACTTATACTATCATATCCGAACATTCCCGGATACGATGCAAAAAAATAAGGTAACCAAGCAATAAATATAACACACCATATTATTAAAAACATTTTAATATTTGAAATTTCTTTCTTTTTTGGTTTAGTGTTACTTACCGCACTATAATTTGATATTTTTTTTAAAACAATAGCTACCAATGCCGCAAATAGTGGCGTTAAACTAAAAATTCTGCCCCAGCTATTAAGACCTGTAAAGGCTGTCTCACCATAACGAAGTATAGAAGTACCAAATACCATAAATGCTGAAAAGAAAAATCCAACCGTTACAGATATTAATGCTAATCTTTTCTCTAAAAATTCAGATACATATTTAAATACCGAAAAAATTCCAATCCATAAAACCACAGCTAAAATACTATTAGTATATAATAAATTGCTTAACTCTCCCTTTAGAATATACGGTATAGCAAATATAGGGAAGCATGAAAGCACCAAACAAATTCCCGTATTCAACTTTTTACTCATCAAAAACCACGCCCATTTAAAAATTCAGTTATTTCTGTTTTATTAGTAACTACAGTCCCCTGCACCATATTACCTCTACCTCCGCCACGGACTGAAAAGCTTTCCTTAAAGGCTTCGAAAAATTCTGAAAGCTTAGCTTCCTCGCCGCAAATTGCAAAGGAAAAGCCGTCTGCCACAGGGCTGAAAACTGCCCTTATACCGCCTGCCTTTTTATATAAAGCATCAGCTAAGCTCTGCAAATCTTTGATTTCTAAATTTTCCTCAAACCAAGCGGTGATTTTGCTTTCGGGATTAAAATTTTCCACCTTTGAGAGTAAAATCTGTTTTTTAATTCCCACAAGCTCAAATTTCATATCACTTAACTGCTTTTGAAGCCTTTCAACCGCATCTGCAGTTTCGTTTTGCTTTACACAAAGCGCACTTGAGATTTTTGAGACATTTAAATATTTTTCATTGTAATCCTCAAGCGCACGTCTGCCTGCTTTAAGCTCAATACGGACACCGCCTCTGAGTCTTTCAAAGCCCAGCAGCTTAATAAGTCCTATTTCACCTGAAAAATTCACGTGCGGAGCACAGCAAGCGCAGTAGTCAACTCCCTCTATTTCCACGATTCTTACCGCTCCCTCTATTTCCTTTTTACTGCGGTATTCTATAGATTTAAGAGTCTCTCTATCGGGATAATATGCCTTGATTGCTACATTTTCGAATACCGCCTCATTAGAAAGAGACTCGATTTTCAAAATTTCCTCACGGGTAAGGCTTTTATCAAAATCAAGCGTTACAATATCTTCACCCAAATGAAAGCCCACATTTTCACAACCGTAATATTTATGAGCTATTCCCGATACTATATGCTCTGCTGAATGTTGCTGCATATAATCAAATCGGCGTTCAAAATTAAGCTTTCCTGAAACCGTTTCACCCTTTTTAAAGGGCCTAGTAGTATAATGATAAATTATACCGTCCTTTAGCTGAACATCATAAACCTCAGCATCATTTATGTAGCCTATATCTGAGGCTTGTCCACCGCCCTCAGGGAAAAAGGCGGTACGGTCTAAAGCAGTAACATATCCGTCCGCCTCTTTGTAGGAGTCTAAAACCGTTGCGGTAAATTCCTTTAAATGCGAATCTATATCATATAACTTCTCTGTCAACCTAATTTCTCCTGTACAATATGAGCCGCTTTATAAATATCTCCGCCGCCCATAGTAATAACTATATCGCCTTTTTCGGCTACTTTGATTATCCTATCTGCAATATTCTCAAAACCGTCCACAATTATAGCATCATTAAGCCTTTCTGCAATATCCTCGGATTTTATACCGTAGGTATTAACCTCACGCGAGCCCATAATAGGCGTTAAGATAACCTTGTCTGCCACAGACAGAGCATCAATAAACTCATCCTTTAAAAGAGCAGTTCTTGAAAATGTAAATGGCTGAAATACGGCTATAACCCTTTTATAGCTCAACTGCTTTGCGGCATTTAAGGTAGCCTTGATTTCGGTTGGATGATGGGCATAATCATCTGCTAAAGTAAAATCATACTCACCCAAAAATTCAAATCTTCTGCCCGCTCCCGTAAATTTTTCTAAAGCTTCCTTTATGCCTTCAGCCTCAACACCCTGCTCACTGCAAACCGCAAAGGCGGCTAATGAATTAAGCACATTGTGCCTACCTGGAGCTTTAAGCTCTAAGCTGCAAAGCTTTTCGCCCTTAGCCATTACATCATAGCAAAATCCAAATTTGCCCGCAGCTATATTCTCAGCATAATAATCGTTTTGACAACCAAAGCCAAAGGTTACAATTTCTGCTTCAGTATCCCTTGCCGCTTTATGACACAGCTCATCATCACCGTTTATATAAGCCTTGCTTGACATTTTAAGGAATTTATGAAAAGATAATACTAAATTATCCATAGTCTTAAAATAATCAAGATGGTCGTTGTCAATATTAAGCAATACCGAAATATCAGGAGACATCTGTAAAAAGGTATCTACGAACTCACAAGCCTCACAAACCATGGTCTCACTCTTGCCTGCAATACCGTTTGAATTTATTAACGGAAGTCTGCCGCCTATAACTGCAGTAGGTTCCATCTTGTTTAAAAGCAAAATTTGTGTTATCATAGAGGTAACGGTAGTTTTACCGTGTGTTCCGCAAACTCCGATAACATTATCATAATGACGGGTAAGCGCTCCTAAAAGGTGCGAGCGTTCCATAGTGGGTATTCCCTGCTCCTTGGCCGCAACTATTTCGGGATTATCCTGACTGATAGCCGCAGAATACACAAGAAGCTCCGCTCCTTTGATATTCTCAGTGTTATGACCCATAAACACCTTGATACCCATATTCTTAATTCTCTTTAAAGGGTCGCTCTCGTTATTATCTGAGCCTGTTAAAATATAACCCTTGCTATGGAGTATTTCGGCTAACGGACACATACCGCTGCCTCCGATACCTATCATATGAATACGTTTCACATTTAATATTATTTTATCTTCTGTACGAAGCTGTTTCATTGCAAGCACCTCTTAAAATACTTTCTTTTTATATTTTACTACTTTTACGGATAAAAATAAACACTTTTTTGCAAGGAATGAAAAAATCATGCTAAAAATACCTGCAAAAACAGAATATGTAATTGACCGCCTTATAGAAAACGGCTATGAAGCCTATATTGTGGGGGGATGCGTAAGGGATATGCTTTTAGGCAAACCCCCTTACGATTTTGATATTACCACCTCCGCTACGCCTACTGAGGTTATATCACTATTCGCAAAAACCGTTCCGACAGGAATAAAGCACGGAACTGTTACCGTTATTATAGAAAATGAAAATATTGAAGTCACTACCTTTAGAACGGAATCGGGCTATAGCGACAGCCGTCACCCAGAAAATGTAAGCTTTATCACCTCTCTTAAGGAGGATTTGGCTCGCAGAGATTTTACGGTAAATGCAATAGCTTACAATAATAATGTCGGTATAAAAGATTACTTTGGCGGCACTAAGGATTTGCAAAACAAAGTTTTAAAAGCTGTGGGAGAGCCCGAAAAGCGTTTCGCCGAGGATGCACTTAGAATTTTGCGCTTATTCCGTTTTGCATCCACACTTAATTTTTCTATTGAAAAAAAGACCCTTTTATCCGCTTTAAAGCTCGCAGGAGGGCTTAAAAATATAAGCCGAGAAAGAATTGCGGCCGAGCTTAAAAAAGCTGTGAGCGGCGAAAATATTAAAGCTTTAGCACCGCTTATAAGCTCGGGTGGTCTTTCATTTATAAATATTACTGCCTGCCCCAATTTTGAAGCTGTAAAAAAATGCTCAGCTAATCAAAGCCTTGCCTTTTTTACATTTTTATATACTGCCAAATGTGATATATTGACCGTTTTAGATGAGCTTAAATCCTCTAACAAGCTTAAGAACTATTGTGCTACACTTTTAAAGCTTTTAGAGTATCCTCTGCCCCAAAGCAAAGCCGAAATTAAAAAAATGATTGCAATATTAAGTGTTGATATATTTGAGGATTATTTAACCTTAAGAAACGTTCTGTTTGATGACAATATTTCTATTTTAAAAGACCTTTTAAATGAAATTATTAAAAACGGCGAGCCTTACTTAATATCGCATTTAAATATTAACGGTAAGGAGCTTTCAGAATTAGGAATAAAAGACAGAAAAATCGGAAAAACACTTGTCTTTTTAAAAGAAAAGGTCATAGAAAACCCATCTGATAATACCAAAAAAAAGCTAATTGAATATATATTAAAAAACAATTTATAAGTAACGAAACCATAATCAGCGCCATAAACTGTAATGTACAGCTTAGGCGCTGATTTTATTTTTTACGGACTGATATAAATGAAAAAAATTACGGTAATAGGCGGAGATAACCGCCTTAAAATTCTTAAAACAAAATTAGAAAACAGCGGATATTCGGTAGATAGCTTAGGTCTTAATGAAAACGATAAAGGTGATATAAGCACCTCACAGGTAATAGTGCTACCTGTTCCGACCACAAAAGACGGCGTTACGGTTTTTACGCCCCTTACAAAGCGTTCGATACCTTTAAGCTTCATAAGCGAAAACACTAACCTTGAGCAACTTATTCTTTGTTGCAATTATAGCTTCCAAAACAAAAACTGTGTTGATTACGGAGCGCTTGATAGCTACGCTTTGCTAAATTCTGTACCTACAGCCGAGGGTGCAATAAAAATTGCAATTGAAAACACCGATTATACCCTTTGGAAATCAAAGGTATTGGTAATAGGCTACGGTAGAGTTGGTAAAATTCTTGCAAACAGACTAAAGGCTATGGGTTGCGATGTTACAGTAAGCGCCCGCAAACCTGCGGATTTGGCATTAGCAGAGGCTCTGGGTTTCAGCTACATAAACACAGGGCAATTAAATTTCAAACCGCTTGAATACGATATTATTTTCAACACAGTAGATGTAAAGGTTATTGAGGACAGCTCTCTAAAAAGCTGTACCGCCGACCTGATATTAGACATTTCCTCTAAAGGAGGATTAAGTCTTGACACAGCAAACAACCTTGGAATTAAGGCATTAAAAGCACCGGGACTTCCAGGGATAATAGCACCCAAAATTGCTGCAGAAATACTAACTAATACAGTAACTCATATAATAAATTCATATAATTAGAGGTGAATTAAATGGAAAATATAACGGTAGGCTATGCCTTCTGCGGCTCTTTTTGTACCATAAGCAATTCACTTAAAGCACTTAAAGAACTGGCGAAGCAAAACATTAAAATAAGACCCATTATGTCACAAATAGTATACTCAACAGATACCCGCTTCGGAAAAGCGGAAGAACTGATAAGGCAGGTAGAAGAAATCTGCGGCGAAAAAATCATCCACGATATAGCCGCAGCCGAACCAATAGGACCTAAAAATCTGCTTGATATAATTATAGTAGCCCCCTGCACAGGCAATACCCTTGCAAAAATCGCCTTAGGTATTACCGATACATCTGTTACAATGGCGGTAAAGGCACATCTGAGAAATAACAAACCTGTTGTTTTAGCACCCGCTACAAATGATGCATTGGGTGCTTCCTGCAAAAATATAGGCTTGCTCCATAACACGAAAAATATTTTCTTTGTACCCTACCGTCAGGACGACCCGCATTCTAAAAACAATTCCTTGGTTTGCGATTTTGCACTAATACCGCAAACAGCAGAATTTGCATTAAAAGGAGTTCAATTACAGCCTGTAATATTAGGTTAAAGCATAAAAGGGAGTGGTTGCTCCCTTTTTATCTTGCATTTTTTGTCGAAAGATGTTAAACTTTACCCATTAAAGCAAGGTAAATAACTTATGAAGTATTATATATTATTTAATCCGTTAGCCTCAGGCGGAAAATGTATTGATTATGTAAATAAAATAGAGCTGCCTGAAAATTCGCAAACTGTCATTTATGATATAACCAAAATAGAAAGCTATACCCGATTCATAGAAAAACTTTCTTCCGATGATAAAATTGTAATCTGCGGCGGTGACGGAACACTTAACCGATTTATTAACAGTATAGACGGTTTAGATCTTTGCAATGAGGTACTTTATTTAGCGGCAGGCAGCGGAAACGATTTTCTTAATGACTTAGGACTAAAGCTGAACAATCAGCCAATAAGAATTACCGAATATATTAAAAATCCGCCTAAGGTTTATATTGGGGATAAGTCATACTGTTTTATAAACGGCATTGGCTACGGTATTGACGGCTACTGCTGCAAAGAGGTGAATCGCCTTAAAAGCCTTTCTAAAAAAGCCAGCTACACCATTATTGCTCTTAAAGGTTTTTTATATGCTTATAAACCCACAAATGCTACCGTTATAGTGGACGGCAAAAAATACCACTATAAAAAAGTGTGGCTGACACCTACAATGAAAGGTAAATTTTTTGGAGGAGGAATGATGATAGCGCCAGACCAAGACCGTAATAACGATGACGGTACACTTACCGTTGTTATAGCGCACAATTTATCTAAGCTTAAAATACTTGCTTTGTTCCCAACTATTTTTAAGGGTAATCACATAAAATATAAAAAGAATGTTGATATACATAAAGGTCGCAATATATCGGTCAAATTCGATATACCCACTGCTATGCAAATAGACGGTGAAACTGTGTTAGGTGTAAAAGAGTATAACGTTAAAACTGCCCAATATGTTAATACATAAACCAAAAATCCTATCGTGGGAGACACTTCGTAAAGAAGCTGTCTCCCACGGCTTTTATATTTGAAATATAACTGAGGCACACTTCTTTACGGAGTGTGCCTCGTGAGATAGGATTTTTATTTTAATCAACCTGATTATTGGCGCTAACCTTAATAGTAGTAGTGTAATATCTTCCGCTGCGATAAATTTTAACTCTTACCGACTGATCAGGCGAACAATTTTCCATAAGCTGCACTAAAACCTGATACTCGGTGATTTTGGTGCCGTCAAACTCGGCAATAATATCGCCCTTTCTGATACCTGCTGCTTCTGCAGGACTTCCCTCTGTAACGCTTAAAACAACTGCCCCTGCAGGATAGCCATAATATTTAAGCACACTTGAAGTATATCTTTCACTAATAGAAATACCGATATAAGGCTCAGGCGAATTTTCCTTTGAAATTATATTATCGCAAATTTTAACCACCGTGTTAGACGGAATGGCAAATCCCATGCCCTCGAATTGCTCGGATACAATTTTAGAACTGTTTATTCCTACAAGCTGGCCCTTTGTATTAACAAGCGCACCCCCTGAATTACCAGGATTTATTGCTGCGTCGGTTTGGATAAGCTCGACACCCGAGTCGGCAGAAACTACACGGTTAAGACCGCTTACTACACCGTAAGTCACGCTGTCCATAAACTCAAGACCGCCGGGATTACCCACGGTTATAACATACTGTCCTACATTCAATTCCTCTGAATCGGCAATTTCCACCGCATTAAGACCTGTAGCGTTTATCTTAATTACTGCAAGGTCGGCAGAAATATTGTATCCCACAACAGTAGCGGTATATGCATCAGAGCTTTTGGAATCTAAGAACACTTCAATTTTAGAGCCTGACTGATTGGTGGCAGCATCACCTATTACGTGATAATTTGTAATGATATATCCGTTAGAAGAATAAACAACACCGCTGCCTTCGCCCGAAGATTCGCTTGTGCCTCCGAAAAAGCTCATAACTGAAGTGGTAGTTCTTATGCCTACAACACTGGGGGTAACCTTTTCAGCAACAGCTTCTACAACCGATTCGACAGTTTTATCTACATTTATATTAACATTACTTCCCGAATTTTCGGAGGACTCAACCTTCATCAGCGTTTCATTAAAGGAAAAGGCCATATTAGCCGCAACGGTTGCACTTACTGCGCCTATAACCGCTGCTAATACTGAGGCCAATACAACTATTCCGCCCGAATAACGTCTTTTTTGCTTCATTTTTTTTACTTTTCTCGGTTTTTTAGGAGGTATATAAGAATAAGTATTATAGCTTTGATTTGCATTATATTCGCTTTTGGAATGTTCAGGTTCATTATTGGATTTAACATTAACCGTAGGTGCTATAACCTCATCCTGAATAATATCTTTCTTCTGCTTTGTATAAAATCCTCCCTCAGGAGTCACGGTATATCCACTATCCTCAGCCGAATTTTCTGCCTTATCAAAGCCGTCAAGCTCACCGGTTTTATTAATTTCAAAATCGTCCATATAAAATGCTCCTTGTACGTACTGCCTATATATTAAACTTATTTTATTGCATTCCCAACTCAAATATGTGAATTTTCGGTTAACAATTTCAAAAAATTGCCTGACACATAGATAACTTTAAAGCTTTTGGCACAATATCAGGTAATTAGTAAAATTTCTACAGGTGCGTTAAATTCACTTCCAACTTTTTAACGCTCCCACAACATTCCAAATTCTTAATTTTAGCAATTGACAGAATATATATAAATATAGTATAATTTGGTATATATTTATTTGGTTTGGAGACAGTAAAAAATGGTTGATAAAAGTATTAAAAAGCTTGTTTGCTACGGACTTAGCAAAGGACTTATCACTGAACGTGATGAGATTTATACCATCAACAGGCTTATGGAGATTTTAAATATCGACAGTTTTGATTGCGAGGAAAATTTCAGTGATATTAATCTTGAAGAAACGCTTAAGGAATTACTTGATTTTGCAGTACAATCAGGACTTATTGAGGACACAATAACCCATCGTGATTTATTTGATACAAAGCTTATGGCAACTTTGCTTCCGAGACCGAGCGAAATTACCGATAAATTTAACGAGCTTTATAAAAAATCCCCTAAAGAAGCTACCGATTATTTCTATAACCTTAGCTGTGACAGTGACTACATACGCCGCTACCGCATTGAAAAGGATGTTAAATGGGTAACCGCAACAGAATACGGTGACCTTGATATTACCATTAACCTTTCAAAGCCTGAAAAAGACCCAAAGGCAATAGCCGCCGCCAAGGCTGCCCCTCAGGCAGGATACCCAAAGTGTATGCTTTGCCGTGAGTGTGAGGGTTATGCCGGAAGACTTAATTTCCCAGCACGGCAAAACCACAGAATTATACCCTTAACTATAAATGAAAGCGACTGGTGTTTCCAGTATTCACCCTATGTTTACTATAATGAGCACTGTATTGTTTTTAATGCCGAGCACAGCCCCATGGCAATAAACCATGCAACATTTAAAAAGTTACTTGATTTCGTAGCTCTTTTCCCCCACTATTTTGTGGGCTCTAACGCAGACTTGCCAATAGTTGGCGGCTCAATACTTTCTCATGACCATTTTCAGGGAGGTAATTATACCTTTGCAATGGCTAAGGCACCTATTGAGCAAAGCCTTACCTTTAAAGGATTTGAGGATGTTGAGGCAGGCATTGTAAAATGGCCGATGTCGGTAATACGCACCCGCAGTGAAAACCCTCAAAAACTTATAGAGCTTGCCTGCAAGATACTCGACGCTTGGCGAGGTTATACAGATGAGGATGCCTTTATCTTCGCTGAAACCGACGGTGAGCCTCACAACACAATAACCCCCATCGCGCGTAAAAACGGTGATATTTTCGAGCTTGATTTAGTTCTCCGCAACAACATCACAACCGAAGAGCATCCTATGGGTGTTTATCACCCTCACGCTGAGCTGCACCATATAAAGAAAGAAAACATCGGTCTTATTGAGGTTATGGGTCTGGCAGTATTACCTGCACGTCTTAAAACCGAAATGGCACTTCTTAAAGATGCTATGCTTAACGGTAAAGACATAAGAGCTGATAAAACCCTCTCTAAACACGCTGATTGGGTAGACGAAATTAATAACAAATACGAAAATATTACAAAAGCCAATATTGACAGCATAATCGAAACCGAAATCGGAATAGTTTTTTCAAAGGTTTTGGAGCATGCCGGTGTTTACAAGCGTGATAATAACGGTCTTAAGGCTTTCCTTAAATTTACGGAGAGTATTAACTAATGTTCATTGATGTTTTTACACAGGTTGTAATACTTCTTTTGCTTATTTTAACGGGTTTTATATTAACCAAAACACATATATTAACGGAAAATGGCTCAAAAAGTATGACCGATATAGTGCTTACTATTGTTACTCCTTGTGTTATAATAAAATCCTTTATGAGAGATTATGACCCATCTCTACTAAAGAATTTGCTAATAGCGTTTTTAATAGCATTTTTAACCCATATAGGATTCATTCTGTCCGCCCACCTGCTGCTGCATTCAAGGGATATTTCCAAGCAAAAGGTTTTGCAGTACGGTGTAGTTTTTTCAAACTGCGGATTTATGTCTCTGCCTTTGCAACAGTCCATTCTTGGAGATATGGGTGTTTTCTACGGCTCTTCATATATTGCGATATTCAATCTGTTTATATGGAGCTACGGCATTACCCTTATGAGCGGCGACAAAAAATATATGACTCCTAAAAAGCTCATAATTAATCCCGGTATCATAGGTCTTACTATTGGACTTTTCATTTTTCTCCTATCCATACCTACACCCAAAATAGTAAATGAAACCGTGTCATATATTTCATCCCTTAATACTCCCTTGCCTATGATAATCATAGGCTATCATTTAGCAAACAGCAATATTTTAGACGGACTTAAAAACCTTAAGTGCATTTTTGCTATTATTTTAAGACTTCTCATTTTCCCACTTTTGGCTTTAGGCATTATGTACCTTTGCGGAATAAGAGGAACTATGCTCGTGTCATCCCTTATTTCCTGCAGCGCTCCCACGGCGGCAATTACCACAATGTTTGCGGCAAAATTCGGGCTAGATACCCCCCTTTCGGTAAATTTAGTGTCACTCAGCACCATTCTCTCCATTATAAGTATTCCGCTTTTAATAACTTTAGCTCAATATATTGCATAATTTAAGTCACCTCGGCAAAAATAAGCCTGAGGTGACTTTTTTATGCAATTAACACAGAAAGAAACAACATTATTAAAGGACTTAAAGGGTCAGGAAAAATTGTGCGTTGAAAAATACACAAAGTACGCTTCTAATGCCCTTGACCCACAGTTAAAGGAGCTTTTTACCTCTATAGCAAATGTAGAGCAGCAGCACCTAAATACCATTACCCAAATCGAAAACGGCACCGTTCCGCAGTCAAACAACAGCTCTTCACAAACAGTTAAAACCACCTTTACCTCCAATTACGGTATGGGTGACACTCCCGACAAGCAGGCAGACTGTTACCTATGCTCCGACCTATTAGCAGATGAAAAGCATGTTTCAGGACTTTACAACACCTGCATTTTTGAGTTTAACGACAAGCAGATACGTGACACACTTAACCACATTCAAAAGGAAGAACAGGAGCATGGCAAAGCCATTTACGACTATATGTCAGTAAATAATATGTATTCTTAATATTTGTTAAATAAGTCGTCAGAAAATTCTGACGACTTATTTTTAACCGTATTAATATAAACCTATTTCATAGGGAAGCGTAAAAAAAGTTCGGCAAATGCTTTGGGTTTAAAGGGTATAATTGGATATATATAGCATCTCCCCGAAAGGGTTTTAATTCCAAGCATAAAAATAAATAGAAAAATAAGTCCGCCTATAAGTCCCCAAATACCAAAAGCCTGAACTAACAGTAATAATAGTATGCGCTCGAATTTCATAGCATAACCCATTTCAAAGCTTGGCAGAGAAAAGCTTGAAACGGTGATAAATGCTGTAAAAAGTATGGCTTGTGGTAAAAACCAACCGACACTTACAGCAAACTCCGAAATAAGGAGTCCTCCTATAATTCCCAACGAATTTGAAAGGGTGTCGGGTGTATTTACCGAGGCGAGCCTCAACCCGTCCACTAAAAGCTCTAAAAGTATTAACTGCACCACTAAAGGTATTGCTGCATTTTCGGAAATTTTAAGGAATTCAAGCCAACCCGGTAAATATTCAGGATTATTGGCGAAAAGCAAAAACATAGGTGTCAGCAATACCGTAACAGCCGATACTACAATCCTCAGTGTTCTTATATAGCTTCCCGAAAAAGGCAAAAAATAATAATCGTCGGTCTCACGAAAAAAATCTCCCAATGACATTGGTATAATCATAACCGTAGGTGAATTATCCATAACCAGAGCTATTCTTCCATCTAAAATGCACGCAGAAGTGTAATCTGGTCTTTCGGTAAATTTAAATTTTGGAAAAGGATTGAAAAATGAGGATTTTTGCAGCTTTTCGGATAAAGCCTGCTGTGTCATAGAAAGTCCTGTAACCTTAATACCTTTAAGCTTATTCTTTAAAATTTTCAAGGTTTTTACGTCTGCTAAACCGTCAATATAACTGATAGCAATATCCAGCTTTGTATCTGAGCCTATCTGCATATATTCCATTCGCAGTCGGCTGTCCCTTATTCTGCGGCGAATTAGTGCCGTATTCATTACAAGAGTTTCAACAAAGCCGTCACGTGAGCCTCTTAATGACTTATCCTTTCTCGGCTCATCAACAGAACGCATAGGATATGTTCTTGTATCCACAATAAGCGCTCCCTGTATACCGTCAATTAAAAGCACAGACGGGCCCGAAAGAATTGCCGTTTCAATTACTTTTAAATCATCCGAATATTCAACCTCAACATAAGGCATCTTATTTTTGGCAAAGCGCCTCATATCTTCAATGTCTTCCAGCTCCTGAGCTTTAATTTTAAAAAGAAATTCCAGCATTTTTTCATAAACCTCATCCTTAATAAAACCGTCTATGAAATAAAGCACTGCTTCCCTTTGCCCTATTATCAAATCCTTTTTTATAATATCAAAGCTTGCGTCAGGCTTTATATCCTTATCAATCCCACTTATTAAACTTTTATAATCGCTCATAGAAAACCGCCTTTCGTGGATATTATTTCCAAGAAAAAGAGATTTATTAATATGTATATGATATGAATATTTAGGCAGCAAAATTCTTAAGTATTTAGGTAAAGATATACCCGTAAACAGCGACAGTGTTGCTATCGGAAAAATGATTGTAGGTATCAGCCTTGCTATAGGGCTTTTGCTTAATCAACTGTGCAAAACAAGAAACAGGTAAAGCGATAAAAAAAGAAGAGCTGATTCGCTCAATTAAACGAAACAGCCCTTGTTTTCGCATATTTATTTTAATTAGTTACTGCCATATTCACTTCGGGCAATCCTGCAACACTTGAAAGCACGGATAAAATTCCTGCCAAAAGTGACGAGCTTAATGTGACTATCCAATTAACCTCGCTGATAACCGCACATGTACCTAATGTTGCGACAGCAGTCTGCGCCATCGTTTTTAAAGCTCTTACCAAGGCTGATTTTATCCATAATTTTGTTTTTTTACTCATTTCTATTTCCCTTTTATATTAATTTATTTACAATTGTTTGTACTTTTTTATAGTCATAACCCGCATCGGTAATACGCTGCTTTCGCTCTTCGCCGTTACCCCACTTACCTGCTATAATCTCACGGGCTATTTCCTCATCAGACTTTTTGGTATATGATAATAAACGGTTAACCTCCTGCTGAACCTCAGTATAATTATATCCGTTCGCAGTAAGCTTTTCTTTGCGTTCCTCTCCGTTGCCCCATTTACCTGATATAACCTCATTAGCGATTTCCGTAACGGATTTCTTTCTTTTCACACTGTCAAGATAACCGTCATCATAAACACCGATAGCGTTAGGTATACCGCTGATTTGGGATACATCCCTTACCTGACTTTTAAGGCCGTTTCCTCTGATACAGTAATGGCAGTGGGATCCCGTAGAATTTCCGGTACTGCCCTCTATTCCTATCACATCACCTATTTTAACTTGCTGTCCGGCAGTTACCCTCACTTGGGAGAGATGTCCGTAATAATACTTATCTACACTATCATCCTTACGAATACGAACATAAAGTCCAAAACCCTGCTTGCGGTTAAGGGGATTTTCCCATGCTGCTTTTTCAACCGTTCCGTTTACAGTGCTGTGTATTTCTTTGCTTTCAATACCTACCATGTCAAGGCCGTCATGGATTGTTCCCTTGAATATCTGTGATACTCTGAATTTTCCGTTATATGGACTATTCATTTTATTTTTCCTCCGTTAAATAAATTTTGGGTGGATGATTTATTTATTTACTACATATCTTAATTCTTTATCCTTCCCACCTATATAATATTCCTGCAAAATACATATTGCTCTGTTTTTGAGTCGATTGACAGCTTGTCTGCTTATATTAAACATTACTCCTAACTCGGCATCGCTGTAGCCGTAAATGTATTTGTAAACAACAACAAGTCTTTGTCTTTGCGAAAGACCTTTAAGCATATCCTCCAATAACAGCCGCTCATCAGCTGAAGAGTAATAGCAAAAATCATTTTCATAAGCCTCTTTGCAGAGTGTATCGTATTTTTGCTTTTCCTTAGAAAGTGCTATGTATTTATTTCTTAACGAAACCGCAATATACCTTTTAACCCCTTCCGAGCTGTCAGATTTAAAATCCGTTATTTTCAAATCGTAAAGTAGCTCTATTAAAAAAATCGTCAATTCCTGTGAATAATCTTCACCTCCCAGCTTTGCAGAATAATAAAGAATTAATCCCTCAAATTCCTTGTAAATAACAGCAAAAGCTGTCATATCACGACTTCTAAACTTTTTGATAAGCTTTATAAGCAGTAAATTACTCATTTCAACCATCCTCCTACCACAGAGAAAGAAAAAAGCTGAAACGTTTGTAAACCTGCTTTTTTAATTTTTCAATTACTCTCTTCTTCCTTTTGCATAATCCTTGTCAAAATAAACCAACTTCTGTTTTATTTTAGAATAATGCGAAAAAAACTAAGAGTGAAAACAGTCGAATTTACTGTAATTTTAGCTGTATATTGACAAAATGGCTCATTTTTATGTAATTTTAACAGTAAATTACAGAATATTTCTTAGAATAACTATTCAGGAAACTTAAAGCAATGAGAATTTGCATAAAAGACAAGCTTATAGGATTTTTGTAGTTTACTTTTAATTAAAATTGGTGTAAAATATTAAAGTTATAATAATGAGGGCGGTGAAATATTGAAGCGTATTATCATTATAGGTGCAGGACCGTCGGGACTTATGGCGGCAATAACTGCGGCAGATAAATATAAAGGCTTAGCTGCCTCAATTACCGTACTTGAAAAAAATGAACGCGCAGGCAGAAAGCTTATGATAACAGGCAAAGGTCGCTGTAATGTTACAAACAATTGCGATTTAGATACTCTTATAGCCAATATTCCAAAAAATGCACGTTTTTTGTATTCTTCATTTTCGAAATTTTCTCCGCATGATGTAATGAACTTTTTTGAAGAAAATGGTGTGCCCTTAAAAACCGAGCGTGGTAACAGAGTTTTTCCCGTTTCGGATAAAGCAGTGGATATTGTAGATGCACTTGTTTCTGCCGCTAAGAAGCGTGGTATTAAAATAATCAGTAAAACAGTTACTTCAATTAATTGTGAAAACGGCAAGATAACGGGCGTTACTCTTAGTGACGGTGAGCTTATTTCAGCAAACAGTGTGGTTTTAGCCACGGGCGGAATGTCCTACCCAGTTACAGGCTCTACAGGCGACGGCTATAGAATAGCAAAAAGCTTAGGTCACACCGTAACCGAAATTAAACCCTCATTAGTGCCGCTGCAGTGCCATGAAGGATTTTGCAGCCGACTTTCGGGGCTTTCCCTTAAAAATGTTAACCTTTCTGTTTTTGAAGAGGATAAGAAAAAACCGATTTTCAGTGAACAGGGCGAAATGCTTTTCACCCATTTTGGTATTTCAGGACCCTTAGTGCTAAGCTCCTCGGCTTACATCAGAAAATTGGGTAAAAAAAAATATACCGCTGTAATAGATTTGAAACCGGCGCTAACCATAGAGCAGTTGGATAAACGAATTTTACGGGATTTCAGCGAACAGCCTAATAAAGATTTCTCAAATTCTTTGGACAAGCTACTCCCAAAAAGCCTTATACCTATTATAGTATCCTTATCCGAAATATCTGCCGACCGCAAGATAAATCAGATAAGCCGTGAAGAGCGAAGCCGTTTAGGTAACCTTCTCAAAAATTTTACACTGCATATAACAGGCTTCCGCCCTATTGAAGAGGCTATTATAACAAGCGGCGGAATTTCGGTTAAAGAAATTAATCCTACTACCATGGAATCAAAGCTTATAGAAGGACTTTTCTTTGCAGGTGAAATAATAGACACCGATGCCTTTACAGGCGGCTTTAATTTACAAATAGCCTTTTCAACAGGCTATTTAGCCGGACAAAATATTTAAAGGAGAAATTATATGATTTCAATAGCTATAGATGGCCCTGCAGGCGCAGGTAAAAGTACGCTATCCCGTAAGGCCGCCGAAAAATTAGGATTTATTTATGTTGATACAGGCGCACTCTATCGCACTGTAGGTCTTAAATTTTCCCGTGAGGGGGCCGACACTGAGCTTAACTGTGATATTGACGCTATACTTAAAAACACTCAGGTAGATATACGCTTTGTAGATGGTATTCAATGTGTTTTTCTTGACGGTGAGGATGTTTCCGACTTGATTCGCTCACCAGAAGCCTCTATGATGGCTTCTGCAGTATCGGCTAAACCTCAGGTCAGAGAATTTCTGCTTGAGATGCAGCGAAAGTTAGCCAGAGAAAACAATGTTTTAATGGACGGCAGAGATATAGGCACCGTAGTATTACCCGATGCCACCGTTAAAATTTATCTAACAGCAACAGCCGAATCAAGAGCGAAACGCAGATATAAGGAGCTTTGCGAAAAGGGTGTAAAGGTAACCTACAAGGAAGTTTATGACGATATGGTACAGCGTGACTATAACGATATGAACCGCAAAACCGCTCCCTTAAAGCAGGCAGACGATGCCGTTGTAGCAGATACCACCGAATACGATTTAGAAGATTCTTTAAAGCTTATTCTAAAAATAGTAAAAGAAGGGTTAGAAAACAGAAAATGAAAATAACCTTAGCCGAAACCGCAGGCTTTTGCTTTGGTGTCAACCGAGCAGTTAATATGGTATATGATTTATTGGAAAAGGGCGAAAAGGTTTGCACCTTAGGTCCAATTATTCATAATCCTCAATTGGTGGAAGAATTAAGAAAAAAGGGCGTACGAATAGTCGAATGCCCCGAGGAAGTGGCTGACGGTGAAACCTTAGTTATTCGCTCTCACGGTGTTTCAAGTCAGGTAATGAAAGATGCGCAAAAATGCAATATAAAGGTTGCCGATGCCACTTGCCCTTTTGTGGCTAAAATCCATAATATTGTAAGTGAAAAAAGCAAAAATGGATATATTACCCTGATAGCAGGTGATCCCAATCATCAGGAGGTTAAAGGCATAATCGGTCACTGCTTCGGTGAGTGTTATACTCTTCAAAACCTTGAGGAATTGGAAAATTTACTGAATTCTCACGAAAATATTGCCGAAAAACCCATTATTATGGTATCTCAGACCACTTTTAACGCAGAAATTTGGGATAAATATCAAAAAAAATTAAAAAAAGTATGTACAAATGCTCAAATATTTGATACAATATGTAATGCTACTTCCAAAAGACAGTGTGAAGCCGATAAGCTTTCCCGCGTTAATGACGTTATAATTGTTGTGGGCGGTAAGCACAGCTCTAACACAGCCAAGCTTTACGATGTTTGTCGGCATAACTGTGAACGCACTCATTTTGTTGAAACTGCTGATGAGCTCGCAGGTGTAGACTTTAGTGATTGTGTTTCTGTTGGAGTGGTTGCGGGTGCATCTACACCTGCAGGTATTATAAAGGAGGTAATTTATACCATGTCGGAAAATTTACAACCGGTTGAAGAACAGATGGAGGTAAAAGAATCTGTTCAAAAAAGCTTCGAAGAAATGACAGACGAAGAGGCATTCGAAGCTTCTCTCAGTAGCTTAACAGGCGACCAGAAAGTAGAGGGAACAGTTATTGCTGTTAACCCCACTGAAATCACAGTGGACATCGGCAGAGGTGTTACAGGATATGTTACCGCTGCTGAATATTCTTCTAATCCTGATACTAAGCTTATGGATGAGGTAAAGGTAGACGATAAGCTAAATCTTATCATTATGAAGATCAGTGATCAGGAAGGAACCGCAATGCTTTCAAAACGCCGTTACGATGCTATTGCCGGTTGGGACAATATAGTAGCTGCTAAGGACTCCGGTGAAATCGTTACTGGTTACGTTAAGGAGATTATTAAGGGCGGCGTTGTTGCTTACACTAACAATGTAAGAGTATTTATCCCTGCTTCTCAGGCTACCGCTTCCAGAAACGAATCCTTAGATGACCTTAAGGGCAAGGAAGTTTCTTTCCGTATCATCGAAATCGGCCGCGGTCGCAGAGCTGTTGGTTCTATCCGCAGCGTACTCCGTGAGCAGAGAAAGGCAGCCGAGAATAAGCTTTGGGCTGAGATTGCTGTAGGTGACCATTTCACAGGTACAGTTAAGTCTCTTACAAGCTACGGTGCTTTTGTTGACATCGGCGGTGTGGACGGTATGGTTCACATTTCTGAACTTTCATGGCAGAGAATTAAAAACCCCTCTGAGGTTGTTTTAGTCGGCGATACTGTTGAGGTATACGTAAAGGCTATCGACCCTGAAAAGAAAAAGATTTCCTTGGGCTATAAAAAGGCAGAGGAAAATCCTTGGGTTATCTTTGAAAACAACTACAATGTTGACGATACTGTTAAGGTAACTATCGTTAGTATGACTACATACGGCGCATTTGCCCGTATTATCCCCGGCATTGACGGTCTTATCCATATTTCACAGATTGCTAACAAGCACATTGCTAAACCTCAGGACGAGCTAACTGTAGGTCAAGAGGTTGACGCTAAGATTACTGCTGTTGACTTTGAGAAGAAACGTGTAAGCCTTTCTATCCGTGCTCTCTTAGAGCCCGAAGTAAAGGAAGAAGAGCCTACCGTAACAGAAGCGAATGAAACTGTATACGAGACTCCCGAAGAGCCTGTAGCAGAAGCTGTAGAAGAAGTAACAGAATAATTCCAATAAATATTTAAAAACAGTCAGTAAGCTTCAAAAGCTTACCGACTGTTTTTTTCGCTCCAAAAAAATCATTAACACGACAGATTATACTGTTGAAAAAAGCTTTGATTTAGAATATAATATAAATATTAATTCTATTAACTCTTTAAAAATCATATTTTAAAACAGTAGTTAACTACGGAGTGATAATGTGATTTTTAATAATAAAAAATTAACCGTCATAATCTTAATTTCTTGTATTTGTGTGCTTTGCTTTTTTACAGCCGATAACAAACAAGCAGTTAATGTATCTGCAATTCCTGATAACCGACCTCAAATAATACTTGACGCAGGCCACGGCGGGTTAACTAATACTACAGATTAGGTCCAACACCTGCCGTGAAAATTCAATATCAAATACCCCGAAAACCCGCTATTTAAGCGGGTTTTCGCCATTTTACGTCAATATTCAAATTCGAAGCTTGCCTTATCGGTGGTGAACTCAAATAAAACTTTATTTTTATGACAAAATCGATAATATGCCTCACAAGATGCACTTTCGTGTATTGTTCTACACATATCACCATTTGTGGGAGCCGCCAACGGTTGTGTGTTCTTTTTCAACAATGTGGCAGTTAACTCAAAGCTTCCTTGCTTTACCGTAACCGTGTTTTTGTCAACTTGTTTTACCTTAGCACCGAGGTAAGTGGCAATTCGATATTCCTTTCCATTAAGTAGAACAACACCGATAATACCCGTAAAATTAATTCCTAAAAAAGGTATGTCAGCTACTGATAACATGAGTGAATTTTTATCAAAACAACACTGTGTCCAAATATATTTTTTCGGGAATGAACAACCGCGGTCACCTTCAATATATCCTGTCCCATTCTCAAAATAATAAAGTTGATCATTTACCTTAATTTCACCGTAGATTTTATGTGACATACTGAATACACTATGTCTGCACTGCATAAACGGCACATACATAAACGGTCCCATAATGTCATAGCAAATAGGGGTTAGTTGTTCAAAACAAAGCTTGCCCACAATCGTTAAGGCACCATCTTTATAATCAAGAATTATTCCTTTGTCAGAGAATACGCAATTGCCTATTTTTATATATAGCGGCTTTTCATGATATTCTAATGTGTCGAAGGTTATGTTTAATGCATTGCTATCAGTTATTATCTGTAGGGAAGCAGATTTTTTGTTATTGCTATAATGATATGCAGGTATAAATGCAATAGTTTTGTCTTGAGTAGTGCATTTAAAGTACCAACCTTTAAAATATCCTATATTAACCAACCTTACTTTCTTAAAGAAATAGTTATACTTATAGAATTTCCTATCAACTTTCAAAAGATACGGATTTAACGCATAAAATAATTATGGTGCTTTACAGTTGAATTTTAAGGTTATATGTTGTATAATGTACTAAATACTAAAAAGGAAAGGAGAAAGAGTTTATGAAGGATTTTGAGATTTTGAGTCGTGATACAGTTGTTGCTGTTTGGAAAGATAACGAGCTTAAAGTTTTGAACAATGATTTATTGCCGTTATACTTAAAGCGTGTAAACGATGCTAAATCTTGGCTTGAAACAAGAGCTATCGATTCACACAGAGCAAACTCCCGTCTGCTTAAGAAGGCATTACGACTTGCTGAAAAAGACGATGTTTCAACTGTACTTCACGTTAATGCTGCAACCATTACTGATACCTATTGGGTTAGAGCAATCGGTAGTGATTTAAAATACGAAGATGTTCGCTTTAATAAAGACTATTTCTCCAATCTTGCGCTACGTGGACTTTATTCGAGTTTCAATTCTGCCGCAAAACGTAAGGATACAAAAACACCCGAGCTTACCAATATCGGTAGCTTTGAAAAGTGTTGGAAACTCAAAGATGGAAAATGGTGGATTTATAAGTCTGCCAACCAAAAAGAGCAGTTCTCAGAGCTTTTTGTTTATGAGTTAGGTAAGGCACTCCAAATGAATATGGCCCATTACGAAAAAGGCGATAAATGCGTTAAGTCGCTTGATTTTACCGATTCGGCAAAGGTCATATTTGAACCGGCTTCATCCTTTATGGGTGACGAGGAAGATTATATTAAGGTTGTTGAAAAACTTAAGGAACTTTGTCCCAAAGCAATCCCCGATTATATTAAAATGATTTTCCTTGATACCATCACCGCTAACCCCGATAGACACACGGGTAACTTCGGTTTAATGCGTGATGCTAAGTCAGGTGAACTGTTAGGACTTGCGCCTAACTTTGATAACAATATGGCACTTATTGCCCGCGGTTATCCAACAAGCAAATCTGCAAATGACCTTTTAATAACTCTCTTTAAAGAACTAATGGAAAAATATCCTGAATATAAGGAATACTTGCCAAAACTCACAGAGCAGATGATTAAGAAAGTTATCAGCAAACTTAATATGAAAGTGAAATCACAAGTAATTGTTGATTTTGTAATGAACCGTTATCAAGCAATTAAATAATTACAAATCAAATATTGTGAGATTAGAATATACTACAACCCCGTCTTTGCGATTTGCACAGGCGGGGTTGTTAACTTAACAGTAATTGCCGTATGGAACGGCAGTCCAAGTGGGACGAAAAACACTATCGTTTATTCACAACGAAAAGGTATTCTGGTAATCAATATTTTAGATAAGTAAATCTCAATAGGCTCTGAAAAATTTAATATGCCCAAACTTCGTTTTTAGACCAAAGGTTTAAGTTAATCACTTTGACGCAAACTAATAGTAAAATAGAAGAAAAAACGGAGGTTTTGGTATGAAAAAAAGAATTATTACCAATCAAAAAATAAATTCGTTCGAGAAATATCTGATTGAGAACGAAAAGGCCGATGCAACCATACAGAAATACATGCACGATATTCGTTGTTTTGTGGAGTACGCTGCCAACCAAACATTAGACAAAGGGTTAGTCCTTAAATATAAAGGAATGCTGGAGGAGAACTACGCTATACGCAGCGCTAATTCAATGTTGGCGGCTCTCAATTCCTTTTTTCGATTTCTCGGCTGGTACGATCTTTGTGTAAAACAGTTTAAGGTGCAAAAAGAAACGTACTGTTCCGAAGAAAAGGAACTCACCAAAGCGGAATATACGGCTCTTGTAAGAACAGCTGAGCGAAAGAAAAACGAACGGCTTTCCCTCGTCGTTCAAACGATTTGCGGGACAGGCATTCGTGTCAGTGAATTGCAGAGTATCACGGTGGAGGCTGTTAGGCGAGGTGAGTCAGTGGTTTCCTGCAAAGGTAAGACGAGAAAGATATTTATTGTCAAGGCTTTGCAAAAGAAACTGCTTCGATATGCTACAGAACAGAAAATAAGCTCCGGAATTATTTTTGTGACCAAAAGCGGTAAACCGCTTGACCGCAGTAATATTTGGAGAGAAATGAAGAGGTTGTGTGAACAGGCCGGTGTTTCTACGCAAAAGGTATTTCCACACAATCTGAGGCACCTGTTTGCAAGGACTTTTTATGGTATTGAAAAAGATATTGCAAAATTAGCAGATATTCTCGGTCACTCCAATATAAACACCACACGCATTTATATAATCACAACTGGTGCTGAGCATCAGCGCCGTATGGAAAATATGCGACTGATTATATAAAAAATAAAACCGCTACACATTGGCAGCGGTTGAATACCACATAATGGTTATTATGTTGTATTAAACAATAAGAATAGACAGTATACCTTCATTAAATGCTTAAAGGCAGCTAAAAATAGGTACAACAAATCAGACCTTTTGAAAACAATAACCAAAAGGTCGTATTTTTCACGCCCAAAATCCGTTAATTTTATGTAAATCTCAATTTTTTTGAAAAACCGCTTGTTTTTTCATATGTATTATGTTATAATACCTCGTACTTAAAAAGTAACGAGACATGCTTGTTCGGCTTTATGAACAACATAATAACCATTATGTGTTGCCGATGTTTTTTAACATCGGTTTTTTAGCCCCACAAGCCGTAACATAATAACCATTAGTTGCCCACAGTCGTTATAATTTAAGCAAACACATAATCTTAATAGAGTGAGTTTAGTACCTCTGCATAATATGCAGAACCAACCCCAGCGCCTGAGCCTAAGAGCCTGTGCCATTTAATCGTTGTATACGATTATGGTACAGGCTTTTCTTTTTTTGAGGTTATTTGACACAACCGAGCACAAAACGAGGTGACCCCATTTGCAAAACACATTACAGCACAAACCAATAGACAACGATATAAAAGCAGAACGGCGACGATTTCTTTGCCCTTTATGCGGTAAGCACACGGTACTATGGTTGCTTCCCGACACAGAAATTAAAAATCTGCCGATTAAATGCAAACGATGCGGTAAAGAAAGCATCGTGAATGTCGAACCACTCATCAAACCTTAAATATTATTCATAACATAAAAATATTTAACATAAATTTATAAATAATGCCGCCCCTCTAAAAAGACTATGTGTACCCAAAGCACAAACGCTTGGCGTTTGTTATTTTTTGCTGAAATTTGTAGTAAACACTTACAAAGGGGAAAAAGGAAATGAAACAGGAAGAGATACGTCAAAAACTTATGGAAAGTGCCATCCATGTGGTTGCTACTGAGGGTATTCATAAAGCTACCACTAAGGCCATAGCAGCCCATTCCGGCGTTAATGAGGTGTATATTTATCGCACGTTTGAGGATAAGGATGATTTGTTTGCACAAACGTTTGCCTTAATAGATAACGAACTTATTGCATGCATCCTAAAATACGAACCTATTATGCAGATGAAAGGCATCGACATTGAGGAAAGGTGCCACATATTCTTTAGAAGTTGTTGGAAGAATATTCTTGATTACGATAAATGTTCTTTTTTTATTAAGTATTATTACTCTCAATATTATAACTCCTATTCACCGCTGAAACGAAGAAAGGCATACTCTGAAGTTATAGAGAGCTTCACCCCTGCCTTCAAGCCGGGTACAGATGTATGGCGTATGTTTAACCGTATCCTCGATATTGTATACTCCACCATTATTAAAATTCTGCGCAACGAAATTCCCGATAACGATGAAACGGCGGACGATGTTTTCAGAGTGCTGTATTCAGCGATGGAGTCGCAACTATCATGGAGTAATAAAGAAGCGACGGAGACTGTTTTGGATAACTAAAAATAAAGAGAGGGTATATTGTGAAAAAAGTATTTAACATAATCAAAACCACCATTGTCTGGTTAATTGTATTACTTGCAGTATCCATGATGATCTTTACGGTTGTCTCGGTTACTACATTTAATATAAACGACAGAGATCTATTCGGGTTTAAGATGTACATAGTCAATTCAGACTCTATGTCAGCTACTGATTTTAATGCCGGTGATTTAATCCTTGTCAAAGAGGTTGATCCATCTGCTCTAAATGTAGGTGACATCATCACCTTTATGTCGCAGGATACTGACAGTTTCGGTGAGACCATCACCCATAAGATCCGCAAATTGACCACAGATGCGGAGGGAAACCCCGGCTTCATTACTTACGGTACAACAACGGATACGGACGATGAGACCATCGTTACATATCCTTATGTATTAGGAAAGTATGAGAGTAACATTCCTGGCCTTGGAACATTCTTTAATTTCTTAAAGACCACGCCTGGTTATTTCGTGTGTATCTTCACACCGTTTATGCTGATTATCATTTATGAAGGCGTGAAGTTCTTTAACCTGTTCCGAAGATATAAGAAGGAGCAAATGGAAGAAATGCAGGCTGAAAGAGATAAGATCGATGCTGAAAAAGCAGAAAATGCCAAGATGCTGGAAGAACTCAAGGCTCTCAAAGCACAGCTTGAAGGTCAACAGCTCGTGGCAGTAGCAGTTGAATCGGCGAACGACACACCTGATGATACTGTATACGACACAGCACCCGGTGCTGAAACAGAACAAGTATAAACCTCTCTTGTAGAAAGTAGTTGATGTCACAATGTTAAAGTTTTTATTAGGCGTCCTTGTAGGCGCAATAATCGGTTTCTTTATATGTGCAGCATGCAGTATGGCAGGAACCGACGACCGAACCGATGAACAATGCACCAAGAATTTAGGAGATAGTGATGCCAGAAAATAACCCTGATACAGAGCTGTATTGGCTCATTGGCATAGTTGCCGCTTTTTTCCTGATTATAGTTTTGTTTGGTTTGGTGACATTCATTAACGATTTTTCCTCGGAACTTAGATACTTAAATAGTGAAATAGGAAGAACAACCGGCGCCGAACGTAGGCACTGGATTCGTCAAAGACGGAGATTGTGGTTATCACTAATTCCGTTCGTTAGATATTGATTTACTTACAAACAGAGTGATTCTCTGTAGTAAGCGTGGTAAAAAATGTGTCTTGTCTTCAAACATTTTACCTCGCGCCGTCCCATCCATGTTGGATGGGCGGCAATCAAAGGGTATAAGCTACGTGTTTATGCCTTTTGATTGCTGATAAGCTGTGAGAAGGGATTAAATATATGACTACTTTAAAGAAAATATGGAGCATAGTGTCTACGGCTTTAGTAGTGCTAATGGTTCTTTGTGCAGTATTCTTAATGGGTTCACGCATTATGGGATATCAATGTTATACCGTTATTTCCGGTAGTATGGAGCCTGAATACAGCGTGGGAGATTTAATTTATGTCAAAAAGGTAGATGTGAACACAATTGAAGTGGGTGATGATATTACTTTTATCCTAAACGAAGATTTGGTAGTTGCCACCCACAGAGTTGTGAGAGTAGATGCTGAAAATCAGCATCTATATACGAAGGGTCTTGCCAACGAGATTGAAGACAGTGAACCGGTGCATTTTAATAATGTGATCGGTGTGCCTCGGTTCTCCATTCCTAAGCTTGGCTATGTTTCTGACTTTGTTCAGAATCCTCCCGGTATGTATATCACCATCGGCGTTGGTATTATCTTAATTCTCGCTGTTTTCCTGCCCGATATGATTGGTAAGAAGAAAAAAGAGGATGAAGATGAAGAAGCTTCCGCTGTCCGAACAGAAATTGATTCTACTACTGAAGAAAATGAACGACTAAAGGCTGAAATTGAACGCCTTAAATCAGAAACGGCCCATTACTCATCAGGCGAGCTTGCTCAGCTTGCATCACAAAAAGAATGTGATAAGAGTAAATAAATATGGTTTCACATTCGTGCCTATAAAGGAATTCCAATAGGCATGAATTTGAAATAGATACTCGCAGAAAGGAGGAAAAACAAATAAAAATGACGAAGAAAAAGGTGTTTGTGACTGCTCTTGCTGTTTGCTTGGTAGCCATTCTTTCTATGGGTTCATTGGCATGGTTTAGCGCACAAGATAGCGTAACCAACAATTTCTATGTCGCTGATTCTGAGGATAACAATCCTGATGACATTTTCTCCGTAGATGTCTACGAGAAATACGATTCCGATGGGGATGGTAATCCCGAGGAATATCAGAAAGGAATTACTTACGATGACATCCTTCCCGGTGACAAACTGGCAAAGGACGCTATCGTAAAGAATACCGGTCATTACGATCAGTATATCAGAGTGATTATCACAATAAGCGATAAAGCCGTATGGAAGAATATTGTTGAATCCACCGGTGCTGATTTCGATACATATGATATTCGTCAGCATTTTGTTGGCTTTGACTCTGCCAAGTGGGATCTTGTAAATTCCACTATGGATAATACTGGTGAAAGCATTCAGTATGTCCTCTACTTTAATGACATTCTCAAATCCGGGGATTCCTTTAGTGTCTTTACCGGGGTAGAGATTCCCGAGGCCATGACACAGGAGCATGCTTCTCACTTCGACGATGACGGCATCTGGGGCTTCACGATTGATGTGAAGGCACAGGCTGTTCAGAGCGAAAACGTGGGAAATAGCGCCTACGATGCATTCCAGACAGTTGGTATGGCTATCAACTAATAGCAACACCAACAAACAAGTGGTCTTTAATTTTTAGGTTTATAAATGACTGCCTTAAACAATAAAAACCTAACTGCACCCGTTTGTCGGCGTTGGGAATTGCAGTTTCAATTAGCGCCGACAAATATGAAAAGGAGGTCATTAAAAATGACAAAGCAAAAATCTACAAAGCGCGCTCTTTTGATGAGCGCATTAGCACTCCTCATGTGTGTGTCTATGCTCATTGGTAGTACCTTCGCTTGGTTCACTGACTCTGTTACCTCTTCGGGTAACATCATTAAGTCCGGTACACTCGATGTAACTATGGAGTGGAAAGATGCCACCACCAATGGTGCACAGAAAACATACAAAGATGCTTCTGCTGGTGCAATCTTTAATTATGATCTTTGGGAGCCCGGATATGTTGAAGCAAAGAACATTAAGATCAGCAATGTCGGCACATTGGCTCTCAAGTATAACTTGAATATCGCAGCAAATGGCGAAGTAAGTGAACTCGCTGATGTTATCGATGTGTATTTTGCTGAGGGTGAATATACTTTGGCAAGCAGAGCAATGACTGAACTCACCAAAGTTGGTACTTTAAGCGATATTTTGAAAGGTATGCCTGCTAATATGGCTGGTGACCTTAAAGCAAATACCGCTGACACCGTAACCATTGCCCTTAAAATGCAGGAAACTGCCGGCAACGAGTATCAGGGACTTTCTATCGGTTCTGATTTCAAGGTTGTTTTGATGGCTACTCAGGACAATGTTGAGAAAGACAGCTTTGACGAGAACTACGATGATATCGACGTTCCTGATAAGGACATTCAGATAATAGACGGTAATACATACTATTACTTAAATGATGGTAATGTTGTTCTCAGAAGTGTTCCTTACGGTAACGTAGGTTCAAGCTTTACTGTACCGGACGGCGTAACTGTTATCGGTATTGCTAAAGATAAAAATGATACCAACGGACCGGTATTCAGCAAGTATTCTTCCGTTGAGAGCATTACTCTTCCTGAGGGTGTTAAGGAAATCAATGCAAGAGCAATCAACATGAAAACTCTTACATCGATCAATTTCCCCTCTACTCTCACTTATATCGGTGAGCAGGCCTTTAAACAAACAGGTATGTCTGAACTTACCATTCCTGCAAATGTTAAGGTAATTGATGAGGGTGCTTTCAGAGATATGGCAAACCTAACTACCGTTACCGTTAAGGGCAATGTGGCGTTTGACAACTATGCTTTCCGTTCTTGCCCGAACCTCACTAGCATCTATCTTTTAGGTGATGATGTGACCTTTACCGGAAGCCAGTTTGCAACTCATTCCGATAACGGTGACGCAACCGGCATTACCATTTACGTTAAGAATACAACTGTAGCTGCCAGAGTTTATGCTGCTCAGAACTCTGCATATGGTTACAAAGTTAAGGTTCTCGGTGCCGCAGCCGATGGCAGTGATGCGGTTTCGGTGACTCAGGTAAAGAACGCTACCGATCTTGACGCTGCTCTTGCAAACGGCGGCAATGCTTTTCTGACCGATGACCTCACATTCAGCGCAAATAATACCGCCGCAAACAGTGGCTACAAGGGCGCTACCGGTGTCTCTGTCAACGGCGGCGTTCTTGATGGCAATGGCAAAACTTTGACTGTTAACGACGCATGGACTACTTGGAGCTGTGCAGTGCACGTTAAGGGCGGTACCATTAAGAACCTGACCATCAACAGCGCTATGCGCGGTATTTTCATGGGTAGTGCAACTGCTGACGTTTATATTGACAACGTTATTATTGATGGCACTGTTTATACCTTCAACTCCGATGGCGGTAGCAAGGATTACGGTGTATACATCAGCAACTCTACCTTGAACGGTTGGACCAGCCATTCTGATGTTCACAAGGAAGTTGTTTATACCAACTGCAACTTTGGTGAAGGCAATGGCTATGCATTCTGCCGTCCTTACGGTCCTACTACTTTTAAGAACTGTGCATTTGAGGCTGGCTTTGAGGTTGATGCTATAGGTGCAGTTACCTTTGAGAACTGCACCATTGGCGGTGTGGCTCTTACCGCAGACAATCTCGCAACTCTCGTAACTAGCAATCTTGCAAATGCAACTGTAAAATAAACCGTTTTTTGGTTTAAAAACCCACCCAACTCCCTCGGGAGTTGGGCGGCAAGCAAAGGGCATAAGAAAGAAAGCTTGTGTCTTTTGATTGCCGAGGACTGAATCCAAGGCAAAAAGGCACTATTAAAAATTTTACTTTATTCCTTAGAAAAGGAGGTTAGAGCAATGACTAAAACCAAAAGTACCAAGCGTGCGCTGCTTATGAGCGCTCTTTCACTTCTCATGTGCATATCTATGCTCATTGGTAGTACGTTCGCCTGGTTTACTGATAGCGTTACAAGTGCAAATAACGTTATTCAATCCGGTACATTAGATGTTGTTCTCGAGTATAAGACGAATTGGGCTGATGATTGGGCTCCTGTTGATGAAACCACCAAGATTTTCAAAGAGGGTGCGCTTTATGAGCCTGGATATACCGAGGTTGTGTATTTGAGAGTATCTAATGCGGGGTCATTAGCGCTTAAGTATATGCTTTCGTTAAATATTGATAATGATAAAAAATCAATAAACGTATACGGTGACGAATTCAGAATTACCGACTATCTTTACGTTGGCACCTACATTCAGGATGAATACCACGACGGCTTCAACTATGCTAACATTCTTATGCCTGCACTTTTTGGCACCCGTGAAAGCGCATTAAGCAACGTAACACTTACCACACTTAAGGAAGCTAAATCTGTCATTTGTAAAAACAGGCCCATTCTTCCCGGTGAAGATACCGCACAGGTAGTTGCAATTGTTCTTACAATGCCTGAAACGGTTGGCAATGAAGCAAATACAATGCCCGGTGAAAAGGCACCCACTGTTGATATTGGCATAAACTTATTTGCAACCCAATACACCCATGAAAATGATAGCTTTGACAATCAATACGATGCCGACGCTTTCTTGGGTCAGGTACACGATATTTATGACCTTACAACCCTTCAAAAAGCATTTGAAGACGGCGGCATGGGCAGAATTGTAAATATGTACATTGAAGGTGTTAATGAAGAGCTTGCTAAGGATAACAGCCTTATCCTTAATATGAACACCTCCACACTTGTGAAGGAGCAAGATGCCCCATACGCAATTGTTAACTACGGTAAACTTACAATTAAAGGTGAGGGTACAATTCGTTCTGAAATGTACGGTTCTATCGAAAACCACGGCAACCTTTTAATTGAAAGCTTGAATATTTTTGTAACCGGTGAAAAATACGGCTTCCACGTTAAAAAAGGCGAGGTTACGATTAACGACCTTACTTTACACGCCGAACGCGGTGGCATAAACGTACAAGGTGGCTTATGTACCATCAACAGTGCAAAGGTAACTACAACCAATTATCAAACAAACAGCGGCTATTTTGTATATGCTGCCAGCTATGATCCAAACAATAAAGCCGAGGTTGTTATTAACGATGGCGATTTCAGATATGCGGGAACCTATGCAAGGCATCGTGTTCTTTGCTCTCAGGGTAATGCACTCATTACTGTAAATGGCGGTACCTTCGGCAAGGGCGGAAGTAAAGCATCTTCAAACTGGTTGTATGCATTTGATGGCGGCAAAATTGTAATTAACGGCGGCACCTTTGAATTCGACCCTCGAACACAACTTACTGAAGATATTACTCTTGGCGAAGGCTGCAAGGTTGAATTAGACGAAAGCGGTTGGTGGACCGTTACTAAAGAATAACAAGGAGGAAGTTAAATGAAGCAAACTAAAAAGTCATTATTATTTAGTGGCTTAGCACTCGTTCTTTCAGTTTCAATGCTTATTGGCAGTACGTTTGCCTGGTTTACAGACAGTGTTACTTCCTTTGCAAATAAAATCCAATCGGGTACCTTAAAGGTTGACCTCGAGCTATTGGATAAGGAAACAGGCGAGTGGAATTCACTTAAAGCAACACAAGCCCCCATTTTTGATTATGACAAATGGGAACCCGGCTATGTTGACACTAAGATTTTAAAGGTTGAAAACGAAGGTAACCTTGCACTTAAATGGGTTGCAAAGTTCTATTCCGAAAAGCAGCTTTCTATCCTTGCGGACGTTATTGACGTTTACGTTCGTCCCAGTGAAAGCGAAATTGGTTACCCCGCAAACCGCAGCCTTGAAGGCTATACCTGTGTTGGTAGCTTAAAAACCTTTATTAATTCAATTGAAGAAACCACACAAGGCACCTTAGAAGCTAAAGAAGCTGCCTACCTTGGCATTGCTTTAAAAATGCGCGAGGAAGCCGGCAACGAATACCAAAACCTTTCACTTGGCGGCGCGTTTGATATCCGCATTTTTGCAACACAGCACACCTCCGAATCGGACAGCTTTGGTAATCAGTACGATAAAAATTCCTTTTTTGAATATTTTGTAGATAAAAGCATATTAACCTCGCAGGGTAAATATTTAAACGACGGTGCAGATTCGGTTAATTTTTCAATTTACCACAAGGGTGTAAAAATTGTTGCGGCAAGTGTTCCTGCAAGCGCAATTGCTAATAAGGATAAGCCCGTAACCATTACTATCCGCGCGATTGATTCTTATATTGAAGCGGGTGAAAACACCCAAAGCTTTGCTTACGATATTGACGTAACTAACTTAAAATCAAACCTTAAGGGCGACCAGCTTGTAACAGTTGTTATTGCTGCACCTAAGGGTCTTGCATCAATCAAAGCGTACCATAAAAACGAATTGCTTACCGATGCCGTTTATGACGAGGTTGAAGGTACTATAACCTTCAAAACCGCAAGCTTCAGCCCGTTTGCAGTTGCAGCGGATATTGCCGAAGTAGATACTCTTCAAGAACTTCGTGATGCTGTAGGAAATGATAATGCAAATATTGTGCTTACCGGTCCTATCGAAATTAATCTTAGCAATACTACATTAAATAATAAACCATCAGACCGTGACCCTGCCCACGCTTATCTTTCCAACAATATTCCTAAGTATTATAACGCTGTTAATATTGTTAGTCAAAACGTTGCAATTGACCTTAACGGTCATAGTATTACCGTTTTTTGTGGCGATAAGTACAATTCTAACAGCGACGTTGGTGCATTATTCTACGTTGGTGCAAACGGAAGCTTGAATATTCGTGATAATAGTGAAAATAAAACCGGTTATATCAAAATGGAAAGCTCAATCTATGCAGTTTGGGCACCTCATGCCGAACCTTCATATGCGAAAATTTTTAGTGGTATTTTTATTGCCGACTCTTATGCAGGCGACCCTGTAGGCACCTCTACTGATCCCGGTAGTTTTGACGGTACAATGGCGAATGAAAATAGCAACCGTGCCCTTATCTATGCAGGCTTTGGTGGTAATATAAACGTTTACGGCGGTTATTTCCTTTACAACAACACACCTAATGATATTAAAAACCGCAACAACGGTGCTTTTAATGCGAAGGATTTCTACAACGGTGCAACACCCCTTATTACAATTCACGAGGGTGTAATGCTTATTGACAAAGCATATCGTCAGGATCCTACCTATACCAGTACACCTAACGGTGATTTCGATAATTTTTCAATCAAGTTGGAGGCAGAAGACGAAGGATTTTATCAGATTTCGGAGGTTACTTTAGAAGAGCCTATTGAAATTTTAGGTAAACCGTATGCCACATGGTATAAGGTTTCCCGTGCATTCAAATACAAGGTAACCTTTATGGATAACGCTTCAAATGCATTGGATACACAATATGTTATGGATAATGCAAATGCTATTTCGGTTGCAACCAATAGCGAATTTCAGAAAAAGGCATATGAAACTTTAGTTGAAAAGGATTCCAGTTATTCAGGTACCAATTTCGGCGGTTGGGTAAACGCTGCTTCTGTGCCGGTTGATAGTATTGATGCTGGTAATACGAAGGATATTGTTTTATATCCAAAGCACGCTGATAAATACACAGTTCGTTGGCTTGATGAAGACGGCAATGTGCATTTTAGTACAGAGACCCAAAAGACGAAGTATTCTGACTTGAAGGAAAAGCCTAGTACTAATCCAACCTCAAAATACGGCAATATGACCTTCGACCATTGGGAAGTTCGAGAGAAGGATAGTAACGGAAAAGTAACTTATACAGACCTTGATGAAAATAAAAATTATACTATAACAAAAGATATTACAATTTATCCATTCTATAGTTACAATGGTAATATTGGTTTAATACCTCACGATGACGATGAAGACGGTAGACCTGAATATTATACGGTTGAGTCTGTAACTGGTTTGTCTGGTACGATTGAAATTCCTGGATATGTAAACACTGTTCAAGTTACGACAATTAACGATTTGACAGCTGAATGGAATAATGGCAATGTTAGCAAAATCGTTATTGGAGAGGGTATAGAAACAATTAGCAATAATGCTTTTTCAATGACTTCTGGACTTAAAGAAGTAACAATTCCCTCATCCGTAACCTCTATTGGTTCCAATGCATTTGCTAGCACTGTTGGTGGTGCCCTTATTTCCAAAAAGCTTGTAATTACCTATAATGGTACATGGACAGATTGGCAGAGTATTCAAAAGTCAAATGGTTGGGAACGTGGTCTTGTAACTGGCACTACAATAGTTTGTACAGATGGCACAGCCACACTAAAAGCAACTGAATATTTGTTATATTATAATTATGATTGGACATTTGTTCCAAATTAAGAAGTGGTATAACATAAATCGCTACCCAACCCACCTCGGTGGGTTGGGCGGCAATCAAAGGGCAAAAATGCTCCGCATTTTGAGGTAAGAGGTAAGAAGTAAAAGTGAAAAAGTAAGGTGTCGGCAAAGCCGACGAAATAGATTGGGGTTTAGCGCTTAAGCGAAATTCGGAATTATACAATAATTTTATTGTGTATTTGTAGGGAATGGATTTATCCATTCCGCACACCACATAATATAAAACGGAACGGATTAATCCGTTCCCTACGGTGTGATACTAATTAAATCGAGCGACAAACTATAATTTACAATACTTCTTTTCTCTATTATACCGCGCAAGTTTTTGTCTTTTGATTGCTGAAATAAGCAAATTCCGCTTTAAAGGAGGTAACTTTATGTTTAATAAAATTAAATTAAGGCTGTTTGCAATTTCATTTGTAGCTATTGCAGTTACTCTTATAATGCAGTCAACCTTGGCATATTATTCAACAGTTGGTAAGGCGACAAACGTGGTTACCTCTGGTAATATTCGCCTTTTAATTCACGAAACCACCGACGGCGACAAGCCTTTTCCCGAAAAGGGTGTTTACGTTGTGCCGGGTGACGTGGTAAGCAAAAAGGTTACTATTGAAAACGACTGTGACCACCCCTTTTATTTACGTGTTAAGGCGGTTTACGGCATAAATTCGCAGGAGCTTTCGGCAGATGAATGCTTTAAGCTTAACATTAACAATTCTGATTGGACTCTTCACGAGGGTTGGTATTATTATAACGGCGCTTTACAGCCCGGCGAAATTACACCGCAAATTTTCTCACACGTTGAGATTGTGGGCGACAAGGTTGACACCAGCTATATCGGCAAAACCTTAAGTCTTACCGTAAAGGCGCAGGCAGTTCAAAGTGATAACAACCCCATTACCGATGGTAATACCTATACCGCCTCCGGTTGGCCTAAGGAATAAGGAGGATGTGTAGATGAAGAAGATTATTACGTTGCTTATTGTTTGTGTTATTGCAATGGCCTCTGTTCTGCCGGTATCTGCGGCGGATGGAAAGGTTACTTATAGCGGAAACGCAGGTGGCTTCGTATTCGAACCTGGCAGCGATCATTCATTGACAGATCTGTTTCCAAACTTTAAGGACGTTATGCCCGGTGATACCTTAACGCAGCAAATCACCGTAAAAAATAACGCAGATAACAAGGTTAAAGTAAAGATCTATATTCGCTCCCTCGGAGCGCATGAGGATTCTGTAGATTTTCTTTCACAGCTTGGATTAAAGGTTGCCAAGAGTGAAGAAAACAAAATGGCTTATATGTTTGATGCTAAAGCCAACGAGACCGCGCAGCTTACCGATTGGGTATGTCTGGGCACTCTGTATTCGGGTGGCGAGGTTAACTTGGACGTAACCTTAACTGTACCCGTTGAATTAGATAACGAATTTCAAAACGATGTAGGTTATCTTGATTGGGAATTTATGGTTGAAGAATTCCCGGTAGAGCCGGATGATCCAAAGCCGCCGCAGACCGGTGACAATTCTAATATTGGATTGTGGTTTGCACTTATGATTAGTTCACTCGCAATGTTAATTATTCTTTTAGTATGGCGTAAAAAGGATAAGGAGAATGAAGAAAACGCCACACAGCGCTGATTAAGGAGGAAAAAGGCGTGAATACCCAAGCAAAGAAAACACCCTACAAACGAATAGCCTTAGCCCTCAGCTTGTGCGCATTGCTTATTTGGGCAATCCTTGGCACAGGCGCGTCGCTGGCGTGGTTTACCGATACCTCTCCTGAAATTAATAATATTTTTCATTTTGGCGAGCTTGATTTGGTGGTATCCCACCGACTTACTGATGGTAAATGGGAAGAGGTTGACAGTCAGACCAAAATATTTGATGAAAAGGCATTATACGAGCCTGGCTATGTTCAGGTCGTATATCTGAAAGTGGAAAACAAAGGTACTGTACCATTTAAGTTTTCCACGGCAGTTAATGTAAATGGCTGTATAGTTGCAATCAACGTGTTTGGACAGGAATTTATGCTGCAGGATTATCTGAAATTCGGCGTTACGACCGCCGATAGTGAGGATGCAATGAAGAACAGCGTTCCTAACCGTGAAAAAGCGGTGGAAATTGCAGATATGCCCTTGCACAACTATGACAGCGAAAC
The DNA here is from genome assembly GCA_045128715.1 of Acutalibacteraceae bacterium. Lineage (GTDB taxonomy): Bacteria > Bacillota > Clostridia > Oscillospirales > Acutalibacteraceae > UBA737. Next base: position 4,506 of record JBGVRU010000013.1, on the reverse strand, counting down.
AGCACTCTTGAATCCCGGTGCAACCAAGTATATCGCACTGATCGTTCGGATGCCCGAAGAAGTTGGTAATGTTGCGAACTATCGTGGCGATACTGTTCCGGAGGTCGATCTTGGCATAACCGTAAAGGCAGACCAAATAAAGAAAAACTAACTACCCAAAGCAAATTTTGAAAGGAGGATGATGGTGTGAGAAAACTTTATAACGAGTTTTTCTACATCCCCAAGCACGGAAAAGTGTGTGAAAAAGTAATGCTCACCCGCATTGCAATGACCGTTACGATTGTAATAATGTGTCTTGCCGCTATGAGCATTACCGCCTACGCCTATTTTTCTTACAATATCACCTCCGGCTCCAACATTATAAAATCGGCAAGTTTTTATACCGACGTTACGGTTCAGATTACTGCCGAGGATGGAACCGCTGTAGATACAATAACAACTAATACAAGCGATCATAAATCTCACAATGCTGAATTATCGGCAAACAAAACATATACGATTACCGTAAAGCATAATGACCGTAGCACAGCTCAAACAGGTTTTGTAATCGTTACAGCTGAAGGATGTGAAACAAAATACCATACTCAGCAGCTCGGAAGAGATGGTGATGGTAACACCTATACCATTACCTTCAAACTTACGCCCGGTGCAAACACGGTTGTAACGTTCCGTTCCCATTGGGGTACTTCCACATATTACGGATACGCAGGTGATTCAGAGAACAACATAGAGGAATATATACTTGATGGCGAAGATATAGAGTTGGTCATTAGTGGCTCAAAGCCAAATAAAGTTTCCGCTCAATCCGAGGACACTACTGACAAGTCGGAAGAATCCACTATAACTCCTTCCACTTCCACAAACACTACAACTGGTACGGAGACACCCTCTACTCAAACTTCGGAGAGTACGACTACTCCCTCAACCGAAACAAGCACACCTATAGAAACTACACCGCCCGAAACTACGGGAGAAAGTGAATCTACAAATACAACCGAGCCAAGCAGCACAACTACAGAACCTGCAACTCAAACAACGGAGCCTGCGGCGACTGAACCGGCAAGCACCGAATCAACCACAGAAACCCAGTCTGTAACCGAAAATTCGGAAACTGCAGGCACAACCACCACCGAGGCAAACGAATAATGAAGTTTAAGATATTTACCAAAATCTCCCAATTTTTCGGGGGTACACCCTATCAGCGTTCTAAAAAGGAGGCTGACAGCGTGAATAACACCCCTAATACAGAAGAATTTGAGCGTTGCGTAATGTGCGGAGCATTGACCAGCGTGCCAATTTCTATGCCAGTTGATTGGCGTGAAAATTACGAGATTGGTTGCGGTCAAATATGTGCTGAATGTGCTAAGAAGCAGAGAGAATCAGCAGAACGAGAAAACATGCTTACCAGCGCACAGATTCTACGAGCTGTTGAGCAAAGCAGAAAAGATACAGTAGAAGAACTCAAAAGCAAAAAATGCGATGCCGAACTTCGGTGATCGAAGAGCCCGTTCCGGCACCTAACCGTCGGAATGGGCTTTTTTGTAAAGGACGAACAATCATGAGAGAATATCCATCCTTGATAGGACAGAAATTTGGAAAACTGACAGTTGTGGAACAATTGCCTTCCACTGCGAGAGGCCAACGCAGATGGCTCTGCAAGTGCGATTGTGGTGGTGATCATATTTCCACTTCCAACAACTTGAAAAGCGGGAGAACAACCAACTGTGGCTGCAAGAAGTCGCCTGACTTAACGGGACAAGTATTCGGTCGATTAACGGTCATCGGTCGCTCTAATAAACGAAACTCCCGTGGTGCAAGAACTACACCTATGTGGGAGTGTAGGTGTGAATGTGGCAATATCACTTATAAAGCAACAGATACGCTTACTAATCCGGATGAAAGTATGTGTCAAGAATGTCACAATCGCCTTGCACCTGAAAAAGCAAGAGCAGCCGCAGGATTTGTTGGCGGAACACAGATAAGCAGAATTAAAAATATGAATCCTACAGCGGCAAGTTCCACGGGAGTTCGTGGTGTTTCCTTCGATAAGAGATCTGAGCGTTACAGAGCACGACTGAAATTCAAGGGAAAGATGTTGAATTTTGGCTCGTATAGAACAATTGAAGAAGCGGCGGCAGCTCGCAAAGCAGCGGAACAAGAATATTTTGGTGCCTTCCTTGAAGAAATAGGACAAACTGAGTGAGGAAAGAGGTGTTATGCGGTGATTACAAAAGAAATAGCGGCAGTCAGTCATTGCATGACGCCGGAACTAATGGAAGCATTTGTTCAGTATAAAACGGACAAAGGTGCATCTAAGAATATGATAATGCGCTTCAAGTGTGCAGTTAAAGTGCTCTATGACTATCTTCCTGAAGATAAATGTATTACCAAAGAACGCCTATTACAGTGGCGTAAAGGTATGGAAGTTAGTGGCTATGCCTCCATTACGATACTGAACTATGTGAAGTATATCAATCGTTATCTGGACTACGTGGGCTGTTCGCAGATTCATTTCAACAAAGGCAAGGCAAAAGATATTACCGGCATGACTTTTGGTTATTTGACCGCAATAGAATGCACCGGAACTAAGCACCGAGGCGATTTTGTGTGGGCCTTTCAATGTAAATGCGGAAACACAGTTGAGCTTCCTGCAACGAGGGTGCTTACCGGAAATACTTTGAGTTGTGGTTGTTTGAAAGGCGCTCATTTTAAAACTACTAATAAGTATTACTACGGGACAAGTCTTACTTTAAGTATGAGAGAACAGATAGAAAGCAAACATTCTGTTAGTGGTTATGTAGGCGTCACTCCAAAACGGGATAAATGGCAGGCATATATTAGATATAAGGGCGTTCACTATTCTCTTGGTTGCTATTCCAAACTTGAAGATGCTGTAAAAGCAAGAGCAAGAGCAAAAGAACTTGTAATGGCAGATGCTCAGGGCTTGCTTGACTTCTACACGGAGTTAGAAAAGTCCTTTCCTCAGCTTCCTAATAAACGTACAGAACCCAAACGGAAATTCCAATATCAAGAATGGGTTGTAAATGATACGCCCGCTTCTGCGGCCACACGAAGTGACAATACAAGCGGGTATCCGGGCGTCAATTTTCATAATGGCAAATGGGACGTTAAGATATGCTATCAAGGCATTCGTTACAGAATAGGACGTTTTGTGGATATAGAGGATGCGGTAGCAACAAGAAAATCTGCAGAACGGTTATTGAAGGAAGATCCTCAGCTTTTTCTTGATGAATACAAGGACTGCCCACAGTATCATATCTAATTAGGAAAATAGTAATGAATAACTTAAAAGATAAGCGCTTTGGCAGATTAACGGTCTTAGGCGAGTATATCACAATTAGAAATTCAAGCGGACGTAATGAGCGTAAATGGCTATGCCGATGTGAGTGCGGGATAGAAAAATACATATTGGAACGTAGTTTGCTTTATGGAAATACCAAGAGCTGTGGATGTGCTGCAAGAGAAAACAGTGCGAAAGCGAACGCATATGATCTCCATGGTAAAACATACGGGGAACTTAAAGTTTTGGAAGTCGTTACTGACCATCAAAAGGACTCCAGAGGGGGTATTTGGTGGCGCTGCAGATGTTCCTGTGGAAATGAAATCGATGTGTTGAGTACTTTGCTTGTAACCGGCCGTAAAACACATTGTGGTTGTAAATCAGATCCACAATATTATACGATAGACATTAAAGGAAAAAAGATTGGCCGTCTTACAGCGCTATACCCTCTAAACGAAAGAGATGATAAGGGAGCTGTGATGTGGCACTGCAAATGTGAGTGTGGGAACGAAGTAGACTACTCATACAACATTCTTATGTACTCAAACATCCGTAGCTGCGGATGCTGGAAGCGTGAGCGTGAGAGCAAATTGGGAGATTTGCTAACCCATGTTAATGGAACGTCCATTGATATGATTAAGAGCAAAAAGATTCCTGCTGATAATACATCCGGTGTTAAAGGTGTTGGATTCAGCCGTGGCAAGTGGTATGCTAAAATCGTGTTTCAGCAAAAGCAGTATCATCTTGGACAGTATGACAGCATCGAGGAAGCAGCACAAGCACGCAAAGAAGCTGAAGAGCTGCTTTTTGACGGAGCTGCTGCGCATTATGAGCGCTGGAAAGCAAAGGCGGCTCTTGATCCCAAATGGGCAGAACTAAATCCAGTCCAAATACTTGTTGCTAAGAGAAGTACAAGCGAATTGGATGTCACCTTCCTACCAGAATTAAAATAAAAAAGTTTGTCTAAACAACAGTCCAGACAAACTTTTTGTGTTTTAAATAAAAGCGAGCCACTTGGCACCGTATGTGTCAATAGGGAACCGAGTTCCATGATCATTTTCTACCCAACGGTCGCATACACGATACCATCCGCGAAGTTCTTCTCGGAGCTCAGTGTCATGAGAGATAGGTTCAAGCCAAACTTTGGAGTGGTTGCTGATCTCTGCTATGCTCAATGGCTTTGTATCCGGAAGTGTTGCTTCATA
>JBGVRU010000012.1:0-53828 GCA_045128715.1 Acutalibacteraceae bacterium | reverse complement strand
ATTTACCCACTTATAGAAAAGGGAATTATAAATAAAGATATTTTGCTTTCCTGCTTTTCACTTACAGGCTATTCAGGCGGCGGCAAAAAAATGATTGCCGAGTATGAGGATGCCGAGCGTGACGAGCTTTTAAATGCTCCCCGCCAGTACGGTCTTTCTCAAACTCACAAGCATTTACCCGAAATGACTGCTGTAACGGGAATTGAAAATGCACCTGCATTTATTCCTGTAGTTGATGCTTATTATAGCGGTATGGAAGTAACTGTTCCGCTTTTTGCGTCTCAGCTTAATGAGGGTTATACTGTTGAGGATGTTAAAGAGACCTACAAACAAAAGTATAACGGACCTATCGTGAAATATGTCGAAGGCTTCGATGAACAAGGCTTTGTTTCGGCTAATAAGCTAAGCTTTAATGACGGTATGGAGATTTCTGTTTCAGGAAATGATGACAGAATTTTGCTTATCTCCCGTTATGATAACTTGGGTAAAGGCGCTTCGGGAGCAGCAGTAGAATGTATGAATATTGTTTTAGGCATAGATAAAACTACAGGTTTGGAAATTTTAAATTAGGAGAAGCTTTATGAATATAATTTCAGGCGGAGTTTGTGCCGCAAAGGGATTTTTGGCTAACGGAATACATTGCGGTATAAGAAAGAATAAATCAAAGCGTGATTTGGCACTGATTTTCAGCCAAGCAAAGGCTAATACTGCCGCCGTTTACACAACAAATCTTGTAAAGGGCGCGCCGCTTACTGTCACTAAAAGCCATATTGCTGACGGCTTTGCTCAGGCAGTTATCTGTAATAGCGGTAATGCTAATACCTGCAATGCAAACGGTATTCAAATTGCAGAGCAGATGAGTGACTTGTTAGCGGCTGAATTAGGAATAAGCTCAAATGACGTTGTGGTGGCTTCCACAGGTGTTATCGGACAGCCTTTAGATATTGAGCCTATAAAAAACGGTATACCTGAGCTTGTTTCGGGTTTGGCTGATAATAAAAGTGAAGAAGCGGCAGAGGGTATAATGACTACTGATACCCGACTTAAAGAGATAGCAGTAAGCTTTGATATCGGAGGTAAGGAATGTAAAATCGGCGGTATTGCAAAGGGCTCGGGTATGATTCACCCCAATATGGCAACAATGCTTGTGTTTATTACTACCGACTGTGCAATAAGTAGTGAAATGCTAAGTAAGGCACTTTCAAGTGATATAAAAAACACCTTTAATATGGTTAGCGTTGACGGTGACACCTCAACTAATGATATGGTTACAGTTCTTGCTAACGGTATGGCAGGTAATGAGGAAATTGTAGCCGAGGGCGAAGCGTTTGATAACTTTATGAAAGCTTTAAATACTGTAACAGTTCACCTTTGCCGCTGTATTGCAGGCGACGGTGAGGGCGCTACAAAGCTGCTTGAATGTAAGGTTTGGGGAGCTAAGACCGATAGTATTGCAAAAACAGTTGCAAAGTCGGTTATTTGCTCGTCACTTACTAAGGCGGCAATGTTTGGCGCAGATGCTAACTGGGGCAGAGTGCTTTGCGCAATAGGCTACTCAGGCGCAGACGTTGATGTGAATAAAATCGACGTTTCGTTTAAATCACAAAAGGGCGAAATACCTGTTTGCAAAAACGGTGCCGGAATTGAGTTTTCTGAGGAAATTGCCAAAGAAATCCTTTTGGAGAATGAAATTGAAATTTTAGTAGCTCTTAATGACGGCGAATATTCTTCTACCGCTTGGGGTTGCGACCTTACATATGATTATGTTAAGATCAATGGAGACTATAGAACTTAATTTGAATAAAATTGCCCACAGCACCTTTAAGGTGCAATCAAATAAGGAGAAAATCCAATGTATATTGATGATATTACAAATGCTCAAAGAGCGGAAGTGCTGACAGCGGCGCTTCCTTACATAAAGAAATATTACGGCAAAATCGTTGTTGTAAAATACGGCGGTAATGCTATGATAAACGAGGAATTAAAGCAGCAGGTTATGGAGGATATAGTTCTTCTTCACCTTATAGGTGTAAAAATCGTGCTTGTTCACGGCGGCGGTCCTGAAATTACCGATACCCTTAAAAAAATCGGCAAGGAATCCCAATTTGTGGATGGTCTTCGTGTAACAGATAAAGAAACTGCTGATGTTGTTCAAATGGTATTAGCAGGTAAAATTAATAAAAGCCTTGTAAACCTTTTGGGTACAAAGGGTGGTAAGGCAATGGGTATCTCAGGTATGGACGGTCATCTTATCGAGGCTGAGATTAAGGATGAAAGGCTCGGCTTTGTGGGCAGAATTACCAAGGTTAACGTTGAGCCTGTAACCGACCTTTTAGAGCACGATTATATACCTGTTATTTCAACCGTTGGCTGTGATAATAAGGGAAATGTTTATAATATCAATGCCGATACTGCGGCAGCGTATATTGCAGGCGCTCTTAAGGCTGAACGTCTTATTTCAATGACCGATATTGCAGGAATATTAAAGGATAAGGACGATCCCTCATCACTTATACCTTGTATTGATACCAAGGAAGCGGTTGAGCTTTTCAATAACGGCACAATTTCGGGCGGTATGATACCTAAGGTTGAATGTTGTCTTGATGCAATAGCAAGAGGTGTTAGAAAGGTTATTATAATGGACGGCAGAGTGCCACATTCACTACTAATAGAAACCCTTACCGATGAGGGTGCGGGTACGATGGTTTTGGAGAAAAAAGATGAGCATTAAGGAAAAAGACAGTCTTTATATAGCAAACACTTATTTCCGTTTCCCTATAGTTTTGAAGGAGGGCAACGGCTCTACTGTTTTGGACGTAGACGGTAATGAATACATTGATTTAGGAACAGGTATTGCGGTTAATACCTTTGGGTTTTCGGATAGTGAATGGGTTAAAGCTGTAACAGTGCAGTTAAATACTTTACAGCACACCTCAAATCTTTATTATTCCGAGCCTTGCGTCAATTTGGCAGAAATGCTATGTAAGCGCACAGGAATGAAAAAGGTTTTCTTCTCAAACTCGGGTGCGGAAGCTAATGAGTGTGCAATAAAGGTGGCAAGGAAGTATGCAGCAGAGAAAAAGGGCGCAGATTATAACACAATAATTACCCTTAAAAACAGCTTTCACGGTAGAACAATTACTACCCTTGCCGCTACAGGACAGGATGTTTTTCATAAGGATTTTTTGCCTCTTACTGACGGTTTTGTTTACTGCGAAGCAAATAATTGTGAGGAATTAAAAAGACTTGTAAACGAAAACAAGATAGCGGCTATTATGTTTGAAACAGTTCAGGGTGAGGGTGGCGTGCTACCCTTAGATGAAGAATTTGTAAAGACGATTTTTGAAATCGCAGAGCAGAACGATATTTTAACCATTGCTGACGAGGTGCAAACAGGCAACGGCAGAACAGGAAAGCTTTACGGCTTTATGAATTACGGTGTAAAGCCTGATATTTTCTCAACCGCAAAGGGTCTTGGCGGAGGTCTTCCTTTGGGTGCTACCGTTTTGGGCGAAAAGGTGGAAAATGTATTAACCCCATCCTCCCACGGCTCAACCTTTGGCGGAAATCCTGTGGCGTGCGCTGGAGCGGTTAATATTTTAAGCCGCATTACCGATGAGCTTTTAAATGAAGTAACAGAAAAATCTAAATATATTTTAGGAAAATTAAGTAATGCTAAAGGCATTAAGTCAGTTAGCGGAAAAGGCTTTATGCTGGGTATTGAAACCGAAAAGGACGCTAGCGCTGTTATAGCCGAGTGTCAAAAAAACGGTGTACTTGTTATAAAAGCCAAAAACAAGGTGAGACTTTTACCAGCACTTAATATTCCTATGGAGTTACTTGAAAAAGCGATAGATGTAATAATTGAAGCTTGTAAGGAGAACTAATTATGGATTTTAAAGGCAGAAGCTTTTTAAAGCTTTTAGATTATACCCCTGAAGAAATTGCTTGTCTTATAGATTTGGCGGCAGAATTCAAATATAAGAAAAAATCAGGTATTCCCCATAAAATCTGTGAGGGTAAGAATATAGCTCTAATATTTGAAAAAACAAGCACTAGAACCCGTTGCGCCTTTGAGGTTGCGGCTTATGATCTTGGTATGGGAGTAACTTATTTAGACCCCACAGGCTCACAGATAGGCAAGAAAGAGAGTATTGCTGATACTGCCAGAGTATTGGGCAGAATGTATGACGGTATTGAATACCGTGGCTTTGGACAGGAAATTGTTGAGGATTTGGCAAAATACGCTGGTGTTCCTGTCTGGAACGGTCTTACCAATGAATTCCACCCAACACAGATTTTAGCCGACTTTTTAACCATTAAAGAGCATTTTGGCAGACTTCAGGGGATAAACTTTGTTTATATGGGCGATGCCCGTTACAATATGGGTAATTCTTTAATGGTTGGTTGCGCTAAAATGGGACTTAATTTTACAGCCTGTGCCCCTAAAAAATATTTCCCTGATAGTGCTTTAATTGCAGAGTGTGAGGAAATTGCAAAGCAGACAGGCGCTACTCTGAAATTTATAGAGGACCCCATGGAAGCCACAAAAAATGCTGATGTTATTTATACCGATGTATGGGTTTCGATGGGTGAGCCCCAAGAAGTTTGGGAAGAAAGAATTAAGGAGCTTAGCCCTTATCAGGTTAATTCTGAGCTTATGCAAAACGCGGGGGAAAGCACTGTATTTATGCACTGTTTACCTGCTTTCCATGACCTTAAAACCACCGTCGGTAAAGAAATCAGTGAAAAATTCGGTATAGACGAAATGGAGGTTACCGATGAGGTATTTGAAAGCAAACAGTCTATCGTATTTGACGAGGCTGAAAACCGTATGCACACAATAAAAGCGGTAATGGCGGCAACTTTATAAGCTTTGATATTAAAGTTATACATTATTTAAAAAAGACGTTTTTTGTTAAGCAAAAAACGTCTTTTTTAATTGACATAGAAGTTTCTGTTTAGTATAATTTTTTTAGATCGAATCTCTCTTTTTAGGAGGAATAATATGCGTTTTTATGAAAATCCGCAAAAAACAAGTGAAAACAGATTAGCTCCACGAAGCTTTTATATTCCCGAGGGCAAAAGTGAATATATGTTGCTTAACGGTACTTGGCGGTTTAAATTTTATCCGCTTGATATAGATGTTGAAAAAGAAATCACCGAATGGGATAGTATCAAGGTGCCGTCCTGCTGGCAGCTAAAGGGTTATGAAAGCCCTAATTATTGCAATGTAAATTATCCGTATCCGGTTGACCAGCCCTATGTTCAGGACGAAAATCCTTGCGGCGTTTACGAGAGAGATTTTGAGATAGCAAAAAAATGGGGCAGGATTTATTATATTTTAGAGGGTGTTTCCTCTTGCGCTACAGTTTATATTAACGGGCAGTATGTAGGATTTACCGAAGGCAGCCATTTGCAGGCTGAATTTGATATAACAGATTATGTTATTGAGGGTAAGAATACCGTAAGAGTTGATGTTCTTAAATGGTGCTGCGGAAGCTATTTAGAGGATCAGGACTTCTTCCGTTATAATGGAATTTTCCGAGATACATATATTCTGCAAAGACCTGAAAATCATATTACTGATGTAAGGGTTGAGGCTAAGGACGGAGTAATTACCGTAAATACAGATAAAGCCTCAAAGATTGAACTGTTTGATGCCGAGGGTAATTCTTTCGGCTTTGGCGAAAACGCTAATAAGGCAGAATTCAGCATTGAAAACCCTGTTTTTTGGAATGCCGAAAAGCCTTATCTTTACACTGTTAAAATTGAGTGTGAGGGTGAGATAATCACTCAAAAAACCGCTTTTAGAACAATCGAAATAAACGAAGAAGGCGAGCTGTTAATTAACGGAGTTTCTGTAAAGCTTCACGGCGTTAATCATCACGATACGCATAAGTATAATGGTTGGTGTCAAACCGAAGAGGAGCTTTTGGCTGATTTAAAGCTTATGAAAAAGCTCAATATAAACTGCGTAAGAACTGCTCACTATCCGCCAACACCTAAGTTCCTTGATATGTGTGATGAATTGGGATTTTATGTGATTCTTGAAACCGACATTGAATGTCACGGATTTTTAAGAAGAAATGCCAATGTTGGATATAGATTTGATATTGAAGACGAATTCTGGCCCGGCACCGACCCGAAATGGGAAAAGGAGCATATTGAGAGAATGCAGCGTGCCGCTTTACTTAATATTAACCATGTAAGTATTATTATGTGGTCAACAGGCAATGAAAGCGGTCACGGACCGAACCATATTTCAATGATAAAGTGGCTTCGCACTTTGGACGATGGAAGACTCATTCACTGTGAGGATGCTTCACGCAAGGGCGATAACTCTAATGTTGATGTGGTTTCTTGGATGTATCCTTCTTTTGAGAATATACAGGAATATTTAGATAATCCAGAAAATAAAAAGCCTTATTTCCTTTGCGAGTATTCTCACGCAATGGGAAACGGCCCTGGAGATGTTTATCATTATAACGAGCTTTTCTATAAGCATAAGCGTCTGATAGGAGGCTGTGTTTGGGAATGGGCTGACCATGTTGTAACCGATAACGGAGTTGAAAAATACGGCGGCGATTTTGAGGGTGAAATCACTAATGACGGTAATTTCTGCTGTGACGGTATGCTATTTGCTGACCGCAGCTTTAAAGCAGGTACTTTAGAGGTTAAAGCCGCATATCAGCCAATGTATACCGAGCTTAACGGAAATACCTTGATTGTTACTAATCGTTATGATTTCACAAGCTTTGAGGGCTTCAAATTTGTTTATACAGTAGAAAAGGACGGAATAGTGATATCAGAGCAGGCTTTCGAGCTTAAAACTCAGCCTCACGCAAGCGATGCTATTGAAATTGAGTTGCCTGAAGCTACTGCAAGCTACGATATGTACCTTAAATGCAGAATGTTAAGTGGGGACGAGGAAATTGCTCACACTGAGCACAAAATTGAATGTGAAACCGAAAAGTCTCAACCCAAAGCTTTAGCAGAGCTTTGTGAAGATGACAGAAATATTTATTGCAATGCTGACGGATTTAAATATACCTTCTCCAAGCTTTACGGTAATTTTACAAGTCTTGTTATAAACGATGAAGAACAACTTGACAGCAGAATAAAGCTTACAGCATGGCGAGCTCCCACAGATAACGACCGCAATATCAAGTACCGTTGGGGTAATTATAATATCTGGCAAGGAGAGAATTTGGACTGTATCTTCTCAAAGGTTTATGAGTGCTCTGTAATTGACGGTAAAATCAAGGTTTTGGGCTCTATAGGAGGTATTTCACGCAAGCCGTTCTTCAGGTATAGCTTAGAGATTTCGGTATTCTCAGATGGCGCAATTGAATTTAATTTAAACGGCAATGTAAGAGAAAGCGTTGTTTGGCTGCCACGTCTCGGCTTCGAGTTTACAATGAACGGTAGCGGTAAGGAATTCGCGTATTACGGTTCGGGCCCTTATGAGAGCTATTCTGATATGTGCCACGCTTCAAGTGTTGGTTTGTACAGCAGTAATGCTGATAAGGAATATGTGAATTATGTTATGCCTCAGGAACACGGAAATCATACAATGGCTAAAATGCTTTCTATTGGTAATATGAAGTTTACAAGTGACACTACTTTTGATTTCAATGTTTCCGATTACAGCAGTGAAATGCTCACAAAAGCAATGCACACTGATGAGCTTGAAAAGGACGGCAAAACCCACGTTAGAATAGATTACAAAAATTCAGGGCTTGGCTCTAATTCCTGCGGACCTTCTTTGCCTGAGCAATTCCAGTTAAAAGAAAAAGAAATAAGCTTTAAATTTAAAATTGAGAGAATTTAATAAAAATGCCGCCTCGCTTTAATTAGCGGGGCGGCTCATTTATTATTTATTTTTCGGTTTGCTCGTCTTTGGTTAACAGGTCGATTATTTCGGAATATATTCTTGATGGATTGTTAATAAACCTTTCCTTAATGTAAAGCGCCTGCTCCTCGTCAGTAACCATAAGCTTAACGCTCATAAAAGGGGCTTCACCGTCAAGAGCGGAGCAGGTGATAAAGGTGCGATTGCCTTCACGGGAAATCTTAATATCGGTTTCTTTTGCGTTTTTATAACGGGAAACCATTTTAAGTGCAGCCCTCAGTGCTCGGTCTTTAACAGAATAGGGGAGAGAGGTTTTAAGAGTTTCTGCTATTTCGCTACCTTTTTCAGTTATAATGTATGTGTCTTCCTTTTCATCCACAAGCTTCAACTGCCCGTTTTCCTGTAAAAAAGCAATAGAGTCATTAACCTCAAAACAATTTGCTATTGCTTCATAGTGGAGAAGATCAGCTAATTTTCTTCCCGGAACAGGAGTATTGATGGAAGAAAGTAAATAGCATATAAGAATACGCACTTCAGCAGTGCTGAATAAACCGCCTATTTCAGAAACACCGGCAGAAACTGCATCTCTTTCCATATTACAACTCCTTTTATATTATCCAAAGCATTTAAACATGAATCGGATTTCGAAACAAGTTTTTTGCCTGTAGCTTTGTTAAAATACACACGAATTCGTCAGGATTTGCTGTGCTTTTGCCTTGCACACCCCAATTCCTTATCCTAAAAATGCGTCATGAACAGCTGTTACGGCTCTGTCAGCATATTTAGAGTCAATAAGAACAGAAATCTTAATTTCACTTGTGGAAATCATTTGAATATTTATACCTGCATCGTAAAGAGCTTCAAACATTTTAGAAGCAACGCCAGGGTTACTCTCCATACCTGCGCCTACGATAGAGATCTTAGAAATATCTTCGTCAACGCTAAGGTCCTTGTATTCAAGAATATCTTTAATGCTTTCAATAGCGGTTAGAGCCTGTTTGCCTTGGTCCTTAGGAACAGTAAAGGTGATGTCCTTTGTGGCGTCACGGCCAACCGACTGTAAAATAATATCAACATTAACCTTGTATTGAGCTAATTTGTTGAAAATTTTGAAAGCTATTCCGGGAGTATCCTGTAAGCCCACGATAGAAATTCTTGCAACATTATTGTCTTTAGCAACACCTTTAATTAAAGTTTTTTCCATTTTTACCTTCTCCTTTACGATAGTACCTGGTTTGAACTCAAGGCTTGAAAGCACTTCAAGCTCTACATTGTATTTTTTTGCCATTTCAACTGAGCGGTTGTTAAGTACCTGAGCGCCCATTGCGGCAAGTTCAAGCATTTCATCATAGCTGATTTCGTTCATTTTAATAGCTGTAGGAACCTTCCGTGGGTCAGCGGTATAAACACCGTCAACATCGGTATAAATCTGGCAAAGGTCAGCCTTCATAGAAGCGGCAATTGCCACAGCACTTGTATCCGAGCCACCACGACCCAAGGTTGTGATATCATCATACTTATTAAGTCCCTGGAAGCCTGCTACGATTACAATATTTTTCTTGTCAATTTCCTTTTTGAGTCTTTCGGTGTTAACCTTTTTGATGCGGGCAATACTGTGGTGAGAGTCGGTCTCAAAGCCTGCTTGCCAACCAAGTAAGGATTTAACAGGGCAACCCAATTTTTCGATAGCCATTGCCAGCAAGGCTATTGAAATCTGTTCACCTGCAGAAAGGAGCATATCCATTTCACGCTTGGAAGCACCGTCGGGATTGATTTCCAGAGCCTTATCAATAAGGTCATCAGTAGTGTCACCCTGAGCGGAAACGACAACAACTACATCGTTACCTTTTTTATAGTCTTCAATGATTCTGTTGGCTACATTAAAAACTCTTTCGGCATTAGCAACAGAAGAACCGCCGAATTTTTTTACTATTAGCATCTATTCAAACCTCCTATAAGATATGCAATGTTTTTATTTTACAGTTTTCAAATTGTGAAAGCTTTTTATTTAACTCGCTTTCATACTGTGGCTCAGATATGAAGCAGATTTCATTACGAAACTGATTTTTAACATAATTTGCAGTGTCGCCGAAAATTTCACTGAATTTACTTTCCAAATAGTTAAAGTTTTCGGAAGTCAGCCTTATAAACATCTTGCTGTATTCATCCCTGTTGGTTTCAACATAATCGGGTGAGCCGTCCTCCCAGTAAAGATACTTTCGTGTATCTAAATGCTTGATGCAATCCATTATATCTGCAACAACAGCGCTGGCTGTGGCTTCCTTGCCTGCACCTTTGCCGTAGAACATTACTTCGCCTGTTTGGTCACCTGTCACCATAACTGCATTAAATACGCCATTAACACCTGAAATTATATTTTCACGACTAACAAGGGTAGGTCTTATGCTTGCTGTAATTTTACCGTTCTCTAACTTTTTAGCATTTGCGATAAGCTTAATAACATAGCCAAATGTATCGGCCGAGGCAACGTCATCAAGGGTTATATCGGTAATGCCGTCTGTTTTCACCTGTTCGGGATAAACATGCTTACCGAAAGCCAAGGCTGCCAAAATACAAATTTTGCGGCAAGCATCGTGACCTTCAATATCGGCAGCAGGATTTTTTTCCGCATAGCCTTTTTCCTGAGCTAATTTAAGAGCAGAGTCAAAATCCATATTATCCACTATCATTTTATTTAAAATGTAGTTGGTTGTTCCGTTTAGTATACCCGAAATCTCGCTTATTTCATTAGCAGCCAAGCACTGCACTAAGGGACGCAATACCGGAATACCGCCGCCTACACTTGCTTCAAAAAGGAAATTAACATTTTTTTCTTGGGCAATTTTTATAAGCTCGGCACCCTTAACAGCAACCAATTCTTTATTGGAAGTAACAACGCTTTTGCCGGCAATCAGACAACTTTTAACAAAATCATAAGCGGGGTTTACACCGCCCATTACTTCTGCAACGACCTTAACGCTGTCGTCCTTAAGTATTATTTCAAAATCCTTAGTGAATTTATCGCTGTAGGAAAGACCAGAAAAATCACGTAGGTCAAGAATGTATTTTACATTTAAATCGGTTTTAACCTTTTGAGATATACGTTTGTTGTGGTTTATTAGTATTTCTGCAACACCCGAGCCTACAACACCGTGACCCATAATAGCAACGTTTACCATTTTTACCTCCGCAAAGGGAATAATTATTGATACAATCCTCATATTAATATAGGATAAACAATTTCATAATATTATATTACATTTTTCGTTTAAAATCAACATAAAATAGATAAAATTACATATTTTTAGATTATTACTGAAAAAAATTAAAACGGGGGCATAAAAATTGGAGCAGCAGTCAAAAATCAACTTTCTTATTAATTTGGCTTTTACGGTAATAGTGGGAACTATTATTTATATATGCGGCAGATTTTTGATAGGCTATTTATTGCCATTTGTTATTGCTACTGTTATTGCATGGATAGTGCAAAAGCCCGCAAGAAAGCTTGCGGTTAAACTAAAAGCAAAAACAGGTATTTGTGCGGCTATTCTGTCGGCAGTAATTTTTTTTGTTGCTGTGGTACTGATTTTTTTTATTGCCTACAGACTCTGGTTAGGCTCAAAGGAGTTTTTTAGGGATATGCCTAAAATAGTAAGCCTTGTTTCTGCTCTTGCTACCGATTTGAGAACTAAAATAAACACGTTTTTTTATCAGCTATCACCTGAAATGAGTGGGGCATTAAGCGGAATAGGGAAAAATATGTTTGAAAATTTGGGCGAGGCTCTCACAAACACATTTTCGCTATTAGCCACAAGCATTGCTAAAAGAACACCGACATTTCTTTTTAGCTGTGTTGTGGCGTTGGTGGCAAGCTGTTATATTGCTAAGGATTATGAAATGCTTGTGAGATTTTTAAAGGAACTCTGCGGTGAAAAACGCTTTTCAAAGATACTCGAAGTTAAAGAAATTTTTACACTAAGCATTTGGAAAATAATAAAGGGCTATATAATTTTAATGCTTATAACATTTATGGAACTTTTAGCAGGATTTTTTATTCTTAAAATAAAACACGCATTTCTTTTAGCTTTTTTAGTTTCTTTTGTAGATTTATTACCTGTTTTTGGGACGGGTACAGTACTTGTTCCTTGGGGGTTGGCGGAGCTTTTTTTCGATAATCCAAGGGGCTTTGGAATAATAGTTTTATATCTTGTTATAACGCTTGTCCGTAATTTTTTAGAGCCCAAAATAATAGGGGGACAAATAGGAATAAATCCGCTGTTTACATTGCTTGTGATGTTTGCAGGGCTCAGAATTATGGGCTTCTGGGGTCTTATTATTTTTCCGCTTGTGTTTATTGTGGTTATTAAATATTATAAACATCAGTTAAAGCTTGAAAAAAGCTCAAATTAGCTTGTCACAAAATTTATCATTGCATATTATGTAATGTGGGTTAATTTAAAACCCAAAATGGAGTGAACAAAATGAAAGGTTATTTAATTACAACGGGAACCGTAACCTATGCGCTTAAAGGACGGGATATTTTAAGAAAAAAGGGCTTTAAGGCAAGTGTTGAGAGAATAACTTCTGGCGAGAACAACTTAGGGTGCGGTTATTCAATAGCTGTTTATGGAGATATAAAAGCTGCTGAGCAATTGCTTAGAAACAGCGGTGTAAAGATTCTTAAAATAAGTGAAATGAATAATTAAATCAAAAGGGTGTGCCGAAGGTGAAGCTTTCGGTAAGCCCTTTTTTAAAAGGGGATAAACTGATGATATATTTTGATAATGCCGCAACAACAGGCAAAAAGCCTGTGGAGGTAATAAATGCTGTTGCTACGGCTCTTAAGGGCTATAGCGCAAACCCGGGTAGGGGAGGATATAAATATTCCGCCAAAACTGCTGACGAGGTTTTTAAGGTGAGAAAAAAGACGGCCGAGTTTTTCGGTGCGGACGGTCCCGAAAATGTGGTTTTTACTCTTAACTGCACTCACAGTATAAATACGGTTTTAAAGGGAGTACTTAAAAGAGGCGACCACATAGTAGTTTCTTCCTTAGAACATAATGCTGTAATGAGACCGCTAAAAAAAATAGGAATACCTTATACGGTTGCAGAGGTTTCTTTAAGTGATGATGAAATAACTGTGGAAAATTTTCGAAGAGCGGTAAGACCTAATACCAAAATGATTTTTTGCACAGGCGGATCTAATGTTTTGGGTAAGCTTTTGCCAATAGAAAAAATAGGTGAGCTTTGTAAAGCGAAAAAGATACT
Source organism: Acutalibacteraceae bacterium (assembly GCA_045128715.1). Lineage (GTDB taxonomy): Bacteria > Bacillota > Clostridia > Oscillospirales > Acutalibacteraceae > UBA737. The sequence continues at coordinate 40,705 of JBGVRU010000012.1, read as the reverse complement.
TTTCGGTGTAGATGCTGCACAAACTGCTGGAGTAATACCCATAGATATGAAGAGAATGAATATCGATTACCTGTGTATAGCACCTCATAAGGGACTCTATGCCCCAATGGGATTGGGGATTCTTATATGCTGTAAGGGTATACCTGATACTCTGATTGAGGGCGGTACGGGAACTAATTCATTGGAGCTTACTCAACCTTTGGAGCTTCCCGAAAGACTGGAGAGCGGCACGGTGAATGTTCCTGCGATAATAGGTCTTGGAGCCGGGCTTGATTTTATAGGTAAAAAGGGAGTAAATCATCTTTACAGCGAAGAAATGAAGATTATAAAATTTATTTACAACGGATTGAGTAAAAACCGTAATATTGAGCTTTATACTAAAGAGCCTAAGCTGTGGCATTATGCACCTGTTATTTCATTTAATTTTAGGAGTGTGCCAAGTGCTGATACTGCAAAGCTTTTAGATGAAAAAAATTTTGCTGTTAGGGCTGGATATCACTGTGCACCAACTGCTCACAAGCAAATAGGGACTCTTGAAAACGGTACTGTAAGGGTATCAGTTTCGGCTTTTAATACTATGGCAGAAGCGGAAGCATTTATAAGAACGGTAAATGATGAAAATTTCTTAAAAAAACTTAAAAAAGCTATTGATTGAGCGGGTTTGATATGTTAAAATAAAAATGAAAAATTATGTTAAAAAAGGATGTTAGACTGTGGGCAGCGTATTTAATACGATATATACTATATGGAATCAAGTTAGTTATGCAGTGTCCAATATAAGTTTCTTTGATTTTGTGGATATTGCAATACTTAGCTATATTATATATAAATCTATTGGTTTTTTACGGGAAACAAGAGCCGGTCAGCTTGTTAAGGGACTTTTAATCCTGTTTGCCATTTATGCTATTTCAAGCTGGTGGGATCTGGTTACGGTAAGTTGGCTGCTTTCAAAAATTATGGATTCCGCAATTATTGCGGCAGCAGTAATATTCCAGCCTGAGCTTAGGCGCATCCTTGAAAAGGTGGGCAGAACTAACTTTGGCAGGGGTCAGATGTTCGACAGCGATGAAAATACACTCTCGGTTTGTATCGATAATGTAAGCCGTGCCGCTGCTACAATGCAGGAAAAACGCATCGGTGCTTTAATAGTGTTTGAAAACCGCACCCAGCTTGGTGAAATTATTTCAACCGGAACGGTTATTGATGCAGAATCCTCTGTTTCAATGATAAATAATGTATTTTTTCCGAAATCTCCTTTGCATGACGGCGCTATGATAATTCGTGACGGCAGACTTTATGCCGCAGGATGTATACTTCCACTTACTCAGCGTGAGGATCTGAGTCTTCAGCTTGGCACCCGTCACAGAGCGGCTATAGGTATGACCGAAAATTCCGATGCAGTTGTTTTGGTAGTATCTGAAGAAACAGGTACAATTTCTATTGCTACAAATGGTCAGATAACGAGAGACTACAATCCTGTTTCTGCCGGAGCAGAGCTTAAAAGACTTTTGCTTGAAACAAAGAAAAATGATAAAAAAAGTATAATTGCTTCTATTTGGGAACGTATTAATCTGCATAAAAAGAAAGACAGAAAGGGAGGGGAAGAATGATGAAGTTTCTTAAAAATTTTTCATTTAGAAAATTGATTTTTGATAAACGCTTTACCATTACCTTTTCTGTTGTTGTTGCTTTCTTTATATGGATTGTTATTACCGTTCAGCAAAAGCCTGTAATTCAGCGTACATTTACTGATCTTACGGTTAACATAAACCTTGAAAATACTTTTGTAGCTGAAAATGATATGAGCATAATAGGTGATATTTCTGAGCAGAAGTTCACAGTTGTTGTAACAGGTCCAACAAGTGCGGTAAGCGGTCTTACTGCAGAGGATTTAGGCATATATGCCTCTGTCGGTGAAGTCGACGCACCGGGAACCTATAGTCTTAAGGTTTCACCTACAAGAAGTACCGTAGCGGCTGAGTATGATATAACAAGTATTTCACCTTCGACTATTGATGTAAATTTTGATTATGTTGATACTGAAGAATTTACAATAAGTGCCAGTGCAGAGGGTGTTACTGCTGCGGACGGTCTTATTGCAGAAAACGGTGTTGTAAGCGGTACTGAAAGTGATACAGTTACAATAACAGGTCCACGTACGGTTATAAGCCAAATAGAGATAGTATCCGCAATAGCAAAGGTGAATAAGACATTAAACGCTACCGAAACCTTTGACGCTGATATAATTTTATTGGATGTTGACGGCAATACTATAGATCAAAAGCATTTAACATTAAGCACATCAAAGGTTAAGGTTACGGTTCCTATTTCAAAGAAGAAGACCGTTCCCGTTAAGGTGGAATTTTCAAATGCCCCTTCAGGCTTTGATTCATCTTCCTTGCCTGTAAGCTTTAATTATGCTAATGTTACCGTTATAGGTACTCCTGATACGGTTAATAAAACTACACAGGTATCTCTTTCTCCCATAGATATATCCACGCTTTCTGCAGGTACAAAGCAATTTGACCTATCGTTAAAGCTACCCGAGGGTGTAAGATTGTTAGATACAATTGAGTTTATCACTACAACAGTAAATGCTGCTAATTACACCGAAAAAAACATTGATGTTACTTCGGTAAAATATACTGGACTGTCTTCGGGACTTTCAGCAGGAAGTCTTTCAAGTATTAAAAATGTTAGGGTTTGCGGCCCCAGAAATGTTATAAGAAATTTGCAAGCTGCAAACATCACTGCCGAGGTTGACCTTACCGATAAAAAAGCAGGTCAGCACACAGTACAGGTAAAGTTCAAGATTAACGGGTATAATAATGTTTGGGTTGTAGGCCAATATACAACTACAGTTACAATTAAATAATAACAGTTGAAATAATCTGGGGCGGATAATATCCGCCCTATCTACTATTTTTTAAACTTTTTTCCCTTTAAGAATATACTATATAAGGGAGGAATGTTTATGGGTGAAATTATCTTTTTTTTGGTATTCATTATTCCTGCTTTGTTGGGATTTGCTGAACTGTTACATCTCTTAAAGGTTTACATAATATCGCCAAAAATACGAGCGGTTAAATATTGTATAGTATTTTTAGGGGATAACGCTCCTTGTAAACAGTTGGCACTTGCCGCCGAAGAATTGTTTTGGCGTGGCAGAAAATACGCGCAGAATATAATTGCCGTGGATTGCGGTATAAATGAGGATGAATATCACATTTGTCGCAGTTTTTGTGATAAACACAGTTTTATTTTTTGCAGTTATAATGAATTGAACGAATATCTTGGTGTTATATCAGGTAAAATTTAATTTATACTAAAGGAGGCTTGCGTTTTTATGGTTAATAGCTTCAAACAGGAAGAAAGCGTAACTATAACAGGTACAGTACAACACATTACTTATAAAAACGAAGCCAACGGATATACTGTAGCAGATGTTAAAATAGATAAAGAAACCGTAACCGTCGTAGGGGTGTTGCCTTTTTTGGCTGAGGGTGATCTAGCCGAATTTTACGGTAAATTTACACTCCACCCTACTTATGGTCAGCAGTTTGCAGCTACTGCTTTCGAAAGAAAAATTCCTCAAAATGCCGCCGCTATTTTAAGATATCTTTCAGCAGGAGCTATAAAGGGCATCGGTCCTGCGACGGCAGCTAAAATAGTGGAAAAATTTGGCGAAGATACGTTGAATATTATCCAGAACCGCCCGCAGGAGCTGACAGTAATAAAGGGTATTACTATAGCTAAGGCAGAGTCCGTTTCCGAAGAATATAAAAAGCAGTTCGGTATAAGGGATATTATGCTTATGCTTTCAAAATATAAGGTAACTCCCGATAGATGCCTTGCGATTTACAAAAGATTTGGCGAAAAGAGTACCGAAATTATAAAGGCAAATCCATATACTCTTTGTGAGGAGGGCTTGGATTTCCGTTTTGAAACTGCTGAGGATATTGCCACCGACCTTGATATTAAGAAAGACAGCGAGCAACGAGTTTCGGCAGGGCTTGAATATGTGCTTAGAAAAAATCTTTCCAACGGTCACACATGTTTACCGCGTGATAAATTTATAACTGTTTGTTGCAGATTGCTTGAATGTAAGGAAAGCACGGTTGAAATTTGCTGTGACAGACTGATTGAATGTATGAGGCTTACAAGTGATGTTATAGACGGTATTGAGTTTATATCCATTCCAACCTACCGTTTTGCCGAGCAGCATATTGCCGCAAGGCTTTGCTCGGTAAAGGATTTTATAAATAGCTCTGTGACGGTGGACGAGCTTGAAATACAGAATGTTGAAAACCGATTGGGCATTAAATTTGAAGAATTGCAAAGAAGAGCTATTTTAGAAGCCTTTGAAAGCGGTATACTTATTCTTACCGGAGGCCCAGGAACAGGAAAAACAACCACACTTAATGCAATTATAAAGTTGTTTGAAAACCGCGACCTTGATATCGAGCTTGCCGCCCCCACAGGCAGAGCCGCAAAAAGAATGACCGAACTTACCGGCAGAGAGGCTAAAACTATTCACCGCCTTTTAGAGGTTGAGTGGGGCGAGGGGGACAAGCGTCAGTTCGCACGTAACGAAAAAAATCCCTTGCCGTGTGACGTTTTAATAGTTGATGAAGCTTCTATGATAGATGCTCTGCTTTTTGACGATTTATTAAAGGCATTGAGGCTTAGCTGCCGAATAATTCTTGTAGGTGATTCAGATCAGCTGCCAAGCATAGGGGCAGGCAATGTTTTAGGAGATATTTTGGCAGCGGACATTTTCCCCTCAATAAGGCTTAAAAAGGTTTTCAGGCAGGCAAGTAAAAGTATGATAATAGCCAATGCACATGCAATTATCAACGGTGAAGCGGCCGATTTTTCAAACAAAGAATCGGATTGTTTCTTTATTGGTAGGAGCGATAAATATTCCGCTGTAGAAACGGTTGTGGAGCTTATATCTCAACGTTTGCCTGATGCTTACGGAATAGACCCGCTTACCGATGTACAGGTACTTTGTCCTTCAAGAATGCTTGAGACAGGCACAGTTAACCTTAATAATCTTTTGCAAGAAAGACTTAATCCTCATAAAAAGGGTGAGCCGCAGCTGAGCTATAAGGGTATTTATATACGCAAGGGCGATAAGGTTATGCAAATCAAGAATAATTATGATTTGCAGTATATAAAAGATGACGGTAATTACGGCACAGGTATTTTTAACGGTGATGTTGGTTATATAACTGATATTGATATTAGAGCAGGTATTGTGAAGGTACGCTTTGATGACAAGGTAGCTACATATTTTTCTGAGGATTTGGGTCAGCTTGAATTGGCTTATGCCGCAACAGTGCATAAATCACAGGGAAGTGAGTATGACTATGTTGTTCTGCCGCTCTTTGATGTGCCTTATAAATTGAAATACCGCAATCTTCTTTATACCGCCGTAACAAGGGCTAAAAAAATGCTCATTTGTGTGGGCGAGCATAATGTATGGAATGAAATGGCGGCAAACGACCGCAAAACCTTAAGATATACCTTACTTAAAACCTTTATTTTAAGAAACGGGAAGAAATGGATTTAACTAAAAGTATACTAGGGGCATTTTACCCTAACACCTGCGTTGGTTGTGGTACAGTAATAAGTGAGGCAGAGTTTCTTTGTGAGTACTGTATGAGTATGATAGAAAGAACCGACCTTAGCAAATTTTGCCTTAAATGCGGAAACAATAAGAAAAGCTGTAGCTGTAATAAATATGTTTTGCATTATAACGGCTGTGCCGCACCTTTTTATAATGACGGTATTGCGAAAAGGATTATGTATTCCTATAAATTCCGTAGAAATGAGAGCAATTCGGAATTTATAGCTCGGCAAATGGCACTTTGCGTTAAACAGAGCTTTTATGATGTGAAGCTTGATGCGGTTTGCTGTGTACCTATAGAACTATATAAGGGTCTTAAAAGAGGTTATAATCAAAGTGCACTTTTAGCTAAAAGAATATCTGAATTACTCGGTATTCCTTTTTATGAGGGCGCATTAGGCTGTCACAGTAAAAAGTATTTACAGCATGAAACATCGGGAAAAGAGCGATATCAAAATGTCAAAAATGCTTTTTATGTGAAAACACCTATTAAGAATAAAAATGTTCTGCTTGTTGATGATATTAAAACTACGGGCGCTACTTTAAGCGAGTGCGCTAAACAGCTATTAGAGGCGGGCAGTGATAAGATTTACTGTATCACAGCATTAGTTACAGATAATAAGGAGAAGAAAAATGGCAACTGATATTGGAATAGATTTAGGAACCTCTAAAACGGTTATTTTTTCGAGCTCAAAGGTGGTATTTGAACAACCGAATATCGTTACTGTGGATGACGAGACTTGGGAGCCACTGTATTTCGGAGAAAAGGCAAAGCAGACTTTAGGTAGAACGCCTGATAGTCTTGCCTGTGTAAGCCCTATTGAGCGTGGAGTTATAGCCGATTACGATATTGCCGAAATAATGCTTAAAAATTATATGCAGAAAGCTTTCGGCAGTAGAATATTACGTCCTCGCATAATGGCTACTTTGCCCGCAGGTCTTACAGAGCTTCAACACCATTCACTTGCAAATGTTGTTGAATCGGCAGGCGGTAGAAATATTTCGGTGATAGAGGGACCTTTGGCAATAGCCTTCGGTTTAGGATTGGATTTTTCCACACCAAGAGGTACTTTAATTGTTGATATAGGTGCAGGCACTACAGATATTGCCGTTATTTCAATGGGAGGTATAGCGGCTTGCGAATCCTTTAAAACTGCTTCTCTTGATTTTGATTCACAGATAATAAGGTATGTAAGAAAAGAATATAATATTGAAATAGGGCCCCTTACTGCTGAGACCATAAAGATTAAAATAGGTGCAGCCGTTAAGCGTGATATTGAGGTTGCTATGGTAGCTAAGGGTAGAAATGTGTTTACAGGACTTCCTGAAAGCTTTGAAATTTCAAGCGGTGAGGTTTATGAGGCAATAATAGATACGGTTAATACCATTTGTAATGCTATCCGTTTGGTGCTTCAGCACACCGACCCTGATTTAGTGGCAGATATTACTGCTGACGGTATGTATCTTACGGGCGGCGGCTCATGTCTTTTCGGTCTGGACCAAAAGCTTTCAGAATATTTGGGTCTTAAAATTCATAAACTTGAAGACCCTGCCTACAGCGTTGTTAAAGGTGCCGCAGTTGCCCTTAAAAAACCCGAATTACTTAAAAATGTTGATTATCAGCTCCGTTCAATAAAAGAGTTGGTAATTGAATAAAAAATACCGACTCGTAATTCGAGTCGGTATTTTTCTTACATATAACACACAAATTAAAGTTAATAAGTGAGTAAAATAAAAATCGTAGGGGGACGGCGCCTACGACGTCCCGTTGAAAATCATCTTAATTTACGGACTGTAGACGCCAGCCCCTACAAATCATATCAAGTCATTCCGCTAAATATAAATTTATTTTATAAAAATTCATTTAATAAATAAACCTTTATGGGTCTGTTTTTCTTTTTGCAGTTATCAATTACATATTTAGTACCTCTTGAACTGCCGTCCCAAAAAGCTAAAACAATATCTGAATAATCTATTATAAGGTCATTTCTTTTTAGCGGTGCTACCCTGCCGAACTTTTCGTATTGAGGCAAGAATTCTGTTATTTTTATTTTCTTATTTACTGCATAATCCTTGGCACAACTGTCAATTCCCTTAGCACCACCAGAAACTATTTCAGTCACTCCCTCGGGCAAATATTTTCCTAAATTTAAAACTTTTAAATTTCTTGAACCTATTATTGCAACTTTCATAGTATCACCTCTACTATATAATAGTCATAATTATGACTATTATCAATAATAAATTTTCCATTTATGCTTAGAATAAACGGAGGTGGTATTGTTGATAAGCTATGAGCCATTTTGGGAAACATTAAAAGCTAAGAAAATTACTACGTATACTCTTATTAACAAATATAATATCAGCAGTGCTACCATAGACCGTATGAAAAAAGGCAATGGAATAAGTACAATGAAAATTGATGATTTTTGCCGCATACTTAATTGTGATGTTTCAGATATTATAAAATATGTAAACGACTGATATATAAAGAAAGACGAGGAAAAATTTCCCCGTCTTTCTTTAGTTTGTTTTGTGATTTATTTAATTTTCAGCTACTATATTATTTTTAACAGCTTCGAAATCCTCTTCAATTTCTTTTGAAGGGGGAGCGGTTAAGAGAGAAACCGCAACAATGCAGATAGATGAGAATATGAAAGCGGGGAGCAATTCGTAAATTGCAAATGCGCCGCCTAGCTTGCTAATAACAAGCTTCCATAAGAATACCATACCTGCGCCACTTACCATACCTGCGATAGCGCCTGCACGATTGAGACGTTTCCAGAAAAGTGAGAATATCATAAGCGGACCGAATGTAGCGCCAAAGCCTGCCCAAGCAAAGGAAACTATCTGGAATATAACGCTGTCCTCATCTAAGGCGATAATAATTGCAATTAAAGCAATTACAAGCAATGTGATTCTTGTAACTAACATAACCTGTTTGTCGCTTGCATTTTTCTTAGCTACGCCTTGGAAAATGTTTTTAGCAAAGGCAGAAGCGGCAATAAGCAGATAAGAGTCAGAAGAGCTGATAGTAGCTGCCAAAATACCTGCCATTACAAATCCTGCTAAAATAGGAGGAAGCGACTTTGTTGCAAGGGTTATAAATATGTTTTCTGCGCCCGATTTTGTAAGATGCTCGGTGGGATAAAGCTGTCTTCCTACAATACCGATAAATACGGCAACCGCAAGAGAGATTACAACCCAAATCATTGCAATTCTTCTTGAACGCTTTAATTCATCCTCTTTTCTGATAGCCATAAAGCGAAGAAGTACCTGAGGCATACCAAAGTAGCCAAGACCCCAAGCAAGCATAGAACAAACTGAAAGCCAGCCGTAAGGCGAAGCGGTATCGTTAAACATAGGTATATTGTTTTTAACACCTTGGGTAGCTAAGGTCGGGTCCGCTTTTAATGCCTCTGCAGTAATAGCGGCAATGGAATCGCCGTTAGCATTAACAGGATCAGCCAAACCAAAGAACTCTAAAAATCCTGGAATTTCACTTGCATTATCAATTACAGCACCCATACCGCCTGCATTAACTACACCGATAATAACAATAACAGTTAATGCTATCATCATAACGATAGCCTGCATAAAGTCAGAAGCGCTTTCAGCCAAGAAACCACCCAAAATAGTGTAAAGAAGAACGAAAACAGCACCAACCATCATCATAGCGATATAAGGCGCACCGAACAGGGTGGAGAAAAGCTTGCCGCAGGTTACAAAGCAGCTTGCCGCATAAACTGTAAAGAAAATTAAAATAAACAACGCTGCTAAGGTCATAATAATCTTATTTTTCTCACGGAAACGGTTGGAGAAAAATTCGGGTAATGTTATTGAATTGTTAGCTCTTATACTGTAACGGCGAAGTCTTTTAGAAACTATAAGCCAGTTAAAATATGTACCTATTGCGAGACCGATTGCAGTCCAGGCGGCATCAGCAAGACCGCACCAATAAGCAACACCGGGAAGACCCATCAAAAGCCAACCGCTCATATCCGAAGCCTCAGCGCTCATAGCGGTAACCCATGGACCTAACGAACGTCCTCCTAAAAAGTAGTTTTCAGAGCTTTTGTTAGCCTTTTTGGCAAACAAAACGCCTATTGCGATAACTACAGTCATATAGATTGCCATAGCAATTAAAATCTGTATAGTATTACCGTCCATTTTTTTACATCTCCTTTTGAAAATATTATTTTCAATAATAACACATTATATGGAAAAACGCAATTATTTTTTAATAAATTGTTGACAAATGATTTCAAAAGGAGTATTATAAGTAAAAATTGTTTGAAAGAGGTGGACAGCGTGTTCGTAAAATCTTATTTTCGATTTTATTACTTTACGAAAGCGGACTGTCTGTACACCTGTGAAGCCTAAAGCTTAAGCTTTAATTCCCAATTTACAGTCAGCCTGCTTTTCGTTGTGCATTTAGCATTACGATTTGTGGGTTTTTATTTTTATAAAATCTTTTAGCTTTTCAAGGAGAATAATTATGATTTCTGAGAAAATGATGGGTCTTGGCAAAAAACGCTCGGTTATACGTGAAATTTTTGAGTATGGCAATAAAAGAAGACGGGAAATCGGTGCTGAGAATGTATTCGATTTCAGTCTCGGCAATCCAAGTATACCTGCACCCGAGTTTGTCAATAAAACTATGAAAAAATTGATTTCCGAAAAGGATAGCGTGGCACTTCACGGCTATACCTCAGCTCAGGGAGCTTTACCTGTGAGACAGGCTATAAGCGACCATATAAACAAGCGCTTTTCCATTGATGCTACTCCTGACCTTTTATATATGACCTGCGGCGCGGCAGCTTCTCTTACAATTACACTTAATGCTCTAATTAATTCGGGCGACGAGGTTATCGTATTAGCTCCGTTTTTTCCTGAATATCGTGTTTTTGCCGAAAAAGCAGGCGCAGAAATCAAGATAGTTAAATGTAGGGAAAATGATTTCCAAATTGATTTTGAGGCACTCCAAAAAGCGTTAAATAAAAATACAAAGGCAATAATTGTAAATTCGCCTAATAATCCGAGCGGTGTTGTTTTGAGCGAAGAAACAATTAAAGAATTAGCAGAGTTACTTAATAAAAAGAGCGCAGAATTTGGCACGGACATTTATATTATCGCTGACGAGCCTTATAGAGAGCTTGTTTACGGCGGTGTTAAAGTACCTTATATCCCTAATTATTATAATAACACTATCGTTTGCTATTCTTACAGTAAATCACTTTCTTTACCCGGTGAACGAATAGGTTACATATTTGTTTCTCCCCGTCTTACCAATTGCGGCGATGTTTATGCCGCTGTTTGCGGTGCGGGCAGAGCCTTAGGCTTTGTATGTGCTCCAAGCCTTTTGCAGTATACAGTGGCTGAATGCTTAGGTCTTACAGGCGATATTTCCGCATATGAGAAAAATCGCAATATTCTTTATAATGCGCTTACAGAATACGGATATACTGCCGCTAAGCCTGACGGTGCATTTTATCTCTTTGTAAAATCTCCCGAAAAGGATGCTAACGCATTTTGCGAAAAAGCTAAAAAATACGAGCTTCTTTTAGTTCCGGGTGATGACTTCGGATTTGAGGGTTATATCAGAATCAGCTATTGCGTAAGCACGGCAATGATAGAGAAATCATTGCCCGCTTTCAAAAAACTTATTGAAGAATATAGGTGAAAATATGACGGAGCTTGAAACTGCCAGACAAATTATAAATTCTGTTGATAAGCAAATGGCAGAGCTTTTTGAGCAGCGAATGGACGCCGCTAAAAAGGTTGCAGAATACAAGCGCTTACACGGAATACAAGTGACCGATACCGCACGTGAAGCAGAGGTCATAAAAAGAAATTCTGAGCTTATTAAAAATGAGGATTACAAATCCTATTATATTAATTTTTTGCAGCATAATATGGATGTTTCCAAAAACTATCAGCACCGCCTTTTAGAGGGTATGCGTGTTGCTTTCAGCGGTGTTGAAGGCGCTTTTGCAAATATTGCCGCCAATAAGGTTTTCCCTGATGCTGTTGCAGTTCCTTACCCTGATTTTAGGAGCGCATATAACTCTGTAGTAGAGGGTGATAGTGACTGTGTTATTCTACCTATAGAAAACAGCTATAACGGTGATGTCGGTCAGGTTATGGACCTTGCATTCTTCGGTCCTTTATACATAAACGGAGTTTATGATATAGGTGTAGTTCAGAATTTACTTGCTATTAAGGGAACTACAATGGATCAGATAAAGCAGGTTATAAGCCATTCTCAGGCATTGGGTCAATGCGCAGGCTATATAAAGAAGCACGGCTTTGAAACTATAGAGGCTGTAAATACGGCCATTGCAGCAAAACAGGTGGTAGAAATGGGCAGACACGATATTGCCGCAATTGCCAGCGATGAGGCGGCAGAAAAATACGGTCTTAAAAAATTAGAGGCTCATATTAATGAAAGCAATAATAACACTACCCGTTTTGCTGTGTTTTCACGTAGCGCAAAGGCACCTTCTAAGGATGATAATCACTTTATAATGCTCTTTACCGTTACTAATGAAGCTGGGTCTTTGGGTAAAGCAATATCAATTATAGGTGAAAACGGATTTAACCTTAAAGCTCTTAAAAGCCGACCAACAAAGGAGCTTATCTGGAGCTATTATTTCTTTGCCGAGGGCGAGGGTAATATTAACAGCGAAAACGGCAAAAAAATGCTAGAAGAGCTAAAGAGTAAGTGTAGTGAGATTAAAGTAATAGGCAGCTTCGAAAAAGAAATTAACTTGTAGGTGAAAATGATGATACTACCTGTCAAAACTTTGGCGGATGAATATAGTATAGTTTTAGAACGTGGTGCTTTGACTTCGCTTAATGAGTATTTAAAATTAGATAGAAAGGTGCTTATTGTAACCGACAGCGGCGTTCCTGCCGAATATTCTCAAACTGCCGCAAAGCAATGCAAAGAGCCTTATATCGTGACTATTGCAGAAGGCGAAGCCTCAAAGTGCTTTGATAATTATAAAATGCTTCTTCAAAAAATGGTGGAGCTTGGGTTTACTCGCAGCGACTGTGTTATGGCAGTAGGCGGCGGTGTTGTAGGTGACCTTGCGGGATTTGTAGCGGCTTCGTTTATGAGAGGTGTTGATTTTTACAACATACCCACAACGGTGCTTTCTCAGGTAGATTCCTCTGTAGGCGGCAAGGTAGCGATAGATTTTGAGGGCTATAAAAATATAGTAGGCGCTTTTTATCCACCCAAAGCTGTAATCATAGATTCAAATACTTTAAAAACCTTACCGCAAAGACAGATTGCAAACGGACTTGCAGAGTCGGTTAAAATGTCGCTCACATCTAACGAAAAGCTGTTTGAGCTTTTTGAAAACGAGGAAATAATGTCTAATATTGATAGTATTATTGAAGGCTCGCTTAAAATTAAAAAGTATGTTGTTGAGCAGGACGAAAAAGAGAATGGTCTTAGAAAAATTCTCAATTTCGGGCACACCTTAGCCCACGCAATTGAAAGCGAAAACGAAATGCAAAACCTTTATCACGGCGAATGTGTAGCGCTCGGTATGATTCCAATGTGCTCCAATGAAGTTAAACCCCGTCTTATAAAGGTTTTAAATAAGCTTAATTTACCCACGACTGTGGATTATGATACTAATGTTATTATTGAGGCTATGCGTCACGATAAAAAAATGTCAGGCGACAAAATTACAGTAGTTTATGTGCCGAGTGTGGGCACTTATGAAATGAAAACAATGCCTTTTAGTAAATTGGAAAAAGAGTTTAAAGGAATGAGAAGCTGATGAAAAATACCTTCGGTCAAAATGTTGCGGTTACGGTTTTCGGTGAAAGCCATGGTGAGGCTATCGGCGCTGTTATTGACGGTTTAGCTCCGGGAATTGCGGTTGATGAGGAATTTATCCGTAATCAGCTGGCGTTAAGACGCCCTGTGGGAAGTATTTCCACTCCAAGAGTTGAAGTTGATAATTTGGGGATTTTAAGCGGTGTTTTTGAAGGTCGTACTACAGGCACACCTATTTGCATAGTAATTGCTAATGAAAACACAAAATCCAAGGATTATAGCGAGCTTCGGAGTAAGGCTCGTCCCGGTCATGCTGATTTTACGGCTTATGAAAAATATCACAGCTTTGAGGATTACCGTGGCGGCGGTCATTTTTCAGGCAGAATTACCGCAGGAATAGTAGCCGCAGGCGCTATTGCCATATCCGCTTTAAATAAAAAGGGGATTTATATCGGCACGCATATATCCCGGTGCGCCAATATAGATGACGCATCCTTTACCGAATATAAGGCCGATATTTCGGCGCTTAACAAAAAGCAGTTTGCAGTTTTGGATGACAGTAAAGCCGAATTAATGCAGAATAATATTTTAAAAGCAAAAGCTGAGGGAGACAGTGTTGGCGGAATACTTGAAACCGCAATAATAGGTATGCCTCAGGGCGTGGGAGAGCCTTGGTTTGACAGTATAGAAAGTTTGCTTTCTCACGCATTATTCAGTATTCCTGCAATAAAGGGAGTTGAATTTGGAGGTGGCTTTGCGCTTGCAGATATGCTCGGAAGTGAAGCTAATGACAGCTTTTATGTTGACGGAGATACCGTTAAAACCAAGACTAATAATAACGGCGGTATAAACGGCGGTATAACAAACGGTATGCCTGTTATTTTCCGTGTAGCAGTAAAGCCTACGCCTACTATAAGCAAGGCTCAGCAGACGGTTGATTTTATTAAAAAAGAGGATACCGAGCTAATAGCTGGCGGAAGACATGACCCTTGTATAGTTCACAGAGCAAGAGTTGTGGTTGACAGTATAACCGCATTGGTGCTTTGCGATATTTTATCGGGCAGATTCGGTACAGATTGGTTGGCAGATTAATGGAATACGGATTAATAGGCGAAAAGTTAGGACACAGCTTTTCAAAAATAATACACAACGAATTAACAGATTATGATTATGAGCTAAAGGAAGTAGCTAAAACTGAGCTTGACGGTTTTATGCGCAAAGCGGATTTTAAGGCTATTAATGTTACAATTCCTTATAAGCAGGACGTAATTCCATATCTTTATGAGATAGACGAAACTGCAAAGGCTATAGACGCAGTTAATACCATTGTCAATAAAAACGGCAAGCTTTACGGTTATAATACTGATTTTTTAGGTTTAAAAGCGCTTATAGAGAATGCGGAAATTATAATAAATAACAAAAAGGTTCTGATTTTAGGTAGCGGCGGCACTTCAAAAACCGCTCTTGCAGTAGCGAAGAGTATGGGAGCTAAAGAGGTTTACCGTGTTTCAAGGCAAGGCGGTAACGGTCTTATAACCTATACCGAAGCCGAAAATAATCACAGCAATGCGGAAATAATTATTAACACAACCCCCTGCGGAATGTACCCAAGTATTGGTGAAGCGGCGGTTCAATTAGATAAATTCACAAACCTTTTGGGTGTGGTTGACGCTATATATAATCCTTTAAATTCCAAGCTTGTAACAGATGCCAAGGCAAAGGGTATAAAAGCTGTGGGCGGACTTTATATGCTTGTAGCTCAGGCTGTTTTTGCGGCAGAAAAATTTACGGATAGTATAATTGATAAATCTGAAATTGACCGCATATACACTAAGATTTTTAACAATAAAAGAAATTTAGTGCTTATAGGAATGCCGAGCTGTGGCAAAACCACTATCGGTAAAGCTATATCAGAAATGCTTAATAAAGAGTTTATTGACAGCGATGATGAAATCGTTAAAAAGCAGGGTATGCCAATTCCCGAAGTTTTTAAAAAATTCGGTGAAGCATATTTCAGAACTGTAGAATCTGAGGTTATCGCTGAGCTTTCCTTAAAGCAGTCGGCAGTAATTGCAACAGGAGGCGGAGCGGTGCTTAACCCTAACAATATAGAGCTTTTAAAGGAAAACGGAACGGTTATTTTTATAGACCGACCCTTAGAAAAGCTTATTACTACTGATGACAGACCGCTTTCAAGCAACCGAGAGCTGCTCACAAAAAGATATAACGAAAGATATGATATTTATTGTTCCTTGGCAGACTTTATTGTAAATTCCGACTGCGATTTAAAGGAAAATATCCGTAGGGTAAAAGAGGTATTTTTGAATGAAAATTCTTATAATTAACGGACCAAATATTAATATGCTGGGTATTAGAGAGCCTGGTATTTACGGAAATGATAGCTTTAAAACTCTTTGCAGTAATATTGAAAATTATGCCAAGGAGAATAATTTTGAAGTAAAGCTTTATCAGTCTAACCACGAGGGCGATTTGGTGGACGAGATACAAATGGCATATAAGGTGTTTGACGGTATTGTAATAAACCCCGGCGCATATACACACACAAGCATTGCTTTGCTTGACGCTGTAAAGGCGGTAGGTATTCCCACTGTTGAAGTGCATATTTCCGATGTTTTTAAAAGAGAGGACTTCCGTCAGATAAGCTATATCAGAGCAGCTTGTGTAAAGACTATTGCAGGTCATGGTATAAACGGATATATCGAGGCTTTGGAATTTTTAATCAGTAATTATGGTGAAAAAAATGACAGTTAAAATAGAAAAAAGCACCGCCTTTGGCAGAATTTCTGCTCCGCCGTCTAAAAGTATGGCGCACAGATATTTAATCTGCGGAGCATTGTCGGGCGGAAGTGTTATAAAGGGTATAGATTATTCTGAGGATATTAAGGCAACACTCAGTTGCCTTGAGGCACTTGGAGCTAAAATAAAGTCTCAGGACGGTAATATTTCAATAGGCGGTATAGACCCTTTAAAACCAATTAAGAGTGATAAACTTTTTTGTAACGAAAGCGGTAGCACACTAAGGTTTTTAATCCCGATTTGTCTGCTGTTTGATAGGGAAATTACCCTTACAGGAACAGAAAGGCTTTTCAGTCGTTCTCTGGCGGTGTATGAGGAAATCTGCGTTGCTCAGGGAATAAGCTTTGTTAAAGCCGAAAACAGTATAACCTTAAAGGGCAGGCTTAAAAGCGGTAAATATTCTGTAAGAGGGGATATTTCAAGTCAGTTTATAAGCGGACTTATGTTTGCACTCTCACAGCTTCCTGATGACAGCACAATTGAAATAGAGGGAGCTATTGAGAGCGGCTCTTATTTAAGCCTTACAATAAAGGCTCTTGCAGATTTTGGCGTAAGAATAAGCCGCACAGATGAACGCACTATTTATATTAAGGGAAACCAAACCTGTAAAAAGAGAGAGATTACTGTCGAAGGAGATTACTCAAACGCCGCAATTTTAGATGCTTTTAATCTGCTGGGCGGTAATGTAATGGTCAAAGGTCTTAGTGATACAAGTGTTCAGGGCGATAGGGTTTATAAGGATATTTTTAAAGAGCTCGAAAAGGGTACACCCACAGTAGATATTTCCGACTGTCCCGATTTAGGGCCCATATCTATGGCGGTTGCCGCCGCTAAAAACGGTGCTGTTTTCACGGGTACGAAACGACTTAAAATTAAAGAAAGTGACCGTGGCGAGGCAATGAAGGCGGAGCTTTCAAAATTTGGCTGCGAGGTTATTGTAGAGGAAAATAAAATAACCGTAAACGGGGGAGAGCTTAAAGCTCCCGAAAGACCGTTGCTCGGTCATAATGACCATAGAATAGTAATGTCCTTAGCGGTGCTTTCAAGTATTACAGGCGGTGAAATTTTGGGCGCAGAGGCTGTAGCTAAAAGCTATCCTAAGTTTTTTGAGGATATAAAAGCGTTAGGTATTGATGTAGAGGCGATTTAAATGAAGTTAATTAAAAAGGTAAATATTTTAATAGTGGGTTTAGGTCTTTTGGGCGGTAGCTATGCTAAGGGACTTAAAAAATTAGGCTTTACCGTTAATGCTATTACAAAGGATCGATTTTCTATAGATTACGCTATGGAAAACGGAATAATAGACAACGGAACTACCGATATAAATCCAGAAATGATAGGCGAAGCCGATTTAGTGGTTTTTGCGCTTTATCCCCATGTATTTATAGAGTGGGTTAAGACTAATCAGCAGTATTTTAAAAGCGGCGCAGTTATCACCGATGTTACGGGTGTTAAGGGCTGTGTTGTACACGAAATTCAGGAAATACTTCGAGAAGATGTTGAATATATCGCTGCACACCCAATGGCAGGTAAAGAGGTTTCGGGAGTTGTAAACAGCGATGATGCTATTTTCAAGGGCGCTAACTATATTGTAGTTCCTACCGAAAAAAACACTCCCGAGGCTATTGAGCTTTGCAGAAATCTCGGCGAAATATTAGGCTTTAAGCAGGTGGCAGAGCTTGGTGTTGAGGAGCACGACCAAATGATAGCTTTCCTTTCTCAGCTTACTCACTGTATTGCGGTATCGCTTATGTGCTGTAACAATACCCCTGGACTTGAAAGCTACACAGGTGACTCTTTTAGAGACCTTACCCGAATAGCACGTATTAACGATGAAATGTGGAGCGAGCTGTTTTTAAGCAACCGTGAGGTTTTGCTTGCGGAAATGGAGCGTTTTCGCAGTTCCTTTGACGAGCTTTATGAAAGAATCAAAGACGGTGACCGTGACGGTATGCGCCAGATGATGCGTCTCTCTACAGAACGCCGAAAGCTATTTGATAAGAAAGATAAATAGGTGAACAATATGAATTTGGATTTTAAAAGAAAATTACCCATACCTAAGCAAATAAAAACACGCTATCCCTTAACCTCTGATTTAGAGGCTATAAGAGATGAGCGCGCATTAGAGCTTAAAAAAATATTCACAGGTGAAAGCGATAAGTTTGTGCTTATAATCGGTCCTTGCTCTGCCGATAACAGGGAGGCTGTGCTTGATTATATTTCAAGACTTCGTACCGTTCACGATGAGGTTAAGGATAAAATTTTCATTGTTCCACGTATTTATACCAATAAGCCGCGTACTACAGGTGACGGCTATAAGGGTATGCTTCATCAGCCCGACCCCGATGAGACACCCGATATGCTAAAGGGCATTGTGGCTATAAGAGATTTACATATGGCGGCGCTAAAGGATTACGGCTTTACCTGTGCCGATGAAATGCTATATCCCGATAATTATCGTTATTTATCTGATATATTGGCTTATGTTGCTGTAGGCGCACGCTCGGTTGAAAATCAGCAGCACCGCCTTACCGCCAGCGGAATAGAAGTGCCTGTGGGTATGAAAAATCCCACAAGTGGTGACCTCTCTATTATGATGAATTCAATTACCGCCGCTCAGCATAAGCATACCTTTATTTACCGTGGCTGGGAGGTTGATAGTAAAGGAAACCCATTGGCACACGCAATTATTAGAGGCTATATCGACTATGCAGGCAAGAGCGTTTCAAATTACCATTATGAAGACCTTGCAAAGCTTTATGACATTTATGCCGAGTCAGGTCTTAGTAATCCGTCTGCAATTGTGGATACCAACCATGCAAATTCAGGTAAAAAATATCTTGAGCAGATAAGAATTGCAAAGGATATTGTTTATAGCTGCAACCATAACAAGGATATCCGCAAAATGGTAAAGGGTCTTATGATAGAAAGCTACATCGAGGACGGCGCACAGAAAATAGGAGAGCATATTTACGGCAAGTCTATTACTGACCCATGTCTTGGGTGGGAGAAGACCCGCGATCTTATTTACAAAATTGCAGATACATTAGATTAATTTTAAGCGATGTTGTAAATATTTGAAAATAAATGTAAAAAAATTAAAAAAACACTTTACAACTTTATCTTGATAAAGTATAATATCATCATAAACTACTTTTAAAGGGGTTATTAGAAATGAAAAAGTTATTAGCTATTATTTTGTGCCTTATTATGGTATTTAGCTTTGTAGGCTGCAGCAACGAAAAAATCGTTGTAGCTGAAAAAGAGTCAGCAGGTGAAGGTGTTGCCACCACCGAAAAGGATTTCGAGGAATATACCTACACCGCCGTTGATACTCAGGCTAAGGCTCTTATGGAGGTTAGCGCTGGCACTGCTGACGCTGCAGTTGTTGACTATGTTATGTCTATTGGTTCTATAGGTGAAGGCACTGATTATGAGAATCTCGTAGTTGAAGGAAAGGGCTATTCTGAAGAGCAGTACGGTATCGCCTTTAGAAAGGGCTCTGACCTAGTTGACAAGGTAAACGAAATCATTATTGAACTGAAAAATTCAGGTGACCTTGCTAATATTGCTTCCAATTACAAGCTACAGGATATAATCCTTGCAGATAAAAGCGTTGTACCTTTTGTTAAAGATACCGAGAATTCTGATTACCAGTATGTAATGGACAAGGGTGAGCTTGTTATAGGTATTACTTATTTTGCTCCTATGAACTATAAGAATGATGATGGCGAATTAGTTGGTTTTGAAACCGAGTTTGCCAAGGCTGTTTGTGCAAAGCTTGGTGTCACTGCTAAATTTCAGGAAATTAGCTGGGCTGCTAAGGAAACCGAGCTTGCTGCTAAGAATATAGACTGTATTTGGAATGGTATGACCATCACTCCCGAAAGAGAGGAAAATATGGCAATTTCTATTCCTTATATGCAGAACAAGCAGGTTAAGGTAATTAAATCTAAATAATTTTTAAGAGGTTAATACATAATGTCTTTTCAGCAGGTTAGTTTAAGCCTTGCTGCGGGATTTTTAGAAAATTGCAGGTTGTTTCTTGAAACCCTGCTTTTTTCTATTCCGTTGGGGCTGCTTATAAGCTTTGGCTCAATGTCTAAATTCAAGCCGTTAAGCTACTTGGTTAAAGTATTTGTCTGGTGTATAAGAGGAACTCCTCTTATGCTTCAGTTGTTTGTTATTTTCTATGTTCCGGGTCTTGTATTCGGTATTCCTATGCGTAACAGAATGTTGGCGGCACTAATTGCTTTTGTTATTAACTATGCCTGTTATTTTTCTGAAATTTTCCGCGGAGGAATTGAAAGCATACCTAAGGGTCAGTATGAAGCGGGTCAGGTTTTAGGACTTACAAAGACACAGATTTTCTCTAAAATCGTTCTGCTTCAGGTTATAAAAAGAATAGTTCCTCCTATGAGTAACGAAATTATAACCCTTGTAAAGGATACTTCACTTGCACGTGTTATAGCTGTAGGTGAAATTCTGCTTGCAGCCGAACGCTTTGCAGGTAAGGGTCTTATTTGGCCGCTTTTTTATACAGGTGTTTATTTCCTTATATTCTGCGGTATTCTTACTCTTCTGTTCGGCTATATAGAAAAGAAACTCGATTACTTTAAATCATAGGAAAGGGGAGGGCTTAGTGTCTGTATTAGAAGTTAACAATATAAAGAAAAGCTTCGGTAAATTAGAAGTTTTAAAGGGGCTCAGCTTTTCTCTTGAAAAAGGCGAGGTACTGTCTATAATAGGCTCTTCAGGCAGCGGTAAAACCACATTGTTGCGTTGCATAAACTTTCTTGAAATTGCAAACGAGGGTACTATTTCCGTAAACGGAAAACAGATTTTTGACGGCGCAGATATAAAAAAATTAACCGATAACGAAATTAGAGAAAACCGTCTTCATTTCGGTTTGGTTTTTCAGCAGTTTAATCTTTTTCCACAGTATACCGTGCTTAAAAACATCACTTTAGCACCCACTCTTTTAAAGAGAGGCAGTGCTGAGGAAATTGAACAAAAAGCCTTAAAGCTTATAGAAAGGGTAGGGCTGTCGGATAAAATTGACCAATATCCCTGCCAGCTTTCGGGAGGTCAGCAGCAACGTGTGGCAATAGCACGTGCGCTTGCTTTAGAGCCTGATATTCTTTGCTTTGACGAACCTACTTCTGCACTTGATCCTGAGCTTACAGGCGAGGTTTTAAGGGTTATACGCGACCTTAAATCATCTGACAGTACAATGATAGTTGTAACTCACGAAATGGAGTTTGCACGTAATGTATCTGACAAGGTGGTATTTATGGCAGATGGGTATATTGAGGAAATGGGAACGCCCGATGAGGTTTTCTTAAACCCTCAGTCACCTAAAACCAAAAGCTTTCTTATGAAGGATATAGAGTTCAATGGTTAGTAAAAAAGCTGATGAAAAAATGATAGATGAGCTTTATGAGCTTATTGCATCCCTTAATACTAAAGAGGATTGTCGCAAGCTTTTTAGCGATTTGTGTACTGTTAAGGAAATTGAACAGATGGCTCAAAGAATAAAGGCTGCAAAACTATTGATAGCAGGCAACACCTATGGGCAGGTTACCGAGCAATGCGAAATTTCCTCTGCAACACTTAGCCGTGTTTCACGGTGTGTGCGTTACGGTGAAGGATATAATAAATATCTTAAATAAAAAATGTCAACCGTTTTCGGTTGACATTTTTTGTTATATAAATACTTTATTCAGTTCTAAGTGCGGTTACAGGGTCTTTATTAGCAGCTATTTTAGAGGGGAACAGACCTGCTACAAATGTAAGCAGCATACTTATTAAAATAAGAATAAATGCTCCCATTACAGGTAGCTGTGCCAAGCCGCTGATGTCAGTAAGAGCCTTAATAACGACATTAATGGGTATTAATAGCAGTAATGTTACAATAATGCCTAATGCACCTGCAACAAAGCCTACTATAAGCGTTTCAGCATTGAATACATTAGAAATATCACGCTTAGAAGCTCCCATTGCACGCAAAATTCCGATTTCTTTAGTTCTTTCAAGTACGGAGATATAGGTTATGATTCCAATCATAATTGAAGAAACAATAAGAGAGATACTTACAAAGGCTATCAGAATATAGCTGATTGCATTGATTATGGTAGTAACAGAGGACATCATAAGACCGACATAGTCGGTGTAAACTATCTTTTTATCCTCGTCGGCTTTATCGTTATACTGTGAAATAAGCGCTGAAATACTGTCCTTAGACTCAAAATCCTTTGGATATATATTTATTTTAGAGGGCTTATTTATATCCGAAACACCCATAAGAGCAAGATTACCGTCATAAGTGGCAATATTGCTTTGGGAAGACAGGGCTTTTCTGAATACCTCGGTAATTTCTTCCTCACTTTTGCCTTGTGATAGCATCTGAGAAATATAGGAATTATATTGATGTTGTTCTTCTTTAGAAAGGGTTGAAATATACATATTAAGCTCCGTAAAGCTCATAGCCTCAAAGTTATTTTCAAAGGGAAAGCCTGTTAAAGCATTAATTTCTGGGTTGCTCTTCTGGTATTTTACTATTTCGCTTTCGTTAACATTATATATGAGCTTTGACATTAAATCGCTCTTATAGCCAATAAAACCGCTGGTTTGAGTGTTAATACTGTTTTCCGAAGGACGGAGGATACCTACTACCTTGATTTCTTGTGCATCATCGAGTAAGGATTGAATATATAATGAGTCATTGGTTCTGTCTGTCCAAACATTATTGCCTGTTTTTTCAAAATAATCGCTGTTTACCAAAAGCTTAAATCTAAGGCCTAATATTTGGTCATAGGTGTAGGAAATCTCTTCTGTGGCTTCGATTTTTTCCCCACGTTTAGCTTTCTCTACCATTTCTTTAAGCTCATTACTATCTTTAAGACCTAAAGAATATAGAGTATAGTCACTTATCTGATTATTTTGGTTGACTATAAGCACTACCTCGTTATATTCTTTAGGGAATTTACCTGCAACAACCTCATACTGCTCTTTAAGATATTCTTCATTATCAAATAGCTGATGCCATACTTCAGTATTCATAAAAGGGCTGCTTGCTGTTGGCATTGTGGCGTTGCTTTCAACCGTAGTACCCATACTTGACATAATTGTATTGAATACTTGGTTAGGGTTGATATGCTCGCCATCTTCACTGTAAATGTTAAGGGGAGTGGAATAACCGTATTCGATTTCGCTTGCGTATTCATCGAAAGCATTACTTTTTTCAATGTGAGTCTTAAATGATTCAAGATTATTAGCCGAAATACCGTTTATCATAGTACTCATCATTTCGGTCATAATATTCTGCGAGTATATCTTTTCAGCATCCTTCCTTACACCCTCGGTCTCATCACCCATAAGGTCATTTGCAAGACCTGACATATCCATTCCGACTTCTTCTATTGTTATTGGGTAGTTTGAAAGCGTTTCTTCTTCCACACGGTTAATATAAGCATTAACACCGCTTGAAAGGGAGAGTATAAGTGCTATACCGATAATGCCTATAGAACCTGCAAACGAAGTTAGAAAGGTTCTTGCCTTTTTGGTCATAAGGTTGTTAAGTGAAAGGGAAAGTGCGGTAGAAAAAGACATAGAGGGCTTTTTGGTTGCTTCGGTTTTTTTGGTGGTTTCCTCTTCGGTAGAGAAGGGAGCGGTATCATCAATAACCTTGCCATCCAAAAGACGGATAATTCTTGTGGAATACTCTTCCGCAAGGTCGGGGTTATGAGTTACCATTATAACCAGTCTGTCCTTGGCAATTTCCTTTAAAAGCTCCATTATTTGAACAGAGGTCTCGCTGTCAAGCGCACCTGTAGGCTCATCTGCAAGGAGAATATCAGGGTTGTTTACAAGTGCGCGAGCAATGGCAACACGCTGCATCTGACCTCCTGACATTTGATTGGGCTTTTTATTAAGCTGGTCGGTAAGACCTACCTTTTCTAAAGCTTCCGTAGCTTTTTTGCGACGCTCCTCCGCAGATACACCCGAAAGGGTAAGTGCCAATTCTACATTAGAAAGCACTGTCTGATGGGGAATAAGGTTATAGCTTTGAAAAATGAAACCAATAGTGTGGTTGCGGTAGTTATCCCAGTCACCATCCTTATAAAGTTTCGTAGATTTTCCGTTTATAAACAGATCACCGTCTGTGTAGCGGTCGAGACCGCCTATAATGTTAAGCAGGGTGGTTTTCCCGCAGCCTGATTGACCTAGAATAGATACGAATTCGTTTTCTCTGAATTCAAGGTCGATACCCTTTAAAGCCTTGACCGTTGTATCACCGGTAACATATTCCTTAGTGATGTTTTTTAACTTGAGCATTTAAAGCCATATCCTCCCAAATGTTATTATTCTTTCGTCGGTTTGAGGTTATTATACCATAAAGCCAAAGGCGAAGCCTTTGTACGGCATCGCCGCATCGCACCGCAGTGCGATGGTTTTAACGGTACAATGTTCTCAAACGAAAATCTTAGGATTTTCAAATGCAGTATGCATTTCGGCGGCGTTCCACCGCCGTCGGTTTGAGGTTATTATACCATATTATAGAATAAAAATAATAACAAATTGTTAAAATGTGTAAATTTTTAAAAAATATTAAAAAGAGTTGTATCTAAATATTCGATACAACTCTTTTTAATTAATTTATTTTGTATTTAGCGTCATACATATTAAAGTCGTCAACAAATGTGCCAGTTGCGGAATGTTTAATTTTATTAAGATATTTATGTGCGTCAAGCATATCTGTAGGTAACTGCATTGTGTAAACCGCAATGTTAGAGCAATGGTCGGAAACACGCTCGTAATTTGTTAAAAGGTCGGTAAAA
Organism: Acutalibacteraceae bacterium; assembly: GCA_045128715.1. Classification (GTDB taxonomy): domain Bacteria; phylum Bacillota; class Clostridia; order Oscillospirales; family Acutalibacteraceae; genus UBA737. Next base: position 15,621 of record JBGVRU010000012.1, on the reverse strand, counting down.
ATGAAGCCCAACTCAATAGTACATTCGTTATTCTGAAGTCTTGTAATATGCATTGTCTTAAGTTGCTTTTTAAGCTTATCAATAACCTGCTCGAGCGGCTCTACGTGTGAAGAAAGCTCGATATCATCATTAATAAAGGAGTCAACCGTCATAGTTATAATTTCTGTAACAGCATCTGTTATAACCGAAAGCTCGTTTAAAGCATCCTTTGAGAAGGATATGTTTTTTTCGTGCATTTCCTCAGCAAGCTTAGCAATATTAAGAGCATGGTCGCAAATACGCTCAAAATCACCAATACTGTGAAGCATACGGGCTACAGAGTGAGAATTAATTTCGCTTAATTCGTTATTACTCAGCCTTACAAGATAAGTACCGAGCTTGTCCTCGTATTTATCGGTGAGGGTTTCTGTTTCACGTATATATTCTACAGTTTCAGCTTCGTAATTAGCAATAAGGTTTATTGATTTAAGCATGGCATCCCTTGAATATTTTGCCATCTCGCTTGCAAGTCTGTGACATTCAGATATTGCAAAGGGAGCATTGTGGAAGATACGCTCGTCCAAGAAAACGGTATGCTTTTCCTCTTCATTTTTATTGCCGACAACAAATTCACAGAATTTAATAAGAAACTTTTTAACAGGAAGAAGAATAACTGTATTAATTGCATTAAATAGTGTATGAACAACAGCTACACCCCAAATAGCAATATCAGCAGCTAAGATTGTAACTCCAAAGATTTTAAGAGCATAAAGAATAATCATACAAAGAATAGAGCCGAATACATTTACGGAAGAATGCATTACTACAACCTTTTTAGCGTTTTTGTTAGTTCCTACAGAGGAAATAAGAGCGGTAACACAGGTACCAATATTAGCACCAAGTACCAATGGTATAGCCATTTCCCAGGTGATACCTCCCGAAAGTGCCAAAGCCTGAACTATACCGATAGTTGCGGCAGAGGATTGTATAATACCGGTGAAAACAGTGGAAACCAATAATGCTACGATAGGACTTTTAAGTGTTCCAAGGAATGCGGAAAACTCCTGTTCGTAACTATTACGAATGAAATCCATAGAGGAGCTCATTAAATCCATACCGAATATAAGAATCGCAAAGCCGATAAGTATAAGTCCCAAATTCTGCTTTTTGTTGGATTTGCTTAACATTCTAAGTACAATGCCTATAAAAGCAAGTAATGGTGCGAAGGTTGTAGGTTGTAAAAGGGTTATTAAGAAGTTACCGTCGCCTATACCGATAAGGCTTAAAAGCCAGGCGGTAAGGGTAGTTCCTACGTTTGAACCCATTATCATACTGAAGGTATTGCTAAAATTAAGAATGCCCGAGTTTACAAGACCTACTAACATAACGGTAAAAGCTGAAGAGGACTGTATTGCTACAGTGATTCCTGCTCCTAAAAAGAAGCCCGAAAAATCGTTTGCGGCAACCTTGTTCATTGTGCGTTCGAGTCCGCCGCCTGCCATTTGTTCTAAGCCGCTTGACATCGTGCTCATACCGTAAAGGAAGAAGGTGAGTCCTCCGAGTAACATTGCTACGAATGTTAATATAGCTGTCATATTTTTATCTCCTTACCTCTATGTGTGACGCAATATTATCCTATATTTTAAAATTCAATTACTTTTTCAATGTAAGCCTTTAACTCTGCGATGGGAATACGCTTTTGCTCCATAGTGTCACGGTCACGTACTGTAACGCAATTATCCTCTAATGAGTCAAAGTCATAGGTAATGCAGATTGGTGTGCCTATCTCGTCTTCACGGCGGTAACGCTTACCGATAGAGCCTGCATCGTCAAAATCAACAGAGAAGTATTTTGAAAGCTCGGTATATACATCTGTAGCTTTATCTGAAAGCTTTTTTGAAAGAGGAAGCACTGCAACTTTAAAGGGAGCAAGAGCGGGGTGAAAGTGCATTACAACGCGTGTGTCACCCTTTTCATCTGTTTCCTCGTCATAAGCATTGCAAAGGAATGCTAAAAGCACGCGGTCCGCACCGAGAGAGGGTTCAATAACATAAGGAATATATTTTTCGTTGGTTTCTGGGTCGAAATATTCCATAGCCTCGCCCGAATGATTGCTGTGCTGAGTAAGGTCATAGTCAGTTCTGTCTGCTACGCCCCATAATTCACCCCAACCAAAGGGGAACATAAATTCAAAGTCTGTAGTAGCCTTTGAATAGAAGCAAAGCTCATCTTTGTCGTGGTCACGTAGTCTAAGACTTTCTTCGTCAATACCTAGGTTGAGTAACCAGTCACGGCAATAAGAACGCCAGAAATCAAACCATTCAAGGTCTGTGCCGGGCTTGCAGAAGAATTCAAGCTCCATCTGTTCAAATTCACGTATACGGAAAATAAAGTTACCTGGGGTAATCTCATTACGGAAGGATTTACCTATCTGAGCTACACCAAAGGGAACCTTCTTTCTGGTGGTGCGTGCGATATTCTTAAAGTTTACAAAAATGCCCTGTGCAGTTTCAGGACGAAGATAAAGGGTAGAGGTGCTATCCTCGGTAACACCTTGGAAAGTCTTGAACATAAGGTTGAATTTTCTTATGTCGGTAAAATCGGTAGAATCGCAATGAGGGCAGGAAATACCTTTTTCACGGATATATGCCATCATTTCCTCGTCGCTCATAGCGGCAGGGTTATCCGAAAGACCGTTTTCTGCAACATAATCCTCAATGAGCTTATCTGCTCTGTGGCGGGTCTTACAGTTTTTACAGTCCATAAGAGGATCTGAGAAGCCGCCTAAGTGGCCTGATGCTACCCAAGTTTCAGGGTTCATAAGGATAGCGCTATCAAGACCTACGTTGTAGGGGCATTCCTGAACAAACTTCTTCCACCAAGCCTTTTTGATGTTGTTTTTAAGTTCAACACCTAAAGGACCGTAGTCCCAGGAGTTTGCCAAACCGCCGTAAATTTCACTACCAGGGTATACAAAGCCTCTGCCTTTGGCAAGGGCAACAATAGTTTCCATATTTTTTTCTGTGTTTTTCAAAGTCTTCTCCTCCTGAAGCCAATTTTCTACAAATATAATAGTACAAAAAAATCCGCCAAAAGTCAACAAATTAATTGGCTTGACATATTAATTTATATGGTTTATACTTAATTTATATATTAATTGGAGGTACTTTTATTATGGATAACCGAAAAATTCAGCTTCATAATGTTGACTTTGAAGATTTTATAAAGGCAATTGATGAGTGTAAGGGTGATGTTTACCTTGAAACCATCGATGGCGATGTACTTAATCTTAAATCAAAGCTTTGCCAGATGATAGGACTCAGCACTATCTTAAAGAATACAGAGGTTGCTGAGGCTACTATTCGTTGCACTAATGCCGAAGATGAAACAATGCTTTTCCGTTTCAATCTTTACGGCGAAGTTCCTAAGGAGGATTAATTTAAAATGTCAGAATTTTTAACCTACAAGGAAAAACCGCTAGTTCGCAGCGGTAATGAAATTTATTACGGAAGTATGGCAGAGCCTTATGTTGTGAAATTTGATATTCTTTCCTCTAAGAAAGATGGCGAAAATGAAATCCCTAACAAGGTAAAGGTTCAGCTTTTAAAGAGCGATATTCAGCTTCCTGAAAAGGATAGAATAGTAAAGGAATCTACCAAAAGCTCAATGTTTGAAGCACTTGATGTTGGTTTCGTTTGGTTAGAAAGAGCTTTGAAGGAAAAATAAGATAAAAAATATTGCCCGTTTTTGCGTGATACTCTTAACGGAGTATCACGCAAAAACGGGCAATATTTATTTAATGAAGAATTAATCGTGCAGATAAATTGTACGTGAATTGCGGTGCATATAAACATTAAGTACAAGCCCCATTCCTAAGAACAAACAAAGCAGTGAGGTACCGCCTGAGCTGAAGAAAGGAAGTGTTACACCAATTACGGGCAAAACAGAGGTACACATACCGATATTTATGACTGATTGTGCAAAAAGCATTGCAAAAATCCCCACACAAATATATTTCCCACCGTCATTGGTGCAAATACGTGCTATTCTTATACATCTGAGACAAATTGCTGCCAACAATAAAATTACAACCATACAACCTAAAAATCCGAATTCTTCGCCAATGCTTGTGAAAATAAAATCGTTATGGCTTTCGGGTATAACACCTGCTTGTGTAAGATCACCCTTTAAAAATCCCTGACCTGTAAGACCACCGTTTGCAAGAGCCATTCTGCCGCGCCACTGCTGATAGCCTATTTCTTTAATATCTGCATTAACGTCAAATATCAGATTAATCCGTTTGCGGTGGTCTTCGTTCATTACAAAGAAATATATAAAGGGTGAAGCCGCAATTGCTGCGGAAAAGGCTAATAGGAAGTATTTCCACGAAACTCCGCCTGCCCACATCATAAATAGCACTATAACCGCGAAAACAAGCGCAGAGCCGTCATCACCCTGAAAATGTATAATAAGTACGGGTGTTGCACCGTGCAGGCAGAGAGGAACTAAGTATTTAAGCTTATTTATATTTGATTTTATTTTTTTTATATGCGCGGCAAAGGTTATAATAAAGCATATTTTAAGCAACTCTGACGGTTGGAAAGTGGTAAAGCCCAAGTCGAGCCAAGCCTTATCGTCAGTACCCTCAGGCGCGAAACCTATAAAGAATGTGAGTAAAACAGGTACAAGACCCAAAATACCTATAATATACCAGCGATTTAAAAGCTTTTCATAATCTATTGCCGATATTACCATTGCAGCTCCAAGACCTAATACCATACATAAGGTCTGAATAAAAACAGGACGGTAATTTTCCATATAATAGGTGGTTGAAAAAACCGCAACGCAACCGTAGGACGATGCAAAAAGGCAAAGAAGTAGAAGTATTTTATCCGATTCTCGAAAAAAATCGGCTATTCTTGACATTAAATGCCTCATATAAGCACCTCCTATTAGTTTATTTCATTATTAATTATACTTATTTTTAAGAAATATTCAAGTAGCTCTTTCATATTGTTAAAAAATATGTTAAAATATAGAGGAATAATTTTTTTGGATGGTTAGGTATGGAAGTTTTTATGTCGGACAGTCCCGAAAGGACAGAGGAAATAGCTGCAAATTTGTCTAAAAGCTTAAAGGGTGGAGAGGTTGTCGCTTTCAGAGGTGATCTTGGAATGGGTAAAACCTGTTTTACCCGCGGCTTGGCATCGGGTTTAGGCTATAACGGTGAAGTCACTTCACCTACATTTGCCCTTATTAATGAATACTTGGGCGGAAGACTTCCTCTTTATCATTTTGATATGTACCGCATTACCTCTTGGGAGGAGCTTTATTCTTCAGGCTTTTTTGAATATATTGAGGAGGGCGGTATAGTTGTAGCTGAATGGAGCGAGAATATAGAAAATGCTCTGCCTGAAAATACAGTATATGTTGAAATTGAGGCTTTAGGTGAAAGCAAACGTAAAATAACCGTATCTCATAAAAAGGAAAATGATGTATTATGAAGATTTTAGCTATCGAATGTTCTGCAACGGCCTGTTCGGCAGCAATTTTAGAAGATGAAAAAATAATAGCCTCAGGCTTTGTTAATGTAAAACTCACCCATTCTCAAACACTTATGCCCATGGTTGAGCAGCTTTTAAAATCTGCTATGACAGATATTGGCGAAATGGGGGGCTTTGCTGTAAGTGTCGGGCCGGGTTCTTTTACCGGTATCAGAATAGGTATCAGCGCAATAAAGGGTTTGGCAGCTCCGCGAAATCTGCCTTGCGTCGGTGTTTCCACACTTCGTGCTATGGCGGAAAATTACAGTGATACCGATTGTATTGTATGTGCTGTTATGGATGCTCGTTGCCATCAGGTTTATAATGCGATTTTTGATATAAGCGGCGGAAAAATTACTCGCCTTTGTGAGGATAGGGCATTGATGTGTGACGAACTAGCAGAAAATATAAAATTAATGTCGCAAAAAGAGAAAAAACGTGTTATAATAGTAGGAGATGGAGCAGAAATTTTCTTCGCTTATGTTAAAGACTTTGATTTTGCCTCTATTTCTGCACCTCATCGCAGATTCCAGAATGCTGTGGGAGTAGGAATGACCGCTATCAGGGAATTTAATAATAATGATTACCAAAGCCCTGAGGAATTATTGCCCGTTTATTTAAGACTTCCGCAGGCGGAAAGAGAATTAAAACTAAAAAAGGAGCAAGGAAAATGAAAATTGCAGTAGGATGTGACCATGGCGGCCTTGAGCATAAGAATGCTATTGCCGTGCATTTAAGGGAAAGAGGCTTTGAGGTGACCGATTACGGCATTTATGAGCAGGTATCGGTAGATTATCCCGATATTGCATCAAAGCTTTGCGCAGGCATTACAGCAGGCGAGCAAGAGTTAGGAATTCTGGTTTGCGGAACAGGTATCGGTATGTCGATAGCAGCAAACAAGGTTAAGGGTATCCGTGCTGCTGCGTGCAGTGAGCATTTTTCTGCTAAATATACCCGTCTTCATAATAACTCAAATGTTTTGTGCTTGGGCGGCAGAGTAATAGGAGTAGGCACGGCTGTTGAGCTTACAGATCTTTTTGTTGATACCGAATTTGAGGGCGGTCGCCATCAAAAAAGAGTAGATAAAATTACAGAGATAGAAAATATACAAGAGAGGTAATTAAAAATGAATAATAAAGTTTTTGTTATGGATCATCCGCTTATTCAGCATAAGCTTACTATTTTGAGAGACGAAAAAACGGGTTCTAAGCAGTTTCGTGAGCTTATAAGCGAAATCGCAATGCTTATGTGCTATGAGTCTACAAGGGATCTTCCTCTAATGGAGGTTGAAACCAAGACTCCGCTTACTACTGCTAAAACAAAGGTGCTTGCAGGCAGAAAAATGGCTTTTGTGCCTATTTTAAGAGCAGGTCTCGGTATGGTTGACGGTGTTTTAAATCTTATACCGGCTGCAAAGGTTGGTCATATAGGTATGTACCGTGACCCTGAAACGCATCAGCCTGTTGATTATTACTGCAAGCTTCCTGCTGACCTCGAAGAAAGAGATGTTTTTGTTCTTGATCCAATGCTTGCTACCGGTGGCAGCGCTATTGATGCAGTTTCAAGAATTAAGGAATTTAACCCCAAAAAAATTAAGTTTATGTGCATTATTGCTGCTCCCGAGGGTGTAGAAGCTTTTACAAAGGCTCATCCAGATGTACCTGTTTACTGTGCAGGTCTTGATGATCACCTTAATGATCACTGCTATATTGTTCCAGGTCTTGGTGATGCAGGCGACCGAATTTTCGGTACAAAATAATTTTAAAGTTCAAAAGAGCTGATATTGAGCACCTTCCTTACGTTGGGTGCCTTGATATCAGCTCTTTTTACATAAAGTCTTTGATAAAATTTTCGGGTTCACAGGAAAAGGTCAGAACCTTTTTGGTTAGCGGGTGAAGAAAGGTTAATTGGTATGACCATAAGCCAATGTTATTAAAATTATCCTTAGCACCGTATTTGCGGTCACCTGCAAGGGGAATTTTGCGTGAGGAAAACTGCACCCTTATTTGGTGGGTTCTGCCTGTGTGAAGCAGTATTTTGACAACGGAATAAGGCTCATTGTCAAATAGCTTTATATTAACGGTCTCGTATTGAAGCGAGGCTTTTTTTACACCTTTACGTTCTCTTTTTACCACAAAGGATTTGTTTTTGCCACTGTCCTTAAAAAGCAAATCTACCATTTTACCTTTTGCTTCTTTTGGTATACCGTGTACTAATGCGATGTATTCCTTTTTGAGTTTTTGCTCTGAAATATCACGGCTTAAAATTGCTGCGGAGTTTTTTGTTTTAGCATACACCATAATACCGCCCACTTCACGGTCTAAACGGTGTATGGGATAGACACTACCACCGCAATGATTTTCAAGTAACGAAATCATGCTTTCTCCACCTTTGCTGTCACTTTGGGAAAGCAGACCGCAGGGCTTTATGCAAACTAAAATGTAATCATCTTCAAATAATATATTCATATCGGTTAGCTTTACTTTTCCTTTTTTGCTAATTTTGCAATTTCGGGGAAATATGTGGTTATTAGTTCATATCCATCGGGACTGTGAGGGATTAAGCAGTTAGAGCAATCCTTAATTCCATTTTCCAAAAACCTAAAGCTTCCGCCACATTTATCACCCAATGTATATAGGGGACAATAGCAGAACATACAGTTGAAATCCTCTGCATTCTCGGTTTTGTGGCAGGGGAAAAACTCACACTCGGTATTTTTGAAAAATGAGTAACGGTTCTGTCTGTCCTTCATATTTAATCCCTCTCTATACGTGTATTCTATCACCTTTTGTAATCGTTTTCAACATAATACTTTATTATTCTGCATCTTTACCCATATCACAGGTATAGAGAAATTCGATTTTATCGCCAGCGGATAGTTTATATTCCCCGCAGCTTACCGATGGAGAAATCCTATTTACATAGTACATCCAACCTGATAAGTCGCCAAAATCATATTCATAAATATTACTTATACCTTCAATGTAAGGGGTTTGGGTGCTGCCGCTTGTTTCAAGGTGGATTTTGTTTTTGGCGGTGGCTTCAAGAAGAATATCATAGACTGTGTCACCGTTTTTTATTTGTAGTTCTGTATCATTAAGTATAACACCGTCGTCGGGGATATGCTCAGCGCTCTTATCGGGAATAGTATCGCACTTTATACTGATGGTTACAGTTCCGATAGCATTTTCCTTAGATGATGTATTGCTGTAGTGCTCATTTTTTGTGCTGAAATCAGTAAATAATACAAAGGCGATAGCTATAAAAGTGATTACAATAATAACTATAAGGTTTTTAATATTTTTCTTTTTTAAGAAATATTGCAACAGGCAAATAGCGGCAGCGACGATTATTATCGCAAGACTTACCCACAGCTTGTAGCTGCTTTTTTTAAATTCCTTTTTTGCGGAATTATTGCTTGTATCATTTACTGTGGAGTTATTGTTAGTGTTTTGTTCGCCTGAAACTGTGTCTGAATCGGGTTCAAGCGGGTAGTCTTTGGTGGGCTCGCTTGAAGTATAGCTTTCAGCGGAATTGCTGGTAGGTTTAGGAGACGGTTGGGTATCCGAATTATCACTTGAAGCGACCTTATCAGCATTTTGTATTGTATTGGTAGGCTTTGAGGTTTCCTCGTTATTAGGAATTTTCAGTCCCTCAGGATTTCTTGCATCAAGCAGAAAAAAAGGGGATCTGCCGTTTTGCATACGCAGATATGAAATCATGGAATATAATACCTGAACGGTTGCAGTTTCATTAGAATTACTGCCCTGCTTATGACAAAAGCTTCCGTCAGATAAGCGGTAAAGCCTTATGCCATTAAATAAAGTGTTACCGTTTTTAATAAATCGGCTATCTGTTTCGCAGTCAATTCCGAGTGAGGATAATGCAACAATTACCTGAGACGTACTTTCGGAGTTAGCAACGCCGTAGCTTGAATAATCACCACCGCTGTTCTGACGGTTGGAAAGAAAGGTCAATGCTTTATCTATAGCTGATTTCACGTCGGCATCGCTGTTATAATATGGCGCTAATGCCTGAATTGCCATAGCAGATGCATCAATTTCACTGTATGAGCCTATAACCGCCCAACCACCGTCACTTTTTTGTAAAGACAGCAGCCTTTGCTTAACGGCAGATAACGAATATTCATTGCTTGTGTATCCGTTATTTAAAAGATGCAGACCGAAAATCCAGCTCATAACACCTTGCTTGCCGATAGAATCGTTCAGCGTGTTGTAGATGTATGAATCAGTACTGCCTGATGCAATAAGTGCCAAGGCAAACTTTTGACGTGAAGATGCAGAAGCTACTTTATTGTCAGATAAATATTTTAAAAGCGCATTTCCATAGGCGTTAAAATCAAAGTTGCCGTATTGACTTAATGCAATGGCATACCACTCCGTAGACTCGGCATTTTTTGTAATTTCTCCGTCTATCCATTGTTCAATAGTTGATGCACCCGAGCTTGTTAATTTATATTCAATGATACCGTCTATAAAGCTTTGAGGAGTATAGGCGGTTTTTGTGTTTTGCTCTGCAGAAACAGGGAACAGATTTGTAAGAAGTATAAGGGATATAAGGCAGCATAAAATTGCTTTTAAAATTTTTCTATTCATAAAATTTCCTTTTACCAACAATAAGAATAGCTGTTACCGCTAAGGACAGCAACATAATAGTCGAAACCAATTCATAAGCAGAGCTGTCATCAGTTTTGGGTGACTTTTCAGCTTCAGGCTTTACCTCTGATTCGGGGGTTATTGGGATTTCAAATTCTGTTACAGGTGCAGCAGAAACGCTGACCTTACATACGGGCGGAACTAAGGTCTGTGTATCGGAAATAGCACTGATAATATAATCTCCCGCTGCGGAAACTGTAATAGTAACTTTACCGTTCTTATCGGTTTTAAATGCGGTTTTTTCGCCGTTTAAGGTTATAACAGCAGCCTCAACAGGAACGACAATCGGGTTATACGCGGCATCATAACCGTTAGCAGAAAGAGTGAGGGTTATTTCTTTGCCTGCGGTGGCGGCGGCGGTATTTACATTAAAATAGCAATAAGTATCAGACCAAGCAGTAAGGTCGGTAAAAACATAAGCGCTTATGTAATCACCGTCTTTAACTGTGTCTGCAAGACTTAAAGCAGATTTGTTATTAACACAATAACCGTAGCTACCACCGTTTTCAGTTCCCCAAAGCTTGATAAGAGATAAGCCGTACGCAGTATCAGCATATGCGTAGCCTGCTGAGGCACCGCTTTCGTATTTAGCTTCGTGTGCAGCATAAAGGGCATCATTCACAGTAAGTGAGCCGTCCTTATCAGTGTCTGTTACGGTAATCTCTTCCTGAGTTAAAACAAGCTTACCGGTTTTATCAGCTATAGTAACATAAACCTTTGCCGATAGGGTTTCGGTTTTAGTATAAGCTGTAAGCCCCATACAGCTAAGCAGTATTATTACAGCTAAGGTAACGGTGATTGATTTTTTCATTTTTTAAGACCTCTTTCATTTTAAAAATTTTATTTGAATAGGGGGAGACCCTTAATTTTAACTTATTTTGCAAATAAACCATATTTCTTTTTTATCCGTTCAAGCTTTTCGCCTATCGGTTTTGATAAAAGCAACAGGAAAACAGCATTTGAAACGGCATATTCGGCAGTAATGGGTAGCGAGGATATAATTGCCGCTTTGTATCGAAGTAAATTAAAGGTTCCGTCTGCCCAGATAGTAGTCCAAATATCCATCGTAAGGGAATAAAGTATGCCCGCAAGAAGACCTGAAACACAGAGTAATATTTTGCTTTTTTGCAAAGGCTTTGAGAGTAGTCCTGCAAGAAAACCCAACAGACCCCAGGCTAGCATTTGAAAAGGTGTCCAAGGTCCTTGCCCAAAATAGAGGTTAGAAATTACTGCTGAAAGTGAGCCAACAACAAAGCCTGCTTCATACCCCAGCCAAATTGCTGCAATAATGGTAATGGCGGTTATGGGTTTAAAGCCAGGTAGCCACGCAAATATAAATCTTCCTACGGAAGATATCGCAATTATTGCGGCAAGCACTGTTAGTTCTTTAGAGGAGCTTTCTTTCCGCTCAAATGAGTAGAACAGCGGTATGCAGGAAAGCAGAGCCACACAAAGTGAAATCCACGCATAATGCTTTTCTTTGAAAACCACAGCTCCTAAGATTACTACCGCAGGGATAAGCAAAAGAAGTATTATTAAGGTTAACGGATTTTTTTTATTACTCATTCACTCACCGCCTTTTTTTGTTTTTGCGGCAAAGCTCTGCCACCTGCTCACAAAGTATTGTATTTTTGAAGAAGCCTCTTGAAATACGGTTTGCCGCTGTGGTATAAAAGCTATTTTCGGTAAAGAAGTCAGTGGGTGTATCAACAGATGTAAACTCACCGTCAAAGAACATTCCGCATCGGTCGGCATTGGCTGCGGCGAATTCCACATCGTGCGTAACTGTGATTACGGTTACACCATCTTCTTTTAGTTTTGATATAATAGCTGCAAGTTTCAATTTTGAATAGGAGTCGATTCCTTTTGTAGGCTCATCCAAAAGCAAGATTTTGGGGTTTAAGAGCAGTATTTTTGCAAGAGCGGCTTTTTGCTGCTCACCGCCGCTTAAATCATACGGGTGCATTTCTAAGAGATGGTCTATATTGAGTTTTTTTGCGATTTCGTTTACTTTGCTTTCACGTTCATCCTTAGAATATTTCATTGTTTTGCAGGTCTCCTGTAAATCTTCCTTTATGGTCTTTTCAAGAAATACCGTTTGCGGATTTTGGGGCAAAACTGTAATATTGTTGATATACAAGGAGTTTTCGGTATAATTCTTTATACCTTTGCCGTTTATTAAAACCTTACCTCTATAGGGTTTAAGAAGCCCTGCGACTACATTAAGCGTAGTAGTTTTGCCGCTACCGTTACCACCTAAAATACAGAAATGCTCGGCCTTATAAACAGTTAGCGAAACATCTTTCATAATATCGGGTAGGTCTTTTTCGTAACGAAACCAAATGTTTTTCAGTTCTACTATCTTTTCTTTATTATGGGTATACGGATTGATTTCAAGTGTATCAGTATGATTATAGTAGTTTTGTGTAATATAATCTCTACCCTCACGTACAGTTATAGGGCTTTCACCCACGTCTTCCAATAATCCGAAAATACGCATAGCTGCAGGAAGTCCTGCAAGTATGTGGTGTGAGGGGTTGTTTTTAAAATAGGTGCTGATTTTTTGGGGAGCATCTGCAAAGATTAGCTTTCCGTTGTCCATAATCAAAACCCTGTCAGCAATAGGGAATACTTCTTCCAAACGGTGCTCCACCAATAAAACAGTAAGCCCTAATTCGCGGTTAAGCTTTTGCAGTGTTGCTATAAAGTTGGCAGCAGCAATGGGGTCAAGCTGCGCGGTAGGCTCATCAAGTAATAATATCTTAGGTTGCATAGCCATAACAGAGGCAAGGTTAAGTAGCTGCTTTTGTCCGCCCGATAGCTCTGAGGTCTTTTTATGCAGCCATTCCTCAATTCCAAAATAGCTTGCCATTTCGGCAACTCTGCGTCGAATTGTTTGAATACCTAACCCTAAGCTTTCAAGCCCAAAGGCTAATTCGTGCCATACGGCATCGGTCACTATCTGGCTTTCGGGGTTTTGAAGAACAAAACCAATATCCGCAGCCGATGTACGGTCATCAATTTCTGACAAAGGCGTACCGTTATATATAATTTTGCCGCTTTTTTCACCGTAGGGGGAAAGCTCTCTTTTTAGTAATTTAAGCAGTGTCGATTTACCGCAGCCTGATTCACCGCAAATAACAGCAAATTCGCCGCTTTTTACCGAAAGGCTTACATCTTGTAGTGCAATCTTTTCTGCTTGCGGGTAGCGGAATGTTAAATTTTTGATTTGTAATATTTCCATAGTAAGTCATCCCTTACTTCAAGTATAAATGGCAATAGGCCGAGAATTAAAAAAGCAATTATTGCCATAACATTATAAATATCAAACGGTGTTATTAAAACTTTAGGATAAAAGGAAAAATTGAGCTTATCTATTGCTATTACAGCGATGATAACAGCGTCAAGCAGAGTAACAATCAATAAAAGCACAGCATCCGATTTTCTGAATTTATACAGTGAATAATGGCTTCTGCCTTTGATACCATAGCCTCTGGCTTTCATAGAGGCTCCTGTGTCAATGGCATTTTCCAAGCTCCAGGTAATCAGTGCTGAATATACCCTTAGTGTACCTTTCAGCTTTTCTGACCAAGTGTCAGAGGTGTATAGACCCATAGCCTTTTGCGACAGTCGTATTTTAGCTGCTTGCATTTTTAAAAGTGGTATAAGTCTTAGGGCGGAGGCAATAGTCAAGGATAATTTGGGTGAAACATTACCGAATAAATATAAAAGCTTGTCTTCAGTAATAATAAGATTTAAGCATTTAAACCAATACATTACCGCTATCAGCATAACGGCTAGATTTATGCCGTAAAATACAGCCTCTAATGTGACGGGGTTTCCGTTAAAAAAAAACAGTGGCGTAATACCTTTATGTGAAAATAACGGATTAGTTAAGGAAATAAGGATTAATAAAATTAGATAAAAACCAAACTCCTTAAAAAACTTAATATGCTTTTGGATTTTCACAAAAAACAGTATTCCGCCGATTAAAGAAATTAAAATCAAAAATGGGTTAGCGGAAAACATTGTTATACATAGTACCGAAATAAAATACAGTGCCGATACTGAGGGATGGACAGAGAAAAAACGGCTCATTTGTTTTCACCTTTTTGTGCTTTAACAGATTTTTTCCTTCTTTTAGGTTTTGTCGCTTTTGAGCATTTTTCTTTTAAGTCTGCGGTTTCCAAGGCTCTTGGCCAAGGACCTAAAAAAGCTTTTATCTGGGAGCGCGTAACCTCATCAAAATCATCTTTTTTAGGCAGTCTATGTAGTTCTTTGGCTTTTTCTTGAAGCAACCTTACTGCTTGTTCTTTTTTCTTTTCCAATGTCACAGTTAACACCTCTCAAAAATAAAAAATACCCTTTTAACCTTTAAGGCTAAAAGAGTACAACAGATTTATGCAGTACAGCAACATAAGACTTTGGTGACTTTGCAAAACAAAAGAGTGCACACCCAAAGCCTTAAAGCTATGATAAATCGGTTGCACTCTTCACACCAAAGCTGTGTTAAACCTTAGTGCGGCAGAATTTAAATCTGTCACACTGAAAGACACGGCAGGTATCCTGACTTATGATGTAGTGATTTTTTCTCACTAAAGAGCAAGCCTTCTCAGAATATAAATTCCAATGGCATTTATGCTCCTATCTTGTCAAATACAGTAATGGCGGTTGTTCCGGATTCTAACCGGATTCCCTTTTACATTTACTCAGCTAACAACTTTTCAAACCGTATCTCTCATTATCTTATTAATTTTTTGTATTATATCATATTTATTAATTTAATGCAATAATTTAATTTTAAGATTTAATACATCGAACAATTTTGCGTATTTCTACACATTTGTTGTTTCAGTTGCCAATACAATGATATGCTTTTGCTTTTTAATGGCATAGTCAAGTGCGATTTTGGTTCCACTTTTTCTGGTGGTTGGGGCATTTGCTTCGTTGTAGTAAACGATGCAATAATGGCTGTTATCTATCATCTCATAGTTGCGCTCGACATAGTCTGCTCTGCCTGAGTCCAGTATCTTTTTGGGGTAATAGGTATCTTCGTAGCTTTCAAGCAAATAATTCTTATACTGCTCACTAATATATGGATATTCCGCCCGTACATAGATTCGTTTTATGTGCGGGTATTTTTCTTTTACCTCGGTTACGAGTTCAAGACAAAGACTATTAAATCGGCTCTTACTCCCGAAAAGAAAGGTATCAACATTTTCGTCCACAATTAGCTTTTCGATAATTTCATTAAGTTTCGATTTTAATTCTTCGGTTTCGTTTATCGTTCTATGACCGAAAAAGCAACATGTATTATTTTTCAATTTCTTTCACTCCAAGTAAATGATTCTACATTTATTATAGATTAACATTTACTCAAAGTAAATAATCATTTACTTGTTAAAAGTTATAATTTACTTTGT
>JBGVRU010000011.1:0-8244 GCA_045128715.1 Acutalibacteraceae bacterium | reverse complement strand
CCCGATTCACCTGTAATTGCGGTAATTTTACCCTTTTCAATATAAAGACTTTTGTCTCTTAAAATAATCTCATCCTTATAAGCAAAGGTGACATTCTTTATTTCTATACCGCTGAAATTAGCCTTAACCTTTGAAAGCTTTTCATTATCAGGTTGCTTGTCCATAATACCGTTTTCTATTTCCATTAGCCGCTCAGCAGAAGCTAAAGCAGAATAATATTGCGGCAATATTCCTGAAATGTTCTGAAGCGGTGCTCTTAATTGTTGGAACAACTGTAAAAAGGCAGTAAGCGTTCCGTAGGTTATAAGCCCGCTTGAAATCTGTCCCGCGCCCCAAAGCAAAACCGAATAATAGCCTACCGTAAAAAATGTATAAAGGCTCATATTGGTAATTACCGATATTCCACTGCGTTTCATTTTTACACGGTAGTTTGCCTTCAAATATTGGTTAAGCTTACGAACAAAAGGAGCCTCACCCTCAAAAGCCTTTAAAACCACCACATTTTCAAAGCATTCCTGCATAAAAGCACGCGATTTACCCTCTGTTTTCTGACACTCTTTATGGAGACTTTTAAATTTACGGCTTACTAATCTTCCAAGAGCCGGAACCGTAATACCAAAAACCAAAATAAGCAAAGCTATGCGTTTATCAAGAACTAAAAGTGCCGCTATTCCACCTATTATCTTGGCCACCATAGACGAGATGCTAGGTATTATGTTAACCACAGCGCCTGTTACCACCTCTGCATCAGAGGTGAGTCGGTTAAGAAGATCACCTGAATGGTATTCTGATATTTCGGAATACTTTCTTCTGCCTATAGCAGTAAAAAGTTTTTTTCTTAACGCAATGGTTATCTTACCGTTAGCATAAGCCTTAAGCAACACGTCAGTAATATGTAACAATATCTGCACGGCAATTATGCCTAAAAGCAGAGCGCCGTAATAAATAAAGCTACCCGCTTTATTACCTGTAGCAACATCCAACACATCTTTGGAAACCAGTGCCAAAGCTACCGCAGCAAGTGAAACTATTGCCGAAAACACTGTAATAACCACTACTACAGATAGATAGCGCTTACAGTTTTTGTAAATCCATAATAGAGTTTTTCCATTATTTTCTTTTGGTTTATTCAATAATCCCATTTTCTTTCATAGTACGTACAAACACATCAATATTACCTAATGCTAAAACGGTTGAAATATCAAAATTCTCAATAAGGGCATTAAGCATCTCGGTTTTTGTCACGTCCCTCTCCTTTAATAAATTCCATAAAAAAACTGCGGTATCAGCAAGAACAATAGAATTATCCAATTCACCAGACATCACACCATTATAGGTAACAAGATACCGTCCCGATTTGCATTTCAGCTCATATCCGCTTTTTATCCTCAAAATAACACCTCATTTGTAAATAAAGGGTAAAATTATTATATAACAAATATTTTTATATTGCAAGTACAACTACTTTTGGTGTATAATACCATTAATAAAATAAAGTTTTACTATATTTTACCTTTTTTATTATATGAACTTTTAAAGGAGTTATGACATGGATACTTTTTTTGAACAAATTATTTCTATTAAAAAAACAGGGATCACTCTTGCTGCTATAATCGGTATTTGGTTTGCAGCCCTTCTTCTTTGTGCATTACTTTATTTATTCGGCTTCTATTTTTTAGGAACTTTAACTCTTTTACTTATCGCAGGTATTATTTTTGGCGCTTTCAAGCTTTCCACTCTCTTTAATATTGAGTACGAATACATTATCACAAACGGCACAATGGATATTGATAAAATAGTAAACAAAAGCACACGTAAAAGAATGCTTTCCTTTGATCTTTCAAATGTTACGCGTTTAGAAAAGTATAACCCTGCCGTTCTTAATAACATAAATTCGAAATCGCTCGTTTTTGCCTGCAATGCGAACGACCCTAATGCCTATTTTATGGTTGCCGAAAAAGAAGGTAAGGGTGCTTCATATTTGATTTTCTCACCTGATAAACGTATAAAAGAAGCTACCTTAAAATTCATTCCCAAATTCATAGCAAACAGCGCTTTTAAATAGACGAAACAAAAATACTTAAAACGGGGTGCCGCTTATGTCAGTGTTGACCGGAGCTTTAATAAAAAAGTCGGAGGAAAACGCTGTAAACAGCGGCGCTTTTTCTTTCAAAGAATTAATGTTTACGGCTGGCAATGCCGTAGGCAAAATTATCAATAAAAAATATGACTGCCGCAATAAAAAAATTGCCGTTATTTGCGGTAACGGTAATAACGGTGGTGATGGCTTTGTTGCAGCACGCTATCTTTATGAACACGGTGCTTCTGTCACCATAATAACACCTATGGGGATCCCAAAAACCGAAAATGCACTTTATTATTATAATAAATTAGGTGATATAAAAATCAAAAACACCGTTACTGATGATTTCGATATAATAGTAGACGCGGTTTTCGGTATAGGGCTAAACCGTACTCCAAGCAAAGAGCTTACAGAGCTTTTTAAGAGAATCAACTCTGCACCTGCCATAAAGGTAGCAATAGATATTCCAAGCGGTATAGAAGCAGATACGGGTAAAATTTTTGACACCTGTATTGATGCTGATTTAACCGTTACTTTCATTGCCTTAAAGCCCTGCTTCCTACTACCCGAAGGCTCAGACTTCTGCGGTGAGGTCATTGTTGCCGACATTGGTGTTAAGCAAATTTCAAAAAGCTATGAAATTATTAAGAAACCTATTTTCCCTAAACGCAGACATAATTCCCATAAAGGAACTTTTGGCACCGCACTTATGATATGCGGTAGCTACGGTATGGCCGGTGCTGCCATTCTTGCCGCCCGTGCCGCTCTCAGAAGCGGTATAGGAATTGCTAAGTGTGTGGTATGTGACGGTATATACTCTGCCTTTACCTCTGCAGTACCTGAGGCGGTATGTGTTCCTCAAAGGCAGAACTCTCTCGGCACATTAACGTCTCAGACTGATATGACCGCTCTTTTAAACGGCTGCTCCGCCCTACTGTTCGGTTGCGGTATCGGTCAAAATGTGGATACTATGAAAATTTTGTCTGATATTATAGAAAAAAGCAATATACCCACGGTTATTGATGCTGACGGAATAAATTTACTAAGCTCCAACATAGATTTATTAAAGAAAAGCAAAGCTCCGGTAATTCTGAGTCCCCACCCAGGCGAAATGGCGCGGCTGTGCGGTTGTTCGGTAAAAGAAATTGAGTCTGACCGCATCGAAAAAGCCAAAGGTTTTGCCCAAAAATACAGCTGTACCGTAATACTAAAGGGTTCCAACACCGTTGTGGCTCTGCCTGACGGTTGTATAAGCATAAATATAAACGGCAACCCCGGTATGGCAACAGGCGGCAGCGGTGACGTTTTAGCTGGTATCTTGGTCTCGCTTTTAGCTCAGGGAATAAATACCCCAGCGGCTGCAAAGGCTGCGGTTTTTCTGCACGGAGAAGCCGGTGATAAAGCCGCCGAACACAAAGGCGAGCGAGCATTACTGCCAAGTGATATTATTGAGGAGCTTTAATTATGCTTTCAAAAGGAAGCTCTATGTGAAAAAAATCTTATGTATCTTATTTAGCCTCTCAGTTCTTTGTTCAGGCTGCTCAGATTATAAAAAAAGCTCCGCCGTGACCGCCGTCACTTCGGGGCTTTCATTTACAGCAGAAATCTCTCACAGGGATACTCTTTTCGATTACTTTGTAAAAATAGATAAAAACGGCAACACCTATATGGAAAGCCTTTCAAAGGAAGATTCCGCTATTAATTATGTTTTTAAGGGCACAAAGGTCACCTACAAATATAATAGCCTTGAATATTCTTCCGATATATCTTCTTTACCGAAGGGTTCAGTTATTGATTTTATCCCCACAGTATTCAAGCAGTTGGAGGAACGGGCTAACAATGTACATTATAAAAATGAGCAATACTATGTGACCGACAGCACCCAAAAATACGATTTCATATTTTTCTTAGGAGAGTCGGGTCTCCCATTAAAAATAACCGATGACCGAAACGGTATTTCGGTAATTATTAAAAATCCCGCTCTTATTTCTTAACCTTGACCGTAAATTCCCTGCCGCAACGGGGACACACGGTTTTATGCATGCCCAATCTGTGAGGCAGTCTAAGAACTGCTTTACAGGCAGGGCATTTCTTGTATACATGTAAACTGTCGGCCTTTTTCTGGCGATAGAAATCTCTGCGTTTTTTAATAAAATTAAGCTTATCCAAAAACCAGTCATTTTCTCTTCTGCGTGCCTCAGAATTACGGGAAAGCATTCTAAATATACTGTAAAAAAGCAATCCATAAACAACGAGCTGAATTACATAAGACCTTATAATTAAATTAATAAACGAAATAACGGCAGCAGTACCTACTATGCCATAAAAAAGCTTATCTGTTCCGTATCTTCCGCTCATAAACTGCATTAATCTGTATCTGAAATTCATAAATTGACCTCTTTGGCTTAATATATACATTTATTATATATTAGTGAAACGATGTATTTGTTAAGAAAGGTTAAATAATATATTTAATTTTTGAAAAATATATTGACAAAAAAAATAACATATGTATTATTATGTAGTATAGTAATCTAAAAAAGGAGCTGGTTTTTATGGACAATTTATTAGTTCTGTTTACGTTTTTGGGCTCAATAGCGGCATTACTTTTCGCAGTTTTCACCGCAAAAAAGGTGCTTAAATTTTCCGAAGGCACTGACACTATGAAAAAAATATCAGGCTGGATCAGAAAGGGCGCAAATGCCTATCTTAGAAGACAGTACGTGGTAGTAGCAATTTTCTTTGCTGTTATGTTTATTGTTCTTATGGTTATGGCATTCTTAGGTCTATTAACCTTCTTCGTTCCTTTCGCATTTATAACAGGTGGATTTTTCTCTGCTCTTTCAGGCTTTATAGGTATGAAGATAGCCACTGCTGCAAACAGCAGAACTGCAAACGCCTGCCAGCAGGGTCTTAACCGAGGACTACGTGTTGCGTTCTCAGCAGGCTCCGTAATGGGCTTTACTGTTGTAGGGTTGGGGCTTTTGGATATTTCGGTATGGTTTTTCCTTTTAAACAATGTGTTTAAGCTTGACCCAACCCAAATCACAAGCGCAATGCTCACCTTTGGTATGGGAGCTTCCTCAATGGCGCTCTTTGCCCGTGTAGGCGGCGGTATCTTTACAAAAGCCGCTGACGTTGGCGCAGATCTTGTAGGTAAGGTTGAAGCAGGCATACCTGAAGATGACCCCCGCAACCCTGCCGTTATTGCCGATAATGTAGGCGATAATGTAGGTGACGTTGCAGGTATGGGTGCTGACCTTTACGAATCCTATGTAGGCTCGGTAATTTCTGCTTCTGCACTGGGTGTTGCCGCATTTTCTTCTAAGAACGATGTTAACGACCTTAACGCTATGGCAGTTCCTATGCTTTTAGCTGCTCTCGGTATCATTTGCTCAATTTTAGGTACCTTCCTTGTAAGAACAAAAGAGAACGCAAGCCAAAAGGATTTGCTCCGCTCTCTCAGCAGAGGTACCAATTTCAGCGCAATAGTAATTGCTGTGGTTGCATTCCCACTTGTTTGGTTCTGCCTTGAAGGTGCAAAATCTATCGGCATTTACTTTGCAATTTTAGCAGGTCTTATTTCGGGCGTGCTTATCGGTCAGTCCACGGAGTATTTCACATCTGATACCTACCGTCCCACCAAGCATTTAGCCTCAAAATCCGAAACAGGCTCTGCCACAATTATTATAGGCGGACTCGGTCTTGGTATGCTTTCAACCCTGCTTCCAATTATAATCGTTGCTGTTTGTATTCTCGTAGCTTACTTTGCCGCAGGCGGTAAAGGAGATGCTAACCTTGGTCTTTACGGTATTGCCCTTTCAGCTGTTGGTATGCTTTCCACCTTAGGTATAACACTTGCTACTGACGCTTACGGTCCTGTTGCTGACAATGCCGGCGGTATCGCCGAAATGGCAGGTCTTGACCCTGAAGTAAGAAAACGTACCGACGCTCTTGATGCTTTAGGTAACACCACCGCTGCTACAGGTAAAGGTTTTGCTATAGGCTCTGCCGCACTTACCGCTTTAGCGCTTATGGCATCTTATGTCAACAAAGTTCAAGAGGTGGCAGGCAAAGAAATAGACCTTACCTTTGACCTTACAAACCCGACTGTTCTCGTAGGCTTATTTATCGGCGCTTGCTTACCCTTTGTTTTCGCAGCGCTCACAATGGAATCTGTTGGTAAAGCAGCACAGTCCATTGTTGTTGAAGTTCGCCGTCAGTTTAAAGAGATTACAGGTCTTATGGAGGGTAAGGCTGAGGCTGATTACGCTTCCTGCGTTGACCTTTGCACAAAGGCAAGTCTCAGAGAAATGGTTCTCCCAACAGTTGTTGCAATAGTAGCCCCCGTTGTTACAGGCTTGGTGCTCGGTTATCACGGCGTCGTGGGTATGCTTGCAGGAGCTACCGCCAGCGGCTTCCTGCTTGCAATATTTATGTCTAACTCGGGCGGTGCTTGGGATAATGCTAAGAAATATATCGAAAGCGGCGTTCACGGCGGCAAGGGTAGCTCACAGCATAAAGCCGCAGTTGTTGGCGATACTGTAGGTGACCCGTTTAAGGACACATCAGGTCCTGCTATTAACATTCTTATAAAACTGCTTTCAATGGTTTCTATCGTATTCGCAGCCGTTGTAGTAAAATACAGTATTCTTTAGTAAAAATCCAAACACATCAAAAGCGAGCAAAAATTGCTCGCTTTTTTTAATTTAAAATTAATTTTCGTCTAAAGCAGCCCTCTTGCAACATAATTTATCTTGCTATACCTCTGCTTTTGTGATATAATGTAATAGCTTACGGATACACTAAATTAAAAGGTGGTCAAATACAAGTGTTTAATAATATTAAATATGTTTGGAAAAAGTATAATTTTTTATTAAAGCAGCTTGTTTCACGTGATTTTAAGGTGAAATACAAGCGCAGCGTTTTAGGTGTTTTATGGAGTCTTCTCTACCCTGTTCTAACAATGGCAGTTATGGCAATTGTCTTTACAAATGTCTTTAAGTTTACAACACCGGGCGTCAACTACTTAGCATATCTTATGAGCGGTCTTGTAATCTTCAATTACTTCAGTGAAGCCTCGAACCTTGCAATGAGCAGTGTGGTTGCAAACTTCAGCCTCATTAACAAGGTTTATATGCCGAAATATATTTTCCCGCTTTCAAAATGCGTATTTGTGGGTATAAACTTTTTGCTGAGTCAGATACCGTTATATGTAATACTTATTGCCACCGGCACCGGTATAAATTGGTATCATATTTTTCTGCCATACGCATATTTGTGTTTATTCCTGTTTACCTTAGGTTTCGGACTTATCCTTTCAACTGTATCTGTATTTTTGCGTGATATGTTCTATATTTACGGTGTTGTAATCTCACTTTGGACCTATCTCACGCCTATAATGTATGATATCGCTATTATAGATAAACCTTTGCTTCTTTTTACATTCAAATGTAATCCTCTTTATTGGATAATCTACTTTGCAAGAAGAATAATGCTTTATAATACCATTCCTGAAATCAATTCCTGGATATACTGTATGATATTCGGTCTTGGCACTTTGCTTATAGGTATATTCGTTTTCAAAAAGAATCAGGACAAATTTATTTATTATGTATAAGGAGACTGCAATATGGATAACATCGAAAATATGATTGAAGTAGAAAACGTCTCTATGCGCTTTAACCTTGGTATAGAAAAAGGTTTTTCTCTTAAACAATGGTTTGTTGATATAGGCCACGGAAAAAAACACGAAAAAAAGGACTTCTGGGCACTTACTGATGTTACATTCAATGTTAAAAAAGGTGAGGTAATTGGCTTTATCGGCTCTAACGGTGCTGGAAAATCCACCCTTTTAAAGGTTGTGGCAGGCGTTATGAAGCCAACTAAAGGACAAGTTAAATCCTACGGTAATATCTGCCCTATGATAGAATTGGGAGCAGGTTTCGACCCTCAGCTTACCGCCAGAGAAAATATTTATCTTAATGGCTCTATAATGGGTTATTCAAAAGAGCTTATTGATTCTAAGTTTGAAGAAATCGTAGAATTCTCGGAGCTGAGAGATTTTCTTGACGTTCCCGTTCAAAACTTTTCTTCGGGTATGGTAGCAAGACTTGCTTTCAGCGTTGCTACAATTGTAGACCCTGAAATTTTGATAGTTG
>JBGVRU010000010.1:0-10024 GCA_045128715.1 Acutalibacteraceae bacterium | reverse complement strand
CCTGTTTTTCCTCTTACCAATTCTGCCATATCGGAATTTTTCTTTTGGGGCATAATGCTTGAGCCTGTTGTATAGCTGTCATCAAGCTCAACAAACTTAAATTCCCAGCTTGACCACAAAATTATTTCTTCAGAAAAGCGTGATAAATGCATCATAAGAATTGAATACGCAGACATAAGCTCAAGACAAAAATCTCGGTCTGACACACCGTCAATACTGTTAAGTGAAATTCCGCTAAAGCCTAAATGCTCAGCTTCAAAATAACGGTCAGTGTCATAAGTAGTGCCTGCAAGAGCACATGAGCCTATAGGACTTTGGCTCATCATTCTGTTTACTGCGTCACCTATCCTGTCATAATCTCGCTTTAGCATAAAAGCGTAGGTTAAAATGTGGTGCGCAAAGGTTATTGGTTGAGCACGTTGTAAATGTGTATAACCGGGCATTATAGCATCGGTATTCTCAGCCGCCTTATCCTTTATAGCTTCAATAAGACGAAGTATAAGCTTGCCTATCTCCTCGCACTCAGATGCCAAATAAAGTCTTATATCAAGTGCAACCTGATCGTTACGGCTACGGGCGGTATGAAGTCTTTTTCCTGCATCGCCGATACGCTTTGTAAGCTCGGATTCGATAAACATATGAATATCCTCAGCGTCCATATCAAAGCTCAAATTACCGTTTTCGATATCCTCTAAAATATCGCCAATACCGTTTATAATCTGAGCCTTTTCGTCCTGGGTAATAATTCCCTTATCACCAAGCATTTTAGCGTGAACAATAGAGCCGATAATATCCTGCTTGTACATTCTATTGTCAAAATGAATGGAAGAATTAAAATCGTCAGCCTCTTTATTTAAGGCTTTACTGAACCTTCCTGCCCACATTTTATCCATTTAACTTACCTACTTTTAATATATTTAAAAAATACCTGTACCGCCCCCACAAAGGGAGCGGTAATTTATAAACTTATTTTAAGTTGTTCTTAGCCTTCATCTTAGCATAAACCTTTGTGGGAAGTCCGTAAAGATTTATAAAGCCCTGTGAATCCTTCTGGTCGTAAACCTCGTCCTCATCAAAGGTTGCGATTTCGGGGTCGTAAAGTGAATAAGGCGAGCTAACACCTGCGTTAATCATATTACCCTTATAAAGCTTTAAGGTAACATCACCTGTTACATATTTTTGAGTGGTCTTAACAAAGCTCAAAATTGCTTCTACAAGAGGTGTGAACCACTGTGCATTGTAAACAAGCTCTGCCAACTTCTGAGCTACAAGTGACTTATAATGAGCAGTCTCTTTATCAAGGCAGATGCTTTCAAGAACCGAGTGAGCCTTGTAAAGGATAGCACCGCCGGGGGTCTCATAAACACCACGGCACTTCATACCAACGAGACGGTTTTCAACAATATCAAGAAGACCAACGCCGTTTTCGCCGCCTAATTTATTAAGGGTTTCAACCAATTCTACAGCGCCCATTTCCTTACCGTCTATAGCGGTAGGAACACCCTGCTCAAAATGAACGGTTACATAAGTAGGCTTATCAGGTGCCATTTCAGGAGAAACACCCATCTCCAAGAAGCCCTCTTTATTATACTGTGGCTCGTTCTTGGGGTCTTCAAGGTCGAGGCCCTCGTGAGATAAGTGCCAGATGTTTTTATCCTTTGAATAGTTGGTCTCACGGTTTATCTTAAGAGGAACATTGTGTGCCTCAGCATATTCAATTTCTTCCTCACGAGATTTAATATCCCACTCTCTCCAAGGAGCGATAATAGGCATATCGGGAGCGAAAGCCTTAATTGCAAGTTCAAAACGAACCTGATCATTACCCTTACCTGTACAGCCGTGGCAGATAGCATCAGCACCCTCAGCAATAGCGATTTCTGCAATTCTTTTAGCTATGGGAGGACGTGCAAAAGCAGTACCTAACATATATTCCTCATAAAGAGCGCCCGCCTGAACACAGGGGAAAACATAATCGGTTAAAAATTCTTCAGTTAAATCTTCTATGTAGCACTTAGAAGCACCTGTTTTAATAGCCTTTTCTTCAAGACCTTCAAGCTCACTTGCCTGACCTACGTTACCTGAAACTGCGATAATTTCGGGATTATTGTAATTTTCTTTAAGCCACGGAATGATTATGGAAGTATCCAAACCTCCCGAATATGCAAGAACCACCTTTTTTATGTCTTTTTTATTCATTTTTATTCCTCCGTTATGCATAATATGCATTTTAAATTAATTTCTATGCATAAATAATACCATATTTTGAATAAATATGCAAGCGATATTTTAATTTTTTTCATTTTTTACCTCTTGCACATATACAAAAAAAGCATAACACCAAATTTGTGCAATACTTACAAAAGACCTATGAGCTTTTAATCCATAGGTCTTTTTAACACATTATTATTTAATATATTTATCTAAATTAAACTTCTCTCCGCAGCCGTAATTTTCGTAAACATAGTCAATATCCTTATCTCCTCTACCCGAAAGGCAAACAAGAATTGAGCCTGTTTTCTTTTCTTTTGCATATTTTATTGCATAAGCTACTGCGTGAGAGCTTTCAATTGCAGGGATAATACCCTCAAAGCGGGAAAGCAAGAAGAATGCTTCCATAGCCTCCTCGTCGGTAGCGGTTTCATAATGAATTCTGCCTCTGTCACGAAGGTAAGCGTGCTCAGGGCCAACACCCGGATAATCAAGACCGCTTGCAATTGAATAAACGGGAAGCGGCTCGCCGTTTTCGTCCTGCAAGAGATAACTTTCAAAGCCATGAAGTCTGCCCTTAGTACCAAACTGCATTGTAGCGGCATGGTCACCGACATTGCTACCTTTACCTAAAGGCTCAACACCGTAAATTTCAACAGGGTCAGCAAGAAAAGGAGTGAACATTCCAAGAGAGTTAGAGCCACCGCCTACACAAGCGCAGATAGCATCGGGCATAATGCCTGTCATCTCTAAAAACTGCTCTCTTGCCTCAATACCTACAACCGACTGGAAATCTCTTACCATTTTGGGGAACGGATGAGGACCTAAGGTAGAGCCGATGCAGTATATAGCATCGTGATACTCTTTTGTATATGCTTCAAATGCGGCGTCAACAGCCTCTTTAAGTGTTTTAAGACCGTGAGTTACAGGAATAACATTAGCGCCGAGCATCTTCATTCTTATAACATTGGGGTGTTGCTTTGCAATATCAACCTCACCCATATAAATATCACACTCAAGACCGAAATATGCCGCAGCAGTAGCAAGAGCCACACCGTGCTGACCTGCACCCGTCTCAGCGATAAGCTTTTTCTTGCCCATAAATTTAGCAAGCAAGCCCTCGCCCATACAGTGATTAAGCTTGTGAGCGCCTGTGTGGTTTAAATCCTCACGCTTTAAATAAATCTGGCAGTTTCCGAAAAGCTTAGAAAGACGCTCGCAATGGTAAACAGGAGTAGGTCTTCCCTGAAACTCCTTACGTATACGGCGAAGCTCGTTAATAAACTGAGCCGAATGACATATAGCCTCGTATGAATTGTTGGCTTCTTCAAAGGCGGGTATTAATTCAGGTGTTAAAAAAGCACCGCCGTATTCACCGAAATAGCCGTCCTCTGAGGGGAATTCCTTTAAATAATTTTCAAACTCTTTATATTTATTCATAATTCTTTTCTCCGTTTCAAAATATTTTTAGGTTTAAAGCATTTAACTAATCACGCCATCGAAAATCAAGAATAAACATTTTTAAAGCTCCTTAAACAATAAAAAAGCCCAAGCATCCAAACAGATACTTGGGACGAAATAACATTGATTCCGTGTTGCCACCCAAATTGGTCAAAGACCCACTCAACCGTGTACTAACATACACGCTCCGCAATAACGGTCGGATACCGTCGACGCCTACTTTAAATTTTCGGGCCGCCCTCAAAAGTCCATTCATTATAATTGCATTACGGCTTTGCACCAACCAGCCACTCTCTTAAAACACTAAAAATAACTACTTCCCTTTATCATCAGTTTATTTTTTATAATTTTATCATATTACGCCGATTATGTCAACAACAATTTTGATATTACAATATATGATTTAAAATCACATATGAAACAGATTAATTACCTACAATTTATATAAGCGAAATATTTCCAAGGTATGCAAATATGCAAAAGACTGTGTAATTTGCAGTCTTTCCTTATTCTTTATATTCTATTATATCACTTATATCACATTCTAAAGCTTTACAAATTCTTTCAAGAATATAGCTGTCATATCTTCTTACTTTGTTTTTGTAATAGTTATCTATTATTTGATATTGTACACCTGTTCTTTTGGCTAATTCATATCTACTTATTTTTAATTCTTTTAATAATTTGTCTATTGTTAATCTTATCATAGCTATATCATACACCATTGATTATTTATTAACTTCTTTTTTATCTGTACGGCACATAATATAATCCATACTGACATTATAAAAATCTGCAAGCCGCATAAGAGTTTCGGTTGGTGGCACTCTATCACCGTTTTCAAATTTTGAAAGTAACGCCTGTTCTATACCTGTTGCCATCTGCACAGCTATTTGAGTGATTTTTTTATCTTCACGCAATTTTTTAAGATTATTAATCATAATATCGCCTATATGACAGTATGTCATTTTTTACGTTGACGATTATGACATCTTGTCATATAATTATAAAAAATTTATTTAGGTGATATTATGGAAACAAAAAGAATAGTAATATCGTGATGCAGAGATTACGACAATTATCAAGAGGCTAAAAAGTACATAGATTTTTTCATAAAAGAAATTCGAAAAAAATATGAGCTTATATTCGTTTCGGGTGGTTGCAGAGGCGCGGATAAGTCGGATGAAAGCTATGCTGCAGAACACGGTTACAAAATTGAGGTATATCCTGCCGAATGGAAAAAATACGGACCACAAGCAGGACCGATAAGAAATATGAAAATGGCAAAGATTTCAGATTTTGTTATCTGCTTTTGGGAAGGCAAAAGCAATGGAACACAGTCTATGATAAACTGTGCTAAAAAGCTAAACAAATCAATAAAGATAAAGCGTATCACTAAAAACACCTGACGGGAAATATCCTGTCAGGTGTTAGTTTTATTACGATTCAATTTTTATTAATCGTGCTTTTTAAAGCCTCTGCGGTCTCTGCCACCCTTGCGGGGCTTGTCCTGTCCTTCGTCAGCATCATCTTCAACAACAGCGCCGTTAACCTCAACAAGCGCATCTCTGCGGGAAAGGTTAATTCTGCCCTGATCGTCAATCTCGGTAACCTTTACAAGCACCTGATCGCCAACAGTTACAACATCCTCAACCTTTTCAACTCTCTTGACATCAAGCTTAGAGATATGAACAAGACCCTCTTTACCGGGAGCAATTTCAACAAATGCGCCAAAGGTCATAAGTCTTGTTACCTTACCGCTATAGATAGCACCGATTTCGGGGTCGTTAGCGATAAGCTCAACAATAGAGATAGCCTGCTTAGCCTTATCTATATCAAGACCTGAAACATATACGTGACCGTCTTCCTCGATATTGATAGTGCACTCACACTGCTCTTGGATAGACTGAATAACCTTGCCCTGCTTACCGATAACATCACCGATTTTATCAGGTGAGATAACAGTTGTAAGCATTTTTGGAGCATATTGAGACAACTCTGCACGGGGCTCGGGGATACACTTAAGCATAACTTCATCTAAAATGTGAAGTCTTGCCTTGTGAGTTTTAGCAAAAGCCTCTTTAATAATAGCGGGAGTAAGACCGTGAACCTTTAAGTCCATCTGAATAGCGGTAATACCCTTATGAGTACCTGCTACCTTAAAGTCCATATCGCCATAGAAATCTTCAAGACCCTGAATATCAACCATGGTCATAAAGTCACCGTAAACGCCATCATCACCTGTGATAAGACCGCAAGAGATACCTGCAACGGGAGCTTTAATCGGAACACCTGCAGCCATAAGAGCCAAGGTAGAGCCACAGATAGAACCCTGTGAGGTTGAACCGTTAGAGGAAAGAACCTCAGATACTACACGGATAGCGTAAGGGAATTCCTCAACGCTGGGGATTACAGGAACTAATGCCTTTTCAGCTAATGCACCGTGACCGATTTCACGTCTGCCGGGGCCACGTGAGGGCTTAGTCTCACCAACAGAGTATGAGGGGAAATTATAATGATGAATATATCTCTTTGTTACTTCCTCATCAAGACCGTCAAGCTTCTGAGCTTCGCTAACAGGAGCCAAGGTAGCAATAGATAGTACCTGTGTTTGACCACGGGTAAACATACCTGAGCCGTGTACACGGGGAAGCAAATCAACCTTAGCGTCAAGAGGACGGATTTCATCTATACCTCTGCCGTCAACACGCTTTTTCTCGTCCTTAAGCCAGCTTCTTACAACGTGCTTCTGGATAAGATAAAGGATTTCGTCTATCTTAGCCTCGTTACCCTCAAATTGAGCATCGTACTTTTCGTGTAATGCATTGCTGATAGGAAGTAAAGCCGCGTCACGAACGAGCTTATCGTCAGTATCAAGAGCCTTTTTAACATCTTCAATGCAGAAGTTTTCCATTTCCTCGAAAAGAACGGGGTCGGGATCGTTAGACTGGAACTCAAACTTAGGCTTGCCGATTTCAGCTACAATACTGTTTATAAACTTAACAACTTCCTTATTAGCCTCGTGACCTGCCATAATGCAGTCGAACATAAGGTCGTCGTCAATTTCATTAGCGCCTGCCTCAATCATAGCAACCAAATCTTCGGTAGAGGAAACGGTTAAGTTAAGGTCGGTATTAGCTCTCTGCTCCAAAGTGGGGTTGATAACGATTTCACCATCAACAAGACCAACGTTTACACTTGAAATGGGACCTGCCCAAGGAATATCAGAAATAGCAATAGCAGATGATACACCGATAGCGGCAGCAATTTCGGGTGAGCAGTCAGGATCAACTGACATAACTGTAGCTACAACAGAACAGTCGTTACGCATATCCTTGGGGAACAAGGGGCGGATAGGACGGTCAATACAGCGTGAAGAAAGAATAGCCTTATCGCTTGCCTTACCCTCTCTTCTTGTGAAGGAACCGGGGATACGACCTACTGCATACATCTTCTCCTCATAATCCACTGATAAGGGGAAGAAATCAACACCCTCACGTGGCTTTGCGGAAGCAGTAACTGTACAAAGCACACGTGTATCGCCGTAGCAAGACATAACTGCGGCATTTGCAAGACCTGCCATCATACCTGTTTCAAGCTTTAAAGGACGACCTGCAAGCTCGGTTTCATAAACCTTGTAATTTTCAAACATTTTTAAATCTCCTTTAATTTTTATTTTAAGAGATTTTCGTTTAGCAATAAACCCAAAGTCCTTAATTTAATAAAAGACCCTCGATTTATCGCTAACAGTGAAAATCTCTTACTTTCTCAAATTTTACAACAAGGCAGACCGAAAAAAAATTCGACCTGCCTTTTGTACGACAATTACTTGACAATTACTTACGGATACCAAGTCTCTTAATAAGAGTACGATATCTTTCAATGTCAACCTTCTGCAAGTAAGCTAAAAGGTTTCTTCTGTGACCAACCATTTTAAGAAGACCTCTGTAAGAGTGCTTATCCTTCGGATGATCCTTTAAGTGAGCGTTAAGCTCATTGATTCTGTTGGTGAGAACGGCAATCTGTACCTCAGGTGAACCTGTGTCACCTTCATGAATTGCGTACTCAACCATAATCTGTTGCTTTTTCTCTTTAGTCATTATTTTCACCTCTTTTAATTTTATCCGTAAACCAAGCAGTAGGTCGCGGTGTTCCCATATAGGCAGACACCTAAAGCATAGTAAACGGTAACGAGTTAGACACACTAACCTTTGGTATTTTACCACAGACTTTTCAAAAAGTAAAGGATTTTTTATTATAACTTTTATTTATATTTTTTTAGACGCTATAATATCAGAATTCTTTATTGTACTTGATTTAAAAATTCATCTTATTAGTTTTAAATTATCGGAAAGTTTATCTATATGAGAAATCGTTCGGTCATTATCGGCTACCATTGTCGCCATAACAAGCGCATCAAGTACGGCAAACTGACTGATTCTTGAAGTAATGGCAATTTTATGCAGCGGGCTTTCACGCGTTTTAGTATATAAGACATAGTCAGCAATCCCTGATATGCGACTTTCTGGAAAGGTTGTTATTGCAAGGGTTTTTATTCCCATTTTCTTTGCCATTAAAGTCGCGCCACAAGTATCTTTATTCTGACCCGAATGTGAAACGGCAATTAAAATATCGTCTTTACTCATATTAGTCATTGCTGCGATTGCCGAATGTAAATCACAGTAACTTGCCGCGAGTTTACCAAGACGCTGAAATTTAAGGGTACTATCGTTACAAACTACAAATGAAGTTCCCGTACCGAAAAAAACTATTTGATTTGCTTTTTTTATAATCTCGGTTGCCTCTCCAAGAACCGAAAAATCTAAGCTTTCGGTTGTAATACGCATAGCCTCAATATCGGCATTAATTACCTTTTTGACCTGTGTTTCAATAGTTCCGTATTCTTTTTTTAGGTCAATTATAAAATCTTCGTGTTCCGGTCGATTAGCAACCAAAAACAGCCTAAAGGCTTTGTAACCGTCAAACCCCATCTGACGGGCAAAACGTACAACCGCCGCAGGACTTACCCCTGCACTGGCAGCCAAAGTATGTACACTTGCAACCAATGCCTCGTCGTAATTCGAAATTATATAGTCCGCTAATTTTTTCTCAACATCGGTAAGCATGATATACTTATCGGTTATATACACAATAGCATCTGTAACCATATTTTCCTCCAAGCTCTTTTTTTATATCATACAACCTTTTTTAAAAAAATTCAACTATTTGCTTAAAAACAATTGACAATTATAGGATTTGCAGTTATAATAATTTCATAAAATAAAAACTTTGAAACTTTGTTTCAAAGTATGAAAGGACAGTACATTATGGGACATTTGCTTGCTATTGATACGGGTGGCAGTAAAACCGTATTTAATGTATACGATTACGAGTATTCACTAATTGACAGCTTTAAATCGTTAGGTGCAGGACTCGTGAACGACAGTGACGAGGATATTCCCTATATAAGCGATGTTTTAAAAGAAATCTCCTCAAAATATGAAGTATCGGCCGTTGCGGTAAATCTTGGCGGAAATAATGCAAATCAAATAACTAAAATTTGCAAAACAAATTTCCCCAATGCCGGTGTAACTGTTTTTCGCGAATCAGAGGGTACTGCTGCTCTCGAGCTTGGCAGACTTTTCGGAACAGAAATTGTTTTGCTTGCAGGCACAGGCGCTATTGCAACTGCCTTTGACGGTGAAAACGGCTATGTTGTGTCAGGTGGTTGGGGTGCTAATATCGGTGACAGCGGCAGTGGCTATGACATTGGTCTTAACGCTATAAGGCAAAGCATTAATGCGCTTGACGCCGCACAACCGCTCACACCGATGCAAAAGGAAATTACAGGCGAAAATGAGCCGTTTAATAACAAAGCCGATATAAAAGGCATTTGCAAAATGCGTGATAATGTAAGAAAAAGGCTACAGCCCCTTGACCGCAAAAATATTGCTTCCTATACAAAAATTGCCGCTCGCTTTGCCGAAATGGGCGAAGAGGATGCCAGAAAGCTCTTTTCCGATGCCGGAACAGAGCTTGGCAAAATAATTGTTAATTGCTATAATTCGCTTAAGCCTTATACTGCACACGGTGTGACCGTTACGGGCGGGCTTTTAAACACAAAAGACTTTTGGCAGGAAAGCTTTGAAAAATACATAAAAGAAAACTCCGATATTACCGATTTTGTTTATGTTAATGACGGAGTAATTTTAGGCGCACTTGAAACAGCTAAAAAATTTATTAATAAGGAGATATAAAAAATGGAATTTCCAAAGGGTTTAATCGTATCAGCTCAGGCATTAGAGGGTAATCCCTTTCGCAACTCTGAAGCCTTGGCATTAATGGCAGAAGCCGC
>JBGVRU010000009.1:0-10963 GCA_045128715.1 Acutalibacteraceae bacterium | reverse complement strand
TGGTGTT
This sequence comes from Acutalibacteraceae bacterium, assembly GCA_045128715.1. Classification (GTDB taxonomy): domain Bacteria; phylum Bacillota; class Clostridia; order Oscillospirales; family Acutalibacteraceae; genus UBA737. The sequence goes on along the minus strand of JBGVRU010000009.1, from coordinate 10,956 downwards.
CTCTTGACATTTTCCCCTGCGGCAGCCTCTACTATACTACACTATTTCAAAGATACTGATACTGCTCCCGAAGATTACGATATAATTTATACGGGTGACCTCGGATATGTAGGTACACAGCTTTTATATGAGTTGTGCGAGAAGGAGGGTATAGACCTTAGATGCAAGCACAGCGACTGCGGTATTGTTATATTTGACCGAGAAAAACAAGACGTTCACGCAGGTGGCTCGGGCTGTGGATGTAGCGCATCTGTGCTTTGCTCTTTTATAATGCACCACTTTGAAAAAGGTGATTTTAAAAACATTCTGTTTATGTCTACAGGCGCGCTCATGTCGCCTACTTCCTCTTATCAGGGTGAAAGCATTCCTGGTATTGCACATCTTCTTAATATTAAAATTGATTGACAAGATTGCAGATAAAAAGTATACTATAAATAGATAACCCGTCAAAATGTTAAGCTATAGCTTTTCGTGGACGTACCAAAAAGCTGAAACTTACTGTTTGATGGGCATTTTTTATTGAAAGGGAGGTTTCATTATGGAAAACAAGGTTTTTGAATTAATTGAAGGAAAAAAATATACCCGTTTGCGAAGCTTGCTTACTGAAATGAACCCTGCCGATATTGCACAGATTTTAAACGAATCGCCCTCAAAAGAGCAGATTCCTGTAATCTATCGCATTTTGCCAAAAGAGCTGGCTTCTGAGGTTTTTGCTTATCTTGACAGCGATATGCAGCAGCTTATTATTGAGGCCTTCAGCGATGCCGAGCTGCGTGAGGTTTTAGATGAGCTTTTCTTAGATGATACGGTTGATATTATTGACGAAATGCCTGCGACAGTGGCGAAGCGTATAATAAAACAGACCGACGCTGCTACAAGGAAAAAGATAAATCAGCTTTTGGCTTATCCTGATTACAGTGCCGGAAGTATTATGACTACCGAGTATATAGACCTTAAAAAGGATATGACGGTGGATGCGGCTTTTGAAAAAATACGCAAAGTGGGTGCTGATGCGGAGGATATTTATACCTGCTATGTTATCGATAAAAGTCGAAGGCTATTGGGATTTGTTACTGTAAAAGACCTTTTGCTAAGCGGAAAGGAATGTGTAATAGGCGATATAATGGAGGAAAACATTATTTTCGCAAACACCCTTGACGATAAGGAAGAGGTAGCCGACAAGTTCTTAAAGTATGACCTTACAGTTTTGCCTGTTGTGGATAAAGAAAACCGACTAGTTGGTATTGTAACGGTTGACGATGCTCTTGATGTTATTAGGGAAGAAGCTACTGAGGATATTGAAAAAATGGCGGCTATTTCGCCGTCGGATAAATCTTACTTTAAAACAGGTGTTATGAGTATGTTTAAAGCAAGAATACCTTGGCTTATGCTGCTTATGCTTTCTTCAACCTTTACGGGGGCTATAATTGCGAGCTTTGAGTCGCGACTTACAGTTTTTCCCGCTCTTATAGCTTTTATTCCTATGCTTATGGGTACTGCAGGTAATTGCGGAAGTCAGTCATCGGTTACAATAATCAGAAGCATATCATTAGGAGATGTTGAGTTTAAGGATATTTTTAAGGTGTTGTGGAAAGAAATAAGGGTAGCCTTAATTTGCAGTGTTGCTTTGGCAGCAGTTAACTTTGTAAAGCTGTGGCTGGTGGATTACTGGCTTTTAGGTACATTTGATTCGGGTAAGCAGCTTATGGAAATATTGGTTGTTTGTATTACCCTTTTGTTTACGGTTATAGTGGCTAAGATTGTGGGCTGTGTAATGCCCATATTGGCAAAAAGGATTGGATTTGACCCTGCTGTTATGGCAAGCCCCTTTATTACAACAGCAGTAGATGCAATTTCACTTGTAATTTATTTTAGTGTAGCAATGTTTTTGCTTGAATTTTAAATGTAGCGAGCTGTTCGTCTTAATAAACGAACAGCTCGCTTTTTGTTGAGGTAAATTATTGTTTATTTACGATAAATCTTTAAAGAGCAAATAATAGATAATGAGTTTTGGTGAGACCAAAAAGTAATATATTGGTTTTGCTTTGCGAAACACCTATTATTTAAATTTATTTCCGTTTTTATCTAGAATAGCGGTTCTGGTTACCGAATATAGGCAGGGCTCGGTTTCAGTCACGGCAAAGAATGTATCCATAACAAGGGTGGGGTTAAGGTTGTCCTCATTGCCTGCAACAAGGCGAAGTGTCAATTCATTTCCCTCGATTGAAAAGCCACTGATTTTTGGGATGATGTCAATTTCTTTAATTTTACCTTTTTTGCCTTTTTTCTCACAGATTATGCTGTCCTGATTTAAAAATGCTTCTATTTTTTCTTTAAGCTCTAAAGTCTTTTCACCAAAATCAAGCTTAAATTCCGCAAAAGCAATATCCTTCATTGACATTTGTGGTTCTGCTACAGAAACGAATTCAATGTCAGGCGGACTTACCGTTCTTAGAGCTGTAAGGCAGGCTTCGTTTGAGAAATCTTCATCTGTAATACGTATTTCTAGAATTTCGTATAATCCCTCAAAGCCTAATGAGAGGGGAACGGCAAAGTTCATATAAACGTGCTGATTAAAGCCCTCGGTATACCAAACAGGGATTTTGGATTTTGTTATAAGTCTTGACATAGTTCTTGTCATATCAAGGTGGGATATAAACTTCATTCTGCCGAGTTTTTTAAAAAATATTCTAACGGTTTTCAAAGCATACGCCCTCCCCAAAACAAGTAGCACCGCAACCTGCGCATTTTTCACGGCAGTTGGGTGTTGTAACCGCATTGTGGGCGGCACGGTTTTCTCTTATCAAAAAATCCTTTGTAACGCCGTAATCAAGGTGATCCCAAGCGGTAATTTCCTCATATTCACGTTGCCTGTTAGCGTAAAATTCAGGGTCTATGCCGCAAGATTTAAAAGCATCAAGCCAATTTTCTAATTTAAAGCATTCGGTCCAGCTGTCAAACCTGCAGCCGCTTTTGTACGCCTTTTCAATAACCGGAGCGAGTCTTCTGTCACCGCGTGCCAATACACCCTCTAAAAAGCTTGTGGAAGAATCATGATAGCTGAGGGATATTTTTTTGGTTTTAATACAGCTTTTTAAATATTCCTGTCTGCGGCGGATTTCATCCTCAGTTATCTGTGGTTCAAACTGAAAAGGGGTAAAAGGCTTTGGAACAAATGTGGAAACACTTATAGACACTGAAACCGATTTTCCTTTAGGCTTATCAGGCATATTGTAATAAGTATCCACTATTTTTTGCCCCAGATCGGCAATGCCTTTTAAATCCTCATCGGTTTCGGTGGGCAGACCTAACATAAAGTAAAGCTTAACCGCGGTATAACCCCCTGCAAATGCAGTTTTACAGGTATTTATAATTTCTTCCTCGGTAACATTTTTGTTTATAACATCACGTAGCCTTTGCGTACCTGCCTCAGGTGCAAAGGTAAGACCGCTTTTTCTTACGTGATTGATTTTCTCCAAAAGCTCTTCTGAGAAATTATCAATTCTAAGGGAGGGGAGAGCCAAGCTTACGTGACTGTTTTCGGTCCAGTCAAGCAGCTTGCCCAGTAGCGGCTCAATTTCGCTGTAATCACTGGTGCTAAGGGAAGAAAGTGAAATTTCGTCATAGCCTGTGTTTTCGCAAAGGCACTTAGCCTGACGGTTTACAGTGTCAGCGCTTTTCTCTCTTACAGGGCGGTAAATAAACCCTGCCTGACAAAAACGGCATCCACGTATGCAGCCGCGGAATACCTCTTGTACAACACGATCGTGAACTATTTCAATAAAGGGCACAACAAAGCTTTCGGGGTAAAAGGCAGAATCAATATCATTAATGATACGTTTTCTTATTGATTTAGGCGCCGCGGCATTATTTACTACAGCGGCTATTGTGCCGTCCGCATTATAGCTTACATCATAAAGACAGGGTACATAAACACCCTCGATTTTAGAGGCTGCTTTAAGGAAATCCTCTTTACTACCACCGTTTTTCTTGAATTTTTTATAAAGCTCTATAACCTCTAAATCTACTTCCTCACCCTCACCTAAGAAAAAAAGGTCAACAAAGTCGGCAAGTGGCTCAGGGTTACAAACACAGGGTCCGCCTGCCACCACTAAGGGAGAAAGAGACTTGCGGTCTTTGGATTTTAAGGGAAGCCCTGCCAAATCCAACATATTAAGAACGTTTGTATATGCCATTTCGTATTGAAGTGTAAAGCCTATAAAATCAAAATCCTTTATGGGGTCACGGCTTTCAAGGGCGAAAAGGGGGATATTTTCCCGTCTCATAACCTCCTCAAAATCCAGCCATGGGGCAAAAACACGCTCACACCAAATATCTTCACGAGAATTAAATTGAGAATAAAGTATCTTCATTCCAAGGTGTGACATACCTATTTCATAGGTATCAGGAAAGCAAAAAGCAAAACGAACATCCACCTTTTCCTTATCCTTAATAACACTGTTTATCTCTCCACCCGAGTATCTACCGGGCTTTTGGACAGAAAGCAACAATGACTCAAATTTTTTAGCATCCATTTTAAAATTCCTTTTTTAATCCTTTATAAAATAAATTAATTATATTTTACAATAATTCCCCAAATCTTTCAACTACTTATTTAAAAGAGACATTATAAAAAGATAAATTCCTATTATAAAAAGTGACAGATTGAATTTATTTTTAACAGTTAAAATTATGGCGGCAGTAATAATCAAAAGCGCAATAATAAGGGTTATTATTTTTAAAATTACAGCTGCTTTATCTGGCCCTTGACGTTTTGCTAACAAGCATTTAAGAACCGTTCCGCCGTCAAGTCCGCAAACGGGTAGTGAATTGAAAACCCCTATAAGTAAATTGAGCAGGGCATAATAAAGGGTAAGCTTGTTTTTAAATGCAAGGTAGTTAAAATAAAGGGTAAAAAACAAAACAAAGTTAACAATCGGTCCGCAAACAGCAATTGCTATATCGTTTTTATACCGCTTTGTCATTGGACTCGTTATTTGAACACTGGCAGGTATCAGTTTAATTCTTTTGGGCGCACATTCAAGCACCCACATTGCAAAAAGATGGCCTAATTCGTGCATAAAAACTGCAAAAAGTGTGGGAAGCACCATACCTGTGCGGTCGGTAGCAAGCATAAGGGTTATAACCGCCGCAAAGAGAAAGGAAATATATATTTCTGTTCCGAAAAGCTTAAATTTCATCTATATCACCGTCTTGTAAAATCTCATTGATATCGGTATCGTTGCAAATATTTGTTTTGTACCATTCCTTAAGCTTGGTGTAAGTATCTTTAAAGAAGAATTTTGTTACAAGAATTGTAGATAAAATAATTGCCACACATATAAATTGGGTAATAATTATATGCAGCCATTTATTTGTTTTTTCGGGAATAGTGTTTTCAGGGTTTTCCATAACGCAATTCTCCTTGTACTGAATTTATATTTATGGTATAATAACCTCAAACCGACGGCGGTGGAACGCCGCCGAAATGCATACTGCATTTGAAAATCCTGAGATTTTCGTTTGAGAACATTGTACCGTTAAAACCATCGCACTGCGGTGCGATGCGGCGATGCCGTACAAAGGCTTCGCCTTTGGCTTTATGGTATAATAACCTCAAACCGACGGCGGTGGAACGCCGCCGAAATGCATACTGCATTTGAAAATCCTGAGATTTTCGTTTGAGAACATTGTACCGTTAAAATATATTAATTTTTAGGATGATATTATGCCTTTTTTGCCTATAACTAAAAAAGAGATGCAGCTTTTTGATTGGAACGAAGCCGATTTCATAATTGTGACAGGTGATGCTTATGTAGATCACCCCAGCTTTGGCACGGCTATAATCTCACGTGTGCTTGAAGCCGAGGGGTTTAAGGTCTGCATCATTCCTCAGCCACGTAGTGATGAGGATTATAAGCGTTTCGGAAAACCGAGGCTTGCATTTTTAGTTAACAGTGGAAATATAGATTCAATGGTAGCCCATTACACTGCTGCCAAAAAACGCCGTAGTGAGGATGCCTATACTCCAGGTGGAAAAAGTGGTGCCAGACCCGATCGTGCGGTTACAGTTTACTGCAAAAAGCTACGTCAGCTTTACGGTGATGTGCCAATAGCTATAGGTGGAATTGAGGCATCACTCCGTCGTTTTGCTCATTATGACTATTGGTCGGACAGTGTGCGTCCCTCTGTTCTTATAGAATCGGGAGCGGATCTTTTAATGTTCGGTATGGGTGAAAAGCATATTGCCGAAATCGCGCACAGATTAAACGGTGGGGAGAGCATAAAAGAGCTTACCGACATAAAGGGTACCTGCTATGCTGTAAAGAGTGGGGATTATATTCCTGTTGCAGGTGCGGTGGAATGTCCCTCCTTTGAGCTGGTTTCTGCTGATACTGAAAAGTCAAAGCAACAGTATGCAATATCATGCCGAATTCAACAGCAGGAACACGATGCGACACGCGGCAAAACAATTATTCAAAAGCACGGCAAGTTGATTTTGGTGCAAAATCCTCCTATGCCGCCTCTTACCACAGAGGAAATGGACAGGGTTTATTCATTACCCTTTATGCGTGACTATCATCCAAGCTACAAGGCTCTCGGAGGTGTGCCAGGCATAGAGGAGGTTAAATTCTCGATAATCCACAACCGCGGCTGTTACGGTGCCTGTAATTTCTGTTCCTTAGCATATCATCAGGGTAGGCAAATATCTGTCAGAAGTCATAAATCGGTGCTGGATGAAGCAAGGCAGATTACCGAAATGCCCGATTTTAAAGGCTATATCCACGATGTGGGTGGTCCCACTGCTAACTTCAGAGCGCCCTCCTGCACAGGCCAGCTTAAAAAAGGGCTGTGCCGTGATAAAAAGTGCTTAGCACCTGAAATGTGCCCTGCGGTTAAGGTTTCTCACGAGGATTATTTAAAGCTTTTACGTGAGCTTAGGGAATTACCGTCGGTTAAAAAAGTGTTTATACGCTCAGGCATTCGTTTTGATTACCTTATTGCCGATAAGGACGAAGAATTCTTTAAAGAGCTTGTCACACACCACGTAAGCGGTCAGCTAAAGGTAGCACCTGAGCATTGCTCGGATAATGTGCTCAAATATATGGGAAAGCCCTCATTTTCGGTTTATAATAAATTTGAAAAACGGTTTTACGAGCTTACAAAGGCGGCAGGTAAGAAGCAGTATTTAGTGCCTTATCTTATGTCATCTCACCCAGGTAGCACAATAAAAGATGCTATTGAGCTTTCCTTGTTTTTAAAGCGAAACAACCTGCATCCCGAACAGGTTCAGGATTTTTACCCCACACCGGGTACGGTTTCTACCTGTATGTTTTATACGGGACTTGACCCCATTACAATGGAAAAGGTATATGTACCTAAAACCGCTACCGAAAAGGCGCAGCAAAGGGCGTTGTTGCAATATTTCAAACCCGAAAACAGGGCACTTGTGCTGTCAGCCTTAAAAAAGGCAGGCAGATACGACCTTATCGGCACAGGCAAAAATTGCTTAGCCGCACCCGAAAGAGGAGCTCTGCCCTATAAGAAGAAAAAAACAATCCGAAATGTGCATACAAAGAAAAATAGAGAGTAAGGAGAATTTCTTATAAGGATGTTTAAAGCCGATAGATTCGAAAATGAATCTATCGGCTTTTTCTATGAGTAACTATGTAATCCCTCAGTTCTACTGGGGGGTAGCAAGAAAAGAACGGGCTAAAAAAACGGGCGAGCTTAAAGCGGCCCGAGAAGGTTTGAGATTCTTGTACCAATAATAAGCAATTTTTTTCGAATACGTATTCTGCCGTAATTCCTATCATACTTTTAAAAACAGTTAATTACAGCGTTTTCTATCTCTATTATTTCGCATTTGTTTTGTATCTTATGACTATAATATCCGCTTTTTGACAGCTGCAGCATTCGGCATACTATATCGGTGTCATATTCAGATAACTCTTTTTGCAAAATCTAATCGTTTCTGTTTTTTCGCAAAGTATGCCGTTGCTTTTTTTAATATCTATACCTGTTGTCGCAGTTAATAATTTTCTTTTTGCAGTTTTTTGAGTTTTGCTTCTTCGGGTTTCAAATGTCCTTTACCTAAAAATGCCGCATCTCTGTAAGTTCAGTACTCATCTATCCATCTGTACAGCATTACGTTGCTAATACACATTTTGTCTGCTACTGTTTTTGCTTTAACCCCATCTTTCAAAACCAATTCGCAGGCTTGTACTTTAAACTCTCTTGTGTAATTTACTTTATTTTTTATTCCGTTCACTCTCCTGAAAATATTTTACCATATTTTAACTATCTGAAGAGTCCTTTTTACTATACAATTTTCATTCATCAGCGAAGTGATTTCATTTTTAATCACGGCAAAGCCGTGTATATCATCTACGCTATCGTTGATGATATACCATCGCTTTCGCAATGGATAAAAAAATCGACTTGTTTTCACAAGTCGATTTTTTGGCGCGCTGAAGAAGATTCGAACTCCCGACCTTCTGGTCCGTAGCCAGACGCTCTATCCAGCTGAGCTATCAGCGCAAGTGGTTTTTTAACCGCCATAGTATAATATCACAAGTTTTTTATAAAATCAAGTATTAATTTTATTTTTTTATAAAATATTGAAAATTTATATTTTAATAACTTGACAATTGATTAAATATAAAGTAAAATACTACCGTTGTAAATATATATGCATATATTTGGGCTGTGGCGTAATTGGCAGCTTTTGGTTTGAGCGCCCTTCGGAGGAAGATGCAGCGAGAACTAAAATGCGCAACGGTCAAAGAACTTTGAGCGATAGCCATAAAGTTTTGGGCACCGTAAGCGGTCACGCAAGCGGATGCTAAACTAATCAGCAACAAATTAAATTCACTTATTTACAATTCAATATTTAAATATGCGGGTGTGGCGGAATTGGCAGACGCACTAGCCTTAGGAGCTAGCGGAACTCCGTGCAGGTTCAAGTCCTGTCACCCGCACCATGTTGATTGTTCTTAACGGACTTGAGCCGTTAAGAACAATCTTTTTTATGCACATCAGTATTTTCTATGTATCGGAGCAGGGTTACCTGCTCCTTTTTTGTTATGCTGTTATCGCCTTTGATATCATCAAACCATATGGGATTAATACCTTGTTTAATAAGTGCAAGAGTTTCTTCATCAAAACAAATGGGATTACATTGCATAAAGATTGCAGTTGCTTCTGCGGCAAGGGGACTGTCAACATAAATGGAAAATGTTCATGTCCCTTTACAAGTCTGTTTTGCTTAATTTCACGAATAGCATATAGCATTTCCTGTGTACGACCGACAGCAAACGAAGGGATAACAACATTGCCACCACGGTCTAACGCTTTTTGAATATATCCTGCAAGTTCGTGGATTACATTGCTTCGGTCAGCGCTATGCAGACGATTACCGTAGGTGGATTCAATCACAAGATAATCCGTTTCAGCTACCTGCTGAGGATCTCTGATAATTCGTTGATTAGTATTACCGACATCGCCGCTAAAAACAATCTTTTTATGCACAGTACCTTCGGTCAGCCAAAGCTCGATACAAGCTGAGCCAAGAAGATGGCCTATGTCAGTAAAGCGTAACTCAATTCCCTCGGCCGGATATATAATCTCGCCGTAGTTGCATCTGCGAAATAGTGAAATGGCTCCAACTGCATCCTGCATATCGTATACCGGCTCATAGGTATCCAGTCCTGCACGCTCTGCTTTTCTGGAACGCCATTTTGCTTCCGTTTCCTGAATGTGTGCGGAATCACGCAACATAATGTCACATAAATCGCAGGTTACATCGGTTGCATAGATTTTTCCTTTAAAGCCATCCTTATATAACTTTGGCAACATGCCGGAATGGTCAATATGTGCGTGTGTCAAGAAAACGGAATCAATTTGATTTGCGGCAATCGGCAAGCTGATATTTTGGAAAATATCCTTACCTTGCTCCATTCCGCAATCAACCAAAAAGTATCTATTGTTGATTTCCAAAAGAGTACAACTTCCTGTAACTTCGTGAGTCGCTCCAATAAATTGTATTCTCAATTGCTACACCTCCAATGCTTCTGATTATATTATACAATATAATTCAAGAATTACAACTCAAAGAAAATACACTTTACACTGTTCTAAAATATTGTCATTAAAACTATTGACGAAAAACGATAAATATGTTAAAATAATAAAAATTAAATAATTATTTTAGCATTAATGGATCCAGCTGTCTGCAGAGGAAGCTGGATCTATTTTGTTTTTTAGCAGTAAAATTGACTAAATATAAAAGGAGATAGAATTATGGTAGTTCAACTTCAGGAGCTTATTGAGCAGATTAAGAAGGATGGTGTAGAAACCGCTGAAGCAGAAGCCAAGGCTATCGTTGAGGCGGCAAAGTCAGATGCCGAAAAGATTATTGCCGATGCACAGGCACAGGCAGATAAAATCTTGAGCCTTGCAAGAACTGAAACCGAGCGAATGACGAAATCAAGCGAGGATGCTATTCGTCAGGCGGGTCGCAATCTGCTTATTTCTTTCAGAGAAAGTGTAACGAGAGAGCTTAATGCTATCGTTAGCGAAAATGTTACTGCTGTATATTCATCGGATGCATTCAAAGGGCTGATTATCAGCATTGTTGAAAATTGGGCAAACAAGCCGGACGCAGAAGATATCGCGGTAATTTTGAATACTCAAGACCTTAATAAATTGGAAGAAACCTTACTGGCGGCGCTTAAAGAAAAAACGATAAAGGGCATCACTTTGAAGGCGAATGATAATTTTGACGGTGGATTCCGCATCGCTGTCAATGACGGCAGCGCATATTACGATTATTCGGCAGAGGCAGTTGTGGATATGCTTTCAAATTATCTTAGCCCTAAGGTTACCGAGCTTTTGAAAGAGGCGAAGTAATAACTATGGCTGAATATTATTTAATATCGCAGTTGCCGTCTTTGG
>JBGVRU010000008.1:0-3840 GCA_045128715.1 Acutalibacteraceae bacterium | reverse complement strand
TCGCGAGTATGGTATTGACATGAGCCTGTGTTCTGCCACCTCCTATGAGGATCAGTTACGCTATGTGCAGGAATGCATCCGCAAATATCCTCCACAGACCTACGACCTACAAGACGCACTGAAAAATGCTAGTGCAAAGCTTCAGAGGTTGTTAATGGCAGTCTTGTGTAAACAGAAGGTATCAGAAGAACTTGGTAATATGTTGGATGAATTGTTAGGATCTGCTTACGGTAAGAATGTAGTTGCGCAGGTTGAAAAGCAGGTTGCAGAACTGACCAAGAATATGAACTTTGCAGATGCCATGCAGACGGTAAACGCCTTCACCGAGTCTGCGAAATTGGAATACTACCGAAAGTTCGGTTTCGATGTGATTGATGGCGAAGCCACCAATTTCTCGATACCCGACTATAGCATGAAGTTTTTGGTTGAGCATAAAGATGTTGTGGAGGTTTACACCAATGCGAAGTTCTCGCATTTAAGTTGTTTGTGCTATAAACCTGAAACTTTAGCATAAAACTGTTGGTCAATTGCATATTGTTTATTATTGCTATCCGGTAAACATGTGCAAGGGTCTATGATCACTGATTTTCGTGCTTTACAAGTCCCTCTTGAAAGGATATTCACGGCTGTCCGGGGAAATGTTGTTTTTGAAACGCTTCATGATTTTTTCCGGACAGCAATAATTATTTATGATTAAAATTGGCACTATACATAATTTTGTGTAAATAGTCAAAAACAACAGAACCCACCTGCATTGCATAAAACTACAGGCGGGTTCTGTTGTGGTGTTAGATGTCATAATCTAATATTTAAAATTTCACTTCAAATAAGTACTCAGTTGCTCAAAGAGTATATCAAAATCTTTAAGTCTGTCGGCTCCAAGATATACTGCAATCATATTCTTGCTTGGGTTGACGTATAGTACCTGACCATAGAGTCCATAGCCCCAGAAACCTCCATTATGCAATACCGCAAAATAACCATTATTTAGGTTTTTCTTTATTTGATAAACCTTCTTCTCAGGGTGATTATTATAATATTGCTCTAATTCTTCAAGAGTATTGAAAAATTTGCGTTTGCCACCTACTTCATCGGCAATCCCCCAATACCATGAGTATGAATACTCGCGTTGAGCTTTGCCTGATATACCTGCAGTATGTGTACTTAAACAGCGTTTTACGAAGGCAGAGTCAACAATTTGTACTCCATCGTAAATACCTTTATTTAAAAACAACTTGCCAATCTTTGCTAAATCTCTAACATTCGTAGTTAAGCCAGCGAAACTTTTAGCAGTATGACTCTTTTTACTGTCAAGTCCAATTAGTGCATCACACTCCATTCCTAATGGTTGCCACACCTTTTTTGATAGGTATTGTGCATATGGTTTTCCGGTTGCTCTCTCGATAACAATTCCAAGTATTGCTGTGGTGGCAGAGTCGTAAGAAAAATTTTCACCAGGAGTGTTAGTAAATTTTAGACTTTTCAGGACTTTAAGAGTGTTGTTTCCCATATATAGCTTAGCCATTTTTGAAAATGGATTCCAACTATAATCTTCATTGAATTTGAGCCCCGCAGTCATATCAAGCAAATGATTAATCTTAAGTTGAGAGAACATTGGATCTGCATCTTTGAGTTCAGGAATATAATCTGTTACGGGGTCACTTAAACTCTTTATATAACCATCTTTAAGGGCTATGCCACAGAGTAAGCTTGTAACAGTTTTTGTAACCGAAAAAATGCAGGATTGGCTATCTCTGTCCCAACCGCCACTATAATGCTCAAAAAGGATAGTGTCGTTCTGAATGATAATTGCAGCAGATGGTACATCGATATAGTCCATCGTCTCTCGAAGTGTCAAATCGAGAAGCGTATTGGCTTTGGAGAAATAGATATCAAATTTTAGTGTGTCTATGAGTGGACTTTTCTGTTGCGCATCTGCAAACTCAAAGGTACGCAATCCTCTTGCGACAGTGTCTTGCTCAAATACGGAATAATCGTCAACCGATGCATTTCCGTATTTAATACTTTTTGTGACCACACACGACTGCAAGCACAATATTACAATTAAAATCAATATATATTGTTTCATAAGACTTTGCTTAAATTTTCCACAAAGGTACTGTAATTATTCCAAAATCATCCTTAAATGCCCTTAAAATAAGGATTTGAACACATTGTGAATAACAAAATTAGATATAAAGCGAGAAGATGTTGGAGAATATTTTTGATAGATATTCTCGGGGGACAAGAAATTAGAAAAGAAAACATATGTCAAATGCAAATACAACCATCAATTTGCTAAAATAATCATTTGCATTTAGGCTATATATTTTTGTAATCTTGTGTTTTAAGCGCTAAAAATAGCTGTTTTTGTCCCCCGAAGTGCCCGAGGGACAAAAAGGGACAAGAAAATTATGCCCCTCGAGTGTCTGGGGGACAACCGGGGGACAAAATAGACTTTTTATTAAAAATGTAAAAATCGCTAAAATGTAGACTCACTACACTGTGTGTCAATAAGTTATATTCTTATTCGGTAAAGTTTTTTACTTGTTATCTCAGAAATTGCAAAATCGCTGATAATCAATGCTATATGTTTTGCTATTTTCCGATGCAAAATATTTTTTTAATGCCTATCCACAACCTTGCAAGTACTTGAAACATAGTATATTACAAAGTTTTACCGAAGGACAAAAGTTTGTTCGGGGGGACAGACTGGGGACTGCATTTCTGCAAAGAAACTAATAAAATCTGCAAAAATGCACTTTTTTTAGTTTTTTTAGCATATTTGCATTTCGTTGCATGGTAAAATGGCCTTTAATTTGAGCTGAAATTGCACCAGCGATAGCTATTAAATTTAGTGGTTTAGTTTAGTCCAATGTATATATAGAATAGAAGTAAACTAAACTGCCTTCATCGCCAAATCTAAGAGGTCCGTTATAGAAGTGTCTTTACACTCTTTAAAAATGAGCTTTGTCCCTCTCATTTGCAGATGTTATGTGTTTCTTTATATCCGTCTACCTTTTAGTAGGAGTTTCTGAGAAGTGCCAAATATACTCTTTTTGCTTCTCAAAAGAAGAAAGATTTTGGACTTTCATAGGTATGGTATACCATCTTATTTTTCTTTTCCAAAGCAGTCGTTTATTGCCCCCCATACTATCATTTCAGAAGTTTGCTTCAATAACAGAGAGTTCATTCTTTTTTTTGGTGTCATTCTTGGTGTCATCCTATGCTTTTGAAGGTTATTTCTACATTCTTGAGCATCATTTTTCATTTCAGGAGTATCATTTCTGCTCATTTCAAGGAAAAACAAAATCGTAAATGCTAAAAAGTGCTTCACTAATAACGTCTTGTGCAAAATTTTAATTACTTTTGCGTAAATAAGTACGCATTTAACAGAAAAGAATGAACAATTATTCAATGACATACAGTCTTTTTGACAGCTACAGGAGCCTGAAAGTTCCGGTAAAATCTGTCATGGATGATTTGGTTATGTTGCGGAAATTGTGTAACACATTCTCTTCGCGCGTATTTTACAGAAAATATCTTAAATGTCAAAGAGTTAGCAAATTTGTTTTCACGAGTTTTGCTGACATTTTCCTCAGACTTATATCTACGCAATGGTGCTACGCCCCTCCGTGTGGCGGCTGCCGAAGCATTGCATCATCATATTACGGCGTTATCGGTCGGCATTCATCGTGTCTTTTCCGAAACGTCGTATTTTATTTGATTCAATTAGCAACAAGATAAATTACAAAAATCAAAAGATATGAAAAGTAAAGAGATTTTTTACGAGCCTCCTATGGTAGAGGTAATCGAAGTAGAGGTAGAAAGTGGATTTGC
>JBGVRU010000007.1:0-13814 GCA_045128715.1 Acutalibacteraceae bacterium | reverse complement strand
TTGATGTAGACATTCCTGTTGACGATATGCCTAAGAAACGGGAAAAGGTTAAATCCGACCTTAATGAACAACAGCGTAAGGTGGTCAGTGCTTATTACGGCGAGAATATTGAAGAAACGGTAAGTGAGCCTGACGGTGCAGAGGATAAGAATAATATCAAGGAAGCACTCAAAGCTACCGCCGCCGAAAAGCAGGAAATAGCTCACGAAGATATAGATTTTAGAGAGGAAACAAATAAGTTTACGGAAAAGCTTGAGGATATGGATACCTCTACAGATGCCGGTTACAGCTTTCCGCCGCTTTCTTTGCTTAAAGCTTCGGATGCAGCAAATCCTGCTGCAGCAGCAGGCGCAGAGGTTACAGCCGAGCATTTGGTAGAAACACTCAGAAGCTTTGGCGTTGAAACAAGAATTGTTGATATAAGTCGTGGACCTACAGTTACAAGATACGAGCTTCAACCCTGTGCGGGTGTAAAAATCAGCAAGATTACAAATCTTGCCGATGATATTGCCCTTAACCTTGCCACTGCTGGTGTGCGTATAGAGGCACCTATTCCTAATAAAGCGGCTGTAGGTATTGAGGTTCCCAACAAGCAAAGCGATGTTGTTGGTGTGAGGGGAATATTCGAGTCTCCTGCATTTACGGGAGCTAAAAGCAAGCTTACCTTTGCTTTGGGTAGAGATATAGGCGGTAATGCTGTTGTAGCCGATATAGGTAAAATGCCCCACGGACTTATAGCAGGTGCTACAGGTTCAGGTAAATCGGTATGTATAAATACCATTATTATGAGTATTCTTTATAAGGCAAGCCCTGAGGAGGTAAAGCTTTTAATGATAGACCCCAAGGTGGTAGAGCTTGGGGTTTACAATGGAATACCTCATTTGTTAGTGCCTGTTGTAACAGACCCTCGAAAGGCTTCGGGTGCACTTGGTTGGGCAGTAAGCGAAATGGAAAAGCGCTATAAAATGTTTGCTGACAGAGGCGTTCGTGATCTTGCGGGATATAACCGTTTTGTTGAAACCTTGGGTGAGGATACCGAGGTTGAAAAAATGCCCCATATAGTAATAATTATTGACGAGCTTGCTGATCTTATGATGACCGCTCCTAATGAGGTCGAAGATTCCATTAACAGAATAGCCGCTAAGGCAAGAGCTGCAGGTATGCACCTTATAATTGCCACACAGCGTCCCTCTGTTGATGTTGTAACAGGTGTTATTAAGGCTAATATTCCTACACGTATCGCATTTGCGGTTTCGAGTCAGATAGACAGCCGTACTATTTTAGATACAGCAGGCGCAGAAAAGCTTTTGGGTCGGGGAGATATGCTCTTTAGTCCCGTCGGTTCTAACAAACCTAATCGTATTCAGGGTTGCTTTGTAAGTGATGAAGAGGTTGAAGCGGTAGTCGATTACATTAAGGGTGACAGAACCGCTGATTACGATGATAATGTTATGGTAGAGATAGAGCGTCAGGCAGCGGTAGAGAAAAAGCAGAAAACAGGTCTTCCTGAGGATGGTCCCGATGAGGACCCAATGCTTGGGGAAGCTATTAAGGTAGTAGTTGAAAACGGTATGGCATCTACCTCACTTTTACAACGCAAATTAAAGCTCGGTTATGCCAGAGCGGCAAGGATTGTTGATGAGATGGAAGCAAGGGGTGTTGTAGGTCCTTATGAGGGCTCTAAACCTCGCAAAGTGCTTATTACGCCAGAACAATTAATGGAACGAGAAGCTGCCGGTGATGAATAATGACTTATAGAAAGCCCCGCAATAACAGAGTAATAAAAGCAATAATAGCAACGTTTTTATGTATTGCTGTTTTTGTGGTGGCTTTTGCTATAAGCGGTATTGACCTAAGCCGTTCTCTGTTATTTGGGAGTAGATTTAATACCGAAGACGATTTTGTACGCATAATTGATGTAGGTCAGGGCGATAGTATTTTAATTTATAGCAATGGCTATTCGGCTCTCATTGATACCGGACTAAGTGATGCTTCGGCAGAGGTTTGCTCCGCTCTGGAAAGCTGCGGTATTAAAAAATTAGATGTACTGCTTATTACTCATCTTGACAGTGACCATACGGGCAGTTTGGGAACAGTGACTGAAATTTTTGGAGCAGAAAATCTTATATTGCCTGAAATTTCGGTTGAAAGCGAGGGACTAGGCTCCGCTCAGCTTGCTATTAGTAATGTCACTGATTCTGACGGTAATATTTATACTGCAGTTCAAGGTATGAATTTTACCATAGGTGAGTTTGAGATTACTGTTTTAGCGGCTTTTTCTGAAATGGCGGACGAAAATAACCGCTCGGTCATAACTGTTGCCGAAATAGACGGAATTAGATTTTTGCTTGCAGGAGATATGGAGTCAAAGGCAGAAAATGCATTGCTTAATGAAAATCTTGACCTTAAATGCGATGTTTTAAAGGTAGGACATCATGGCAGCAGTACCTCAAGCAAGGAGAATTTTTTAAAGGCAGTATTACCGCGTTATGCGGCAATTTCTGTAGGAAAAGATAATAGTTACAGTCATCCTCACAGCGAGGTGCTGTCCTCTTTAGAATATGTAGGTGCTAAGCTTTATCGTACAGATCTTGATGGCGATATTACCTTTTATGTAAAAAATAAAAAAATTGTCCCCAAAACAGAAAAATAGGGCAAAAAGAATAAGCCAAATCTATCTTATGTCGGCTTATTTCGGTGCTTTTTTACTGTGTTCATTCTTACAATACGTTAGATTGACTATGCCTGTCCTCGATAAAGTTTTTTTAGATGCTTCTTGCTCTGAGGCGGGAGATTTTTAAAAATGAGTAGAAGAGATTCACCTTGTTAAAGAGGGGGTTAGATTATTCTTCTTATTCTATTGGAGGTGCATTATGGCTAAAAAGATTTGCCTTTACGGTATACTTGCGGCGGTATGCATCATTTTAGGCTATTTGGAGCATTTGGTGGCTTTGGACTTTATTGCATTTGGTGTAAAGCTGGGACTTGCCAATTCGGTTGTTTTGTTATTAGTAGCAAAAAAAGATGTAAAAGGTGCGTTTTGTGTTAACATTGTGCGTATTTTACTGTCGGCGTTGCTTTTTTCGGCACCTTCCACCTTGATATACTCACTTTCGGCAGGAATTATTTCCACTGCTGTAATGGTTTTGGTTGTCAAATTTAAAAGCTTTAGTATTATAGGCTTTAGTGTAGCTGGTGCTACTGTACATAATATTATACAACTCATTTGCGCTTATTTGCTGTTAGGCAAAGGTGTACTTTATTATTTGCCTCTTTTATTGGTTTCGGCAGTAATAAGCGGAATTTTAATAGGAATAATTGCAAAAACTCTATTAGGGAAAATTAGATTTTAAAGGAATGATTTTCGGTGTGCGGATTTGTAGGTTTTACAAATTATATCAAGGATGACGGAACGGTTCTCGAAAAAATGATGAATCGCATAGTTCACAGAGGTCCTGATTCATCAGGAAAATTTATTGATAATGATATTGCATTAGGCTTTAGAAGACTGAGCATTATCGACCTTGCCGAGGGCGATCAGCCGATGTTTAACGAGGACAAGTCTTTGGTTTTAGTCTTCAACGGTGAAATATATAATTTTAAGGATTTACGTGCCGAACTTTTGGAAAAAGGTCATACTTTCGCCAACAACTCCGATAGCGAGGTTTTGCTTCACGGCTATGAGGAATGGGGTGAGGATTTAGTAACAAAGCTTCGCGGTATGTTTGCATTTGTTATATTTGACCGAAATAATAAATCCATTTATGCAGCACGTGATATGTTCGGTATAAAGCCCTTTTATTATACTTTTATGGGGGATAGCTTTATTTTCGGATCTGAAATAAAGGCTTTTTTAGAGCATCCCGAATTTAAAAAGTCATTAAACGAGAGTGTTCTTGGTCACTATCTTTCTTTCCAGTATTCACCTACCGAAGAAACTTTTTTCGAGAATGTATATAAATTGCCACCTGCACACTACTTCACTTTCAAAGACGGTCAAATGAAAAAGGTTCGTTATTGGAGACCCGAATTCAATCCTACCGACGGTGTACTTGAATATTTTGCAGACCTGACAGACGAGGCTGTGCGCGAGTCGGTAGAGGCTCATAAAATTGCCGATGTTGAGGTTGGCTCTTTCCTTTCCTCGGGTATAGATTCAAGCTATATCGCAGAGGCGGCTAAGGTTGATAAAACCTTTACGGTAGGCTTTGAGAGTCCTGACGGCGACCGTTATAATGAAATCAGCTATGCAAAGGATTTTGCAGATACTATAAAGGTTGAAAATATATCAAAGGTTATAACAGCTGAGGAATATTGGGAAACCTTCCCAAAAATTCAATATCATATGGACGAGCCCTTAGCTGACCCTGCTGCAATAGCTCTTTATTTTGTTAGCAAGCTTGCAAGTGAGCACGTTAAGGTTGTAATGTCGGGCGAGGGTGCAGATGAGCTTTTCGGTGGTTACCGTATTTATCAGGAGCCTATAACCCTTACAGCTTATGACAAGCTACCCTTTGCTATAAGACAAATTATTTCAAAAATTTGCGAGTATTTACCGCAGAAGCATGGGATAAATTATCTTGTGCGAAGAGGTAAGACCATAGAAGAACGCTTTATTGGAAATGCAAATATCTTTTCGGTTAAGCAACGCAACAGTATTTTAAAGAGTGTTGTTGCTAAAAATACGGTAGAGCCTAAAGTGCTTTGCAGTAAATTTTATGATGAGGTTAGCGACAAGGATACCGTTACCAAAATGCAGTATCTTGATATAAATATGTGGCTTATGGGTGATATTCTTCTTAAAGCTGATAAAACCAGTATGGCGAATTCTTTAGAACTGAGAGTTCCTTTCCTTGATAAAAAGGTTATGGAATTTGCAAGCACAATTCCGCTTAATTGCAGGGTTAGCACCGTCACCACTAAGCTAGCGCTTAGAAAGGCTGCGGAAAAGACATTACCGAAACGTACTGCCACTAAGGACAAATTAGGTTTTCCTGTGCCTATCAGAGTGTGGCTCAGAGAAGATGAGTATTATAATACCGTTAAGGCGGCATTTGCTACTTCTTGGGCTGAAAAGTATTTTGATACCGAAAAGCTAATTGCTTTACTTGATTTACATAAATCGGGCAAAGCAGACGTAAGTCGAAAAATTTGGACGGTATATACATTCCTTGTCTGGTATGAAGAATTTTTTGTAAATGAAAATTAAATATTAAAAAATAAAACCTCTTTTTTAGGATAAACTAATCTTGAAAGAGAGGTTTTTTATATGGCTAATAATTCAATGTCTTTTATAAAGGGTCTTGGCGCCGGAATGATAGCAGGCGCCGCCGCAGTAGTTGTAGGTAAGGTAATGCTTGAAGACCACAAAAATATCAGCAAAGGCTCATCAAAAATGGTTAAAGCAGTAGGCGAATTTGTTGACGGCGTTCAGACAATGTTCCATTAATGTAAAACAGCCAATGCAAATGCATTGGCTGTTTTTTGTAAAAATGAGTTATTTACTGTTTACCGTAAAGCTCAACAAGCTTCTCAAGGTGAGCACGACGAGCCTTTGCAGCCTCGCTTGCTTGCTCGAAGAGAGCCTCAGCACGCTCGGGGAATGAACGTGTAAGTGATGAGTAACGAGCTTCATTAAGGATAAATTCCTTATAATCAGCAGTAGCTGGCTTGCTGTCAAGACTGAAGGGATTCTTGCCCTCTGCCTTAAGAGCAGGATTGTAACGGAACATATCCCAGTAACCGCAAGCTACAGCCTTCTTCATCTCGTTCTGGCAGTTAACCATACCACCCTTAATAGAGTGCATTTCGCAAGGTGAGTAGCAAATGATGATTGAAGGACCGTTGTAAGCCTCAGCTTCCTTAATAGCCTTAAGAGTCTGGTTCATATCAGCGCCCATAGCAATCTGTGCTACGTATACATAACCGTAAGACATTGCGATTTCAGCAAGGCTCTTCTTGTTGATAGCCTTACCGGCAGCGGCGAACTGAGCAACCTGACCAATGTTAGAAGCCTTAGAAGCCTGACCGCCTGTGTTGGAGTAAACCTCGGTATCGAATACCATAATATTTACATTCTCACCGGTAGCAAGTACGTGGTCAACACCGCCGAAGCCGATATCGTAAGCCCAACCGTCACCACCGAAGATCCAGATGGACTTCTTAGCGAGGTATTCTTTCTTTTCAAGAACAGCAGGAGCTATGGGGCAACCAGCAGCGGCAGCCTTTTCAACCTCGGCGATAAGAGCTGTTGTAGCGGCAGCGTTCTTGTTAGTATCATCAAGAGTTGCAAGATAAGCTTCAGCTGCAGCCTTGAACTCATCTGATGCCTTGTCGCTTTCAGCCATTTCTTTAACCTGTGCGATAAGACCATCACGAAGAGCCTTCTGTCCGAGGTACATACCAAAGCCGTGCTCAGCATTGTCTTCAAAGAGGGAGTTAGCCCAAGCAGGACCGTGGCCTTCAGCATTTACTGTGTAAGGTGATGTAGCAGCAGGACCGCCCCAGATAGAAGAACAGCCTGTAGCGTTAGAGATGTACATCTTGTCACCGAAGAGCTGGGTAACGAGACGAGCATATGCGGTTTCAGCACAACCTGCGCATGAGCCTGAGAACTCGAGTAAGGGCTTCTTGAACTGAGAGGTGATAACGTTAGCATCAGATGCAACATCAGCCTTTTCAGTAACATTAGCAACACAGTAATCGAATACTTCCTGCTCTGCGAGCTGTGATTCCTGAGAAACCATCTTGAGTGAGTTTGTAGGACATTCGCCAACGCAAACACCGCAACCCATACAATCAAGAGGAGATACAGTCATAACATAAGAATAGCCCTTGTTTGTAACGAGCTTTTCTTTAACAGCAACCTTAGTATTTGCAGGAGCTGCAGCCTTTTCGTCGGCGGATAAAGCATAAGGACGGATTGTAGCGTGAGGACAAACAAATGCGCACTTGTTACAACCGATACAGGTCTCATTGTTCCACTCAGGAACCATAACTGCAACACCGCGCTTCTCGTGAGCGGATGCGCCTTGCTCAAATGTACCGTCAGCGTGGTCCATAAATGCAGAAACGGGGAGAGAGTCACCGTTCATAAGACCAACAGGCTTCATAATATTGTCAACCATCTTAATGAGCTTAGAGGTATCAGCGGTATCAGCTACAACATCAGCATCAGTAGCGGTAGCCCAAGTTGCAGGAACGTCAATCTTAACGTAAGCTGTAGCACCGGCATCGATAGCCTTTTCGTTCATTTCAACGATTTCTTTACCCTTCTTCATAAACTTCTGAGCTTTTTCCTTCATATAGCCGATAGCTTCTTCGGCAGGAAGAACCTTAGAAAGTGAGAAGAATGCAGACTGTAAAACAGTGTTAGTACGTTTGCCAAGACCGATTTGTGCAGCCAAGTCAATAGCGTTAACAGTGTAAAGCTGAATGTTGTTCTTAGCGATATAACGCTTAGCTTCAGCAGGCATATGCTTGTCTAACTCTTCAGCAGACCACTGACAGTTGATAAGATATACACCGCCGGGCTTAACGTCGTTAACCATCTTGTAACCCTTTATTACATAAGAGGGGTTATGGCAAGCAACAAAGTCAGCCTTGTTGATGTAGTAAGGGCTCTTAATAGGTTTATCACCGAATCTCAAGTGAGAGATTGTGATACCGCCGGTCTTTTTAGAGTCATACTGGAAGTAAGCCTGAACATACTTATCGGTGTGGTCACCGATAATCTTGATAGAGTCTTTGTTAGCGCCAACAGTACCGTCGCCACCGAGACCCCAGAACTTACATTCGATAGTGCCCTCAGCAGCGGTGTTGGGAGCCTCCTCTTCGTCAAGTGAAAGGCAGGTAACATCGTCATTAATACCGAGAGTGAACTGAGCCTTAGGCTCGTCCTTAGAAAGCTCATTGTAAATAGCGAAAATACTTGAAGGAGGTGTATCCTTAGAACCAAGACCGTAACGACCGCCGATAACGGTATCGATCTTTCTGCCTGTTTTAGCAAGAGCAGCAACAACATCAAGGTACAAAGGCTCGCCTAATGAGCCGGGTTCCTTAGTTCTGTCAAGAACAGCAATCTTCTTAACAGTCTGGGGAATAGCTTCAACTAACTTTTCAGCAGAGAAAGGACGGTAAAGTCTAACCTTTACAAGACCAACCTTCTCGCCTGCAGCTACCATATAGTCAATAACTTCTTCTGCAACGTCGCAGATAGAACCCATAGCGATAATGATTTTTTCAGCATCGGCAGCACCGTAGTAGTTAAAGAGCTTATAGTCTGTGCCAAGCTTAGCATTAACCTTGTCCATATATTCTTCAACTATAGAGGGAACAGCATCATAGTATTTATTACAAGCCTCTCTGTGCTGGAAGAAGATATCACCGTTTTCGTGTGAACCGCGCATTACAGGATGCTCGGGGTTAAGCGCACGCTTACGGAATGCGTCAACAGCATCCATATCGCACATTTCTTTAAGGTCTTCGTAATCCCAAACCTGAATCTTCTGGATTTCGTGAGAAGTACGGAAACCGTCAAAGAAGTTGATGAAAGGAACACGAGACTTAATAGTAGCAAGGTGAGCTACAGCGCCAAGGTCCATAACTTCTTGAGTATTTGTCTCAGCGAGCATTGCAAAACCTGTCTGACGGCAAGCATAAACGTCAGAATGGTCGCCGAAGATGTTGAGTGCGTGAGAAGCTACGCAACGAGCAGATACGTGGAATACACTAGGAAGCAATTCACCTGCTATTTTGTACATATTCGGGATCATAAGTAAAAGACCCTGAGAAGCGGTATAAGTAGTGGTAAGAGCACCGGCGTTAAGTGAGCCGTGAACTGTACCTGCAGCACCTGCTTCGGACTGCATTTCGGAAACCTTAACGGTTGTACCGAAAATGTTTTTTACACCCTGAGCTGACCACTGATCAACATAGTCTGCCATAGGGCTGGACGGAGTAATAGGATAAATACCTGCTACTTCAGTAAACGCATAGGAGACATAAGCTGCAGCGTTATTACCGTCCATAGTTTTGAATTTTCTGGCCATGGAAAATTCCTCCTAAATATAATTTGTGAGTTTGGTCAAAAAGTGATAAAATTTTAACAATCGACCTTCTCATACGCATATTATAATATCACTTTTTTATGCTAATGTAAATATAAAAATTGAAATTTATCAGAAAAAAATTCTTTTTTGTGAGCAAAAGCAGAAAAGAATAGTTAATTTTGCGAAAAATGGGGCATTTTGGAGTTTTTTATTGTTTTTTAATGTGCGGATTTTCGTCCATTACAGCAGCATTTAAAAGATAAAATGCAGATAAAAAAATTATCACCAACCGTTAGCCAAGTGTTCTTAAGGACACTTGGCTAGTTTTATTCGCAAAGGCGAGTTATATTGCTTCGCAGTGATATTTGAACTTCGTTCAAGTGATATTCGCTTCGCGAGTTTATATGCGAATAAAATATCACTAAAACCGTTAGGTTTTAATATCACTTTTGATTTATCAAAAATATCACTGTGAGACCTGTCTCACAATATCACTATTCAAATAATTTCCTTTTGAGATAGGTTTAAGGGTTTTAGGTCCCCTAACAAGTGGAACTTGCCGCACAAGTTCCCTGCTTGTTACAGTATAAGACAAAAGGATGTGCAGAAAAATTTTACACATCCTTTTTAACTGTCCTTAGGAACCACGCTCATTAGAGTCAGGGATTTTACATATTAAATTTAATTGTTACTTTCTAAGCGGACTGCTGCGGCGGTTTTTCCGTCTTTGTTTATAAAACCGAATTCGGTAGCGTTCTCTGCATTTCTTTTGCAAATTGTCAGAGTGTCGCCCTCGTAGCATTGCAAACGGAAGGCTATATCAATGTCAGTAATATTCATTTCTTCAAGCTCCTTGCAACTGAACATACTGAAAAGCGCCTTGATGTATGCCACATTGTTCATATGCTGACCTATATCAATATCATTCGAACAAACCTTATATTTGCCTATCTTCTCGCAGTCGGTAAAATCGTCATTAATTCGGGCGAAAGGGCTGTTGCAGACTGTTTCTTCACAGTGCTCAAGATTGTCGGGATAAACCTCACTAAGCTTTGTAGGTTTGCCTGTTGAAAGGTTTATAATTGCCCATTCGGTTTTACCCTCTACTAATATATTTCCGTTCTTGCTAACGGTGTAATAGCGGTTACAGCGTATTCTTCCAGGCTCTTCTGGCCAGGTGACAGCTTCAATTTCTTTCAGCATTTCAGGGCGGCTGTGAATTTTAACCTTAGTTCTTGCCGCCACCCAAAAAAGGTCTTTTTTTGCAAGCTTGTCAGCACCCAAGTCTATAAGCGGTGCGTGCTCACAGGCTAAATCCATAAAAATTGTAAAAATGCCGTGGATGCTGAGTTTTCCAATGCGATCGCACATACTTGTGGGTACTTTAAAATGTTTAGTCATTATAGCTTTCATAATATCAACCTTACTGTTTAAGTTTCAAATTAAAAATATTATACTATTTTTAATTTGTTGTGTCAAATTAAAGGGTATAATCCGTAAGAAAAAATAATTTTAAAAAAATTTCAAAAAAGTGTTGACAAATTAAGATTAATGTGGTATTATACCAAAGTCGCCTGAGGGTGACACATAGTTGGTGCCGATAGCGGCGAGGGTCCACCCGTTCCCATCCCGAACACGGAAGTTAAGCTCGCTTGCGCTGAAGATACTTGGCGGGAAGCTGCCTGGAAAAATAAGTAGATGCCAACACTTAAGACACATAGCATTAAGCTGTGTGTCTTTTTTTGTTGCTAAAAGCATTAAGTTGTGTTAATATATAAATTGTTTTAAAGGAAGTGAAATAATGTCAGAACGAACTATAGCTGCAATAGCTACTCCTGCGGGCAACGGAGCTTTGGGAGTAATAAGAATATCGGGTGAGGATGCTATTGGTATTGCCGATAAGGTTTTCTTTGCTTTTTCAGGAAAAAGTCTCAGCTCGTTAGAGGGCTATCGTGCGGCTTATGGAGAAATTAAAGACGGTAATACTGTTCTTGACGATGCCGTAGCGCTTGTATTTAGAGCTCCGCATAGCTTTACAGGTGAAAATACAGTTGAATTTTCAGTTCACGGCGGAAGTATTATGCTTCGTACTGTTTTAAGGCTTATATTCAAAAACGGTGCATTCCCTGCTGAGGCGGGCGAGTTTACCAAAAGAGCTTTTTTAAACGGTAAGACCGACCTTACTAAGGCAGAGAGTATAATGGGCCTTATTTCCGCAGGAAGTGAGGCTGAGTTAAGACTGTCCCGTGCGGCACATTCGGGCAAAATTTCACGCAAAATTTCTGAAATTGAAGCTGATTTAATAGCGATAGATGCATCAATTGCTGCTTTTTCTGATTATCCTGATGAGGATATTGAGGGTCTTGACAATGAAAATTTTAAAAGAATGCTTTTTAATGCTAAGACAGAGCTTAAAAGAATTTTGGCTGATTATGATGCAGGTAAGGTTATACGTGAGGGAATAGATACCGTTATCGTGGGCAAACCAAATGTTGGTAAATCCACTCTCATGAATATGCTCAGCGGTACCGACCGATCTATTGTCACTGAAATTGCAGGCACAACAAGGGATATTGTCGAAGAAACTGTGGCTGTGGGGGATATAATTCTCCGCCTTTCTGACACCGCAGGCATACATAATACAAACGATATGGTTGAAAGCATCGGCGTTGAGCGTGCTAAGAGCAAAATCAGCTCGTCACAGCTTATTCTTGCTGTGTTTGACAGCACCTCTCAGCTTGACGGCGATGATTTATACTTGCTTAAGACGGTTTCAAAGGAAAATACAATAATTATTGTTAACAAAACTGATTTAGCAGGGGAAATCGATCATTCTGCTTTTGAAGGCTTTAATGTGGCTGAAATTTCCGCTAAAAACGGAACGGGCTATGAAATCCTTAGACAGATAATAGCTGATATTACAAAGGTTTCAAATTTAAAGCCTGATAGTGTAGTGCTCATAAGTGAGCGTCAGCGTGCTTGCACAGAGCGTGCTTACGACGGCATTTATGAAGCATTAAACGCTTTGGAAATGGGTTGCACTATGGACGCTGTGGGGGTTTGTGTGGACGATGCACTTTCTGCCCTTTTAGAGCTCACAGGTAAACGGGTAACAAACGAAGTAACCGATGAAATTTTCCGCAGATTTTGCGTTGGCAAATAACCCCAAAAGATATACTGAATATTTTATGGGAGGAGCTATGCTCCTCCCGATTTTTATAATTGTATCATAAAAAGAAAGAAAGCAATCTTTCCTTGACATTTTCGGCAGTTGTGATATAATAAACAGCGTAGCTGAAGCAGAAAGTAAGTTTTTAACTGAAGTTTATTAAGCTCTACCTCGGCGTAGCTTGCCGTGTAAAAATTAAGGCTTGTGGAACAGCTTGAATGCCCACCTCGGCTGACCTCGCCGTGTAAAATTCAGAGGTCAAAAATAAGTAATAAGTATCAATTATTTCTTCACTATTACTTATTACTTATTACTTCATATTTGCGGGTATGGCGGAATAGGCAGACGCGTTAGATTCAGGTTCTAATGGTCGCAAGGCTGTGCAGGTTCAAGTCCTGTTACCCGCACCAAAGCATTCAAACCCGAACCTTTTACCAATCGGTGAAACGTTCGGGTTTGTTGTTTTCTTAAAAGATGTTAAATAAGCCTTTGTT
The DNA here is from genome assembly GCA_045128715.1 of Acutalibacteraceae bacterium. Classification (GTDB taxonomy): domain Bacteria; phylum Bacillota; class Clostridia; order Oscillospirales; family Acutalibacteraceae; genus UBA737. The sequence goes on along the minus strand of JBGVRU010000007.1, from coordinate 1,101 downwards.
TGTGGCAGTACAAAGCGTTTTGCTCTGTACTGCCACTTCTTCGTTTCAAAGAATTTTCGTACACAAAAGGAGATTTGAAATGAAGACTAAAAAAGCATCTAAAACCAACACAAAACCAAGAATCATTTTCTTTGCTATAGCACTTACATACAATTTACTACTTGGGTTATACCTAAAAGACTTTCTTGTGCTTTCGCCTATGCTATTGACGTTCTATTTGCTTTCAGCACTGCCAACATTGTTCTTGCTGATCAATGCACGTCCAAAGGTATGAGAACCGTTATTTTCGTCACGCTTTTTCTCATACTTCTTATAGATCTTGCCTATGTGTTGAATTGCCGGAGAGTAATTCTTTTTCCAACCGCTATATCCCTTATGTTTGAGGTGCTGTATTTCGGTGCTTATGTCGGAGGTTCTCGCAAAGACAGTTTCGTGACGAAAACTTGTGTGTTGGCAGTAACAGCACTTATCGCTACAACTCTATTCTCTGCATATAATTTTGTCTGCAAACCGGATGCACCCCATCTTACCAACGGCGGTGCAACACTGTGGGACACGCAGACGGAAGAACTTGCTGACGAAATTTGTGCAGGCTGTGATACCGATGCTGAAAAGCTACAGGCGTTCTATCGGTGGATCATCCAAAACTTTGAATACGACTATGAAGCAGATCTCTTTATCCAATACTTTGATGTTCGAAAAACACTTAGCACAAAGCGAGGCATTTGCTTTGACTTCTCCCATCTGTTCGCTGCGTTCTGCCGCAGTCAGAATATTCCTTGTTATGTTGTTGATGGTACGCCTTATATGAAATTTTAAATAATTTATTAATTATATTATTAATCCTTCTGATATTCAAGAATATCTCCGGCTTCACATTCGAGCACGTCGCAGATCGCCGCAAGGGTGGCGAAGCGAATGGCCGTTACTTTATTGTTTTTGATTTTGGACAGGTTGACATTGGAGATCCCCACACGCTCTGCAAGCTCGTTTAAGGACATTTTTCTCTCAACCATCATTCTGTCTAAACGGAGAATGATTTTACCCATAATGACCTCCTTACAGCAATCCATCTACATCGTTTTCAAGTTTTACACCGTG
>JBGVRU010000006.1:0-2675 GCA_045128715.1 Acutalibacteraceae bacterium | reverse complement strand
GCCCAGCGCGGCGATACCGCTTTGAATCAAAGGCCACACGAAAAACATCACAACGCCCACGATCAGATAAACGATGCTGCACACGATGGGCACGAATCTTGTGCCGCCGAAAAAGGATAATACCTGTGGCAGTTGTATCTTGTAGAATCGGTTATGTAGTGCCGCTACACCGAGTCCCACAATAATTCCGCCGAAAACACCCATCTGGAGCGTGGTAATGCCCAACACAGATGTGGTGGTATTTGCGGCCATTGCGTCTACACCGCCTTTGGCGGAAATAAGCGTGCTTATAGCCGTGTTCATAATAAGATAAGAAATAGCACCAGACAGCGCTGCTACCTCTTTTTCCTTTTTTGCCATACCAATGGCAACGCCCATAGCAAACAGTAGCGCAAGATTATCAAATACAATGCTGCCGGTTTTGCTCATGATATCAAGAAGGGTAAATAAAACTCCGCCTTCCTTGATGACGTTGGTAAGATGGTACGCTTCAAGAGTGGTTGGGTTTGTAAAAGAACTTCCGATCCCGAGTAGCAAGCCCGCAATGGGGAGCAAAGCGATCGGGAGCATAAAAGATCGTCCGACTCGTTGTAAAACCCCGAAAATTTTGTCTTTCACAATCGTTTCCTCCGTTTTATTTTTTTGTGCAGCATCGTTATGATCGGCGCCTGATCATGCCGATACTGCAATCAATATGAAAAATCAGTTTACCGAACTGACTTTTTTAAGGTGGATGGTGAGGGTCAAAAGCTCGTCCTCGGAAATATTTTTCTGATAAGTTTTTAAAATGTACTCCATAATGCATAATGCACACTTATAATGTTTGTTACACGTTTTTTTAATCATTGAAGCGAAAGCATCATCTTCGCTTAACGCCTCGGGTAAGGGTTTGTTTTCAAAAAGACGTCCTGCCAGATATTTTAAGTGTGTAAGAAATCTCTCATAGCAGGGATTGGTCCTATCAAAGCTTTTCTTATAATAATGTTCGGATATTTCAATGCATCCGTTTATCATTTTTGTGATATCATATACATTGCCGATGTTCGTATCTAAACGTGCATTTATTATATGCATTGCAATAAAGCCGGCTTCATCTTTTGACATTCTAATGCCTAATTTTTTATCCATTTGTTCTATACAATATTCGCCCAACCGCAGCTCCTTAGGAAAGCATTGGGCTATGGAGTCAAGCAACGGGTTGGTAAATTCCATTCCGTTTTGCTTTCTTTCGATCGCAAAGGCGATATGGTCGCTTAATGTGACAAGCAAAGATTCCTTAAGTTTTTCACTGTAAGCGGCATTTATATATTCAACAATATCAACGGTGAATGTTAAATATTCTTCAGGTATTTCTCTAAGAAGGGCGATCATTTTCTTTTGAATAGAGTGGTCGGTGATAAGATAGGTCTTTTGAATCAAGGATTCATCTACATCGTCGCCGTATTTTTTTCCGAAACCGATGCCTCTCCCAGAAACAATCTGTTCTTTTCCGTGCTCGTCCAAAACACAAAGATTATTATTGTTGATGGCTTTTATAACTTTCATATTTGTCTCCTAATCCTGAAAATAAAAAAGCCAACCTTAAGCACCCGTGCCGAAAGATATACAGAGGTGCAAAAAGTTGGTTATGCCCATACGGTAACACTCCAATAAAATTGCAATATATTTAATTCAATCATATTTTACATTAATTATTCGTATTTGTCAATAAGGCGGCCTTTAAAACGGCGATTTGCCTAACCACAAATTCTACAAGTTGTGAAACTTGCACAAAATTATTTCTAAATTATCGGCATGAATTATTTACTGTAAGCGAATTTTTAAATTTTTTAAGAAAAGAGTTGACAAATAAATTTCACAGGTGTATAATGCAGAACGTAAAGGCAAAGGCGTCTTTGAGTGTTAGTGCTCAAAGACGCTATTTTACTTTCAGAAATCCAAAAACAATTTTATATATGAAGAAGGCAATGACGTCTTTAATGTTGTAGGGGATGCCCCTACCGTTAAAGGCGTCTTTTCTTTTTTCATTAAGGAGGAAACAGTATGTCATATGTAGATGAAGTAATCGAGCGAGTGGTAAAAGAGAATCCGAATGAGCCTGAATTTCATCAGGCGGTTAAGGAAGTTCTTGATTCTCTCCGTCCGGTGGTTGAAACACACGAGCAAGCGTTCCGACGCGATGCGCTGCTTGAAAGATTAGTAAATCCCGAAAGGCAGATCAAGTTCCGTGTACCGTGGATCGATGATAACGGTCAGGTTCACGTCAATACCGGATACCGCGTTCAGTTCAATAGCGCCATCGGTCCCTACAAGGGTGGACTGAGACTTCATCCCTCCGTTAACCTTGGTATTATCAAGTTCCTCGGTTTTGAGCAGATCTTTAAGAATTCACTAACCGGTCTTCCTATTGGCGGCGGTAAAGGCGGCTCGGACTTTGATCCCAAAGGCAAATCCGACCGTGAGATTATGGCGTTCTGCCAAAGTTTCATGAGTGAGCTTTGCAAGTATATCGGAGCGGATACCGACGTTCCCGCAGGCGATATTGGTACAGGTGCTCGTGAGATCGGCTATATGTTCGGTCAGTATAAGAAGCTTCGCGGCTTGTTTGAAGGCGTGCTTACCGGTAAAGGTCTTTCTTATGGCGGCTCTCTTGCCAGAACGGAAGCTACCGGCTA
>JBGVRU010000005.1:0-11232 GCA_045128715.1 Acutalibacteraceae bacterium | reverse complement strand
TGAAGACGGAAATAATATGTTGCTTAACTGTTTTGATGTAAAAAAAGCATTGGAGCTGTAATATGTCTGAAAAAATATTAAAGGATAAGGTCATCGTCATCTCGGGCGGAACAAAGGGTGTAGGTCGTACTATGGCTGAAGAATACGCAAAAAAGGGAGCCCATGTTGTAATAGGCGGTAGGGATGAGGAAGCTGCGCTTAAATCAATAAGAATAATGAAGACATACGGCAGTGAAGGGATTTTTGTCCATACCGACCTCGAAAAAGTAGATGATTGCAAAAAACTTTTTGATGAGGCTTATAAAAAATACGGTAAGATAGACGGATTCTTTAATTATGCAGGTGTAACACCTGTGTCTGCGTTGGATACTTGTGACGAAAGCACTTTTGATTGGGTAATGAATATTAATTTTAAGGCTTGCTTTTTTTGTTGTCAGCAAGCAATAAAGTATATGCGTATGAATGGCGGCGGTTCAATCGTTTTAACAGGTTCATCACATGCATGGAGCGGAGAAAAGGATAGAGCAGCTTATGCTTGTTCAAAAGGTGTTTTGATAACACTTATGGAACATATTGCACATAATTACGCCAGCGAGCAAATACGTTGCAACTATTTAACACTTGGATGGACCCCCACAGAGGGTGAGGTAAAATTAAGAAAATCACAGGGAGAGAGCGAAGCTGAGTTAAGACGCCGTGCCGCAGGTATTTTACCTATGGGACGTATGTTAGAGCGCTCTGACTATGTTGATGCATTGATTTATCTTATGAGTGATTCATCTGCAATGATGACAGGTAGCAATTTCCGTATTACCGCAGGGGAGTATATATGACGCATAAAGAATATATAGAATGTTTAAAATGTGAACTATATCGTGATTCTGGTAAATATTCACTTTTAAGAAAAATTAGAGTTAAATATTTTCAACCTAATACTAATTGTATGTATTTATGCAGAAAAATGTGGTATCTGTACAGTAGGGGCAGAAAGCTATACTCTAAGATTTTATATTTGAAGATAATTAGAAAGTATGGTTGTATTATTTATCCGTATGCTAAGGTAGGAAAGGGATTTCACATAGCACACCCAACAGGAATCGTTATTGGTAAGTGTGAAATCGGTGCGAATTTCACCTGTTACCAAAATGCAACTATAGGTGTGCGTAATGCCGGCGATGAGGCAAGAGGAAAGACTCCTATTATTGGTGATAACTGCAAATTATGTTCAGGAGGAGTAATTGTTGGCGATGTAAAAATATGCGACAATGTAACTATAGGGGCTTTATCATTTGTTAGCAAATCTATTGAAAAATCAGGCATTTATGTTGGTATACCGGCAAAAAGAATAGATAAAGAAGCACAGATGTAAATAGGAGTATTGTTTATGACAGAGTGTGAGAGACTATTAAGCGAGGGCAAATTAAGTGAGGAATTCTTAAAAGAAGAAACCCGTAACGAGTATGTTGTTTCTTCAGAGATGAAAAAGGTATGGGCAAAAGAGTTAAATTTGTTGAAAACTTTTTCTGAGGTGTGTAAAGAGAAAAACTTAAGATGGTGGATTGCTTTCGGAACATTGATTGGTGCAATAAGACATAAGGGAATGATTCCCTGGGATGATGATATTGATGTTGTAATGCCGAGAGAAGACTATGAAATACTTAAATGCCCTCCGGAATGGTTTGAATCTCCAATTTCTCTTCACTTGCCAAATTCGCAGGAGTGTTACTATGAAGGCTGGTTAAGGATTCATGACGAAACAACAGCAGTATTATATCCAAATTGGGAAACACAGGGGTCGGTTCAAGGCATATATTTAGATATTTTCCCATTGGATAATGTTCAGAAGGATAGAAATAAAGAACTGAGAATTGAAAAGAAAATCAGATTTTTTAATATATTGGGTCATGCAATGTCTTATAATGTAAATCCTAATATTATTCTAAAGACTTTTGCAAAGCTCAATCGCAAGTTTATGTTCTTAAAACCAGAAAAAATATATGATATTGTTGAAAAAACGGCAATGCGATATAACAATTATGATTGTGATGAATGGCGTGTTAAGGTTTGCTCCCAATGTTCTACTGAAAAAATGTCATATCCAAAAGACTGGTTTGACGATACTATAGAACTGCCATTTGAAATGATAAGTGTTAATGTTCCAAGCAAGTATGATGAAATATTACGAAAAACATACGGTGATTATATGGTATTTCCCCCGCCTGAAAAAAGAGGCTGTTGGCACAGCTTTAAATTCGATACAGAGCGTTCTTATAAAAAATATTAACTATATAAATCACTAATTTTGTGGCTAAAAAAAGATTATAAGGTTATAGGCACAATTGAATTTTTTAATATTAAATTATGCGAAAGCCGATAAAATCAGCTTGTTGAAACATTTTTTAGCGTTTTAACATTCTATAAAAATTATAATATTAAATAAGCTAGAATTTGAAATATTAAATAATTTGCTTGAAACAAAAAATTTTAATATAACATCATGTGAGATGGCTAAGGATATAGATTGTTCATTGAGAATGATAAATACTACTGTTTTATTGGTCTGGTGGGCAATTCCTTATACGGCTGGATTAAAATAATATTTTGCTTTAGTTAGATTTTCAAATAGATTATTTTATTCATATTTTTAAATTTAACATTGTGAAAATGGTGAATAAGTTTTATGAATATTTTATTTTTATCTTTAACTTTAATGGAACATCTTGATAACAGCGGTGTATACAGCGATTTAATGCGCTATTTAACACGGCAAGGGCATAATGTTTATGTTGTGGGTCCTGTTGAGAGAAAATATAAAAAAAATACCTATTGTTACACGGAGGAAACCTGTCATTTCCTTAAAATTAAAACGGGCAATTTTCAAAAAACAAATATTATTGAGAAGGGTATTTCCACATTATTAATTGAAACTCAGTTTAAAAATGCGATAAAGAAATACTTTAAGGGTGTTAAATTTGATTTAGTTATTTATACCACGCCACCTATTACCTTTGCAGGAGTTATTTCCTACATAAAAAAGCGTGACGGTGCTAAAAGCTATCTTCTGCTTAAGGATATTTTTCCGCAGAATGCAGTTGATATTGGTATTATAACTAAAAGCGGTTTAAAGTCTGTTATTTATAAATTTTTCCGTAAGAAAGAGGAAAAGCTTTATAAAATATCAGATTACATAGGCTGTATGTCACAGGCTAATGTTGATTTTATTGTGAATAATAATTCTTTCGTTGATCCTTGTAAAGTACATGTTAACCCGAATAGTATAGAGGTTAAAGATTTCGAAAAGGATAATGAAAAAAAGCAGGAAATTTACAGTAAATACAATATACCTAAAGATGCGGTAACCTTTATGTACGGCGGAAATTTAGGAAAACCGCAGGATATTCCGTTTATTATTGAGTGTCTTAAAGCTAATGCGAACAAGTCTGACAGATATTTCGTAATCTGCGGAACAGGCACAGAGTATCCCAAGCTTAAAGTGTATGTAGATGAGTATAGACCTAAAAATGTCTTGTTATTGAACGGTTTACCAAAGGCAGAGTACGAAGATTTTGTAAAAGCATTTGATATTGGCCTTATATTCTTAGATAATAGGTTTACTATACCGAATTTCCCCTCCAGAATATTAAGCTATATGCAGGCTAAAATGCCTGTGCTTGCCTGCACGGACTCTAATACCGATATAGGCAAGGTTATAGAAGACGGCGGTTTTGGTTGGCAGTGTGAGAGTGACACACCAAATCATTTTACTGAAGCTGTGGACAAAGCGGTTGAATCTGATTTGTCCATACTTGGGGAAAACGGTTATAAATATCTTAAAGAGAATTATACTGTTCAGAACAGTTATGATATTATTATAAAAAATATTGAGGGATAGTATGAAAGTTTTACTTGTGGCACCGTTGCCACCTCCCTACGGCGGGATTACAAATTGGTCGCAGATTATGCTGAATTATGTAAAAAATACATGCGATGAATTTTGCACTTTAAATATTGCACCTAAAAAGCGTTCAACTGAAGGCCGAAATCTTTTTGACAGAGTAGTAGTCAGCGGTTTGGATATGATTAAAAAACGCAGTGAATTAAAAAGGATAATATCAAATGAAAAAATAGATGTTATCCATATGACCACAAGCGGTTCAATGGCGGCTATTAGGGATATTTTGTTAATGAGAGTTGCAAAAAAAAGCAATATTCCTGTGGTATATCATATCCATTTCGGTAGGACACCTGAAATGGCAAGGCGCAATTCTTTTCTCTGGAAATTGTTTTTAAAAGCAATGAGTCTGGCATCCGCTGTTGTAACCATTGATAAAAGAACTTATAGTACGGTTTGTGATAATATAGATCCTAAAAAGGTATTTTTAATACCTAATCCTGTTGACTTAAAGCAATTGCCTGAAAAAAGCGAAGAAATTAAAAAGCAGGTAGCTTTTTTAGGATGGGTTATTCCTGCAAAGGGTATAAATGAATTAATTTCTGCTTGGAATACCGTAGGCAAGGAATTTTCACAATATGAACTTGTTATAATAGGTCCTGCCAAAAAAGAATATTTGAATACTTTAGAGGAAGCTATAAAGGTAAAAAATGTTGCATTTGTTGGTGAAATGTCTCACGATGAAGCAATGAAGGCTTTATCAAAAGCGGAAGCATTTATTTTACCTAGCTATACTGAGGGATTTCCTAATGCAATTATTGAAGCAATGGCATTAGAAAAGGCAATAATTGCATCAAATGTAGGAGCGATACCCGAAATGCTTGATGGGGATTGCGGCGTTGTAATTGAATCAAAATCTGAAAGCGAGATAATTTCTGCTTTAAGAAAGGTTCTGTCGGATGAAAATTACCGTAAATACATTGCCCGAAATGCATTCGAAAAAGTTAAAAATGAGTATTCTATAGAAAAGGTTTACGAATTATATATTGAGATTTGGAAAAATTTGAAAAAATAAAAGAATTTTAATGAAAGGGATCGTATGAAAAAAGCATTTATTACTTTATTCACTCCGGCTTTCAACCGTGCTTACAGACTGCCCTATTTATATGAAAGCTTAATAAGACAAACTTGTAAGGAGTTTATATGGTATGTTATAGATGACGGTTCTTCCGATAATACAAAAGAAGTTGTCACTGATATGATAAACGAGGGTAAAATAAGGATAGTTTACGAATACCAGAACAACAGCGGTAAGCATGTCGCACATAACAAAGCGGTAGAAAAATGCGAAACCGAATTATTCTTTTGCGTGGACTCGGATGATTTCCTAACAGATAATGCTGTAGAGGATATTAAAGCTGTTTGGAATGAGATTTCTGCAACTGAAAAAGATAAGCTTTCAGGTATAGTTGCTAATAAGGGCTATAAAGACGGCACTATAGTTGGTACTAAGTTTCCAGCGGGTGTGGAGACAGAAACATTGTCTAAGCTTTATTCATTGGGGAAAAAGGGAGATACTGCTTTAATATTCCGTACTGCGGTTATAAAACAGTATCCTTTTCCTGTCTTTGAAGGTGAACGGTTTTTAAGAGAGCATATCGTTTATGATAAGATAGATGAGCAATATAAACTTGTGGTTTTGGACAGGATAATTTATATATGTGAGTATTTGGCAGAGGGGCTTTCAAAGAATGCGACAGCACTTGAAATGAAAAGTCCTAAAGGAGCGGCGCTTGCCAGACTTCATGATGCAAAACGGCAAACAACCCTTTTTAATAGAATAGCAAAGCTTACAGGGTTTGTATTTTTTTCAATTGTAGCAGATGAACCTAAGAAAGCTATAGAAGAATTAGGAATGGGGAAATTTATTTGTTTACTTCCATTAGTTCTGTTATTCTATTTACGTTATAAGATCAAGAGGAGCTTTTAATGAAAAAATTTCTTTGTTTATTAATATTTTCCACATTTTTCGGTTCCTCTTTTCACATATTTTCCGTAGGTTCTATAACATTAAATTTATTTCGTATATTATTTCTGATATTTGTGTTTTGTCATTTAGCGTTAGGTTGGCAAAATACTGATCATCCTATATCTAAGCGATACATAAACATACTGTTTATGCTGATATTTTTTAATTTATTCACTTTGTTTTTTACCCCCAGTGTGTCTGCTTGGATAAACGGAAGTATAGGATATGCTATAAATATCTTTCTTATATATTTTGTTTATGTATATACAGAAACTGATAAGGATTTAAATAATTATATTTTATCCTTTGTTTCAGGCTTACTGATGACAATGCTGATTTCGGTTTATGAATATCTAACTCAAAATCACGTAGCGAGCGATAACTATTTGAATGAATACTCTACATCATCTTGGCAATATGATGTGTTAGGTAGAGCTCCTACAGCTTTTTTATATAATCCCAACAATATAGGTTTTGCTGTTATTTTAGGATTGTGCTTTGGTCTTTATTTTACAAAGCTTTTTAAATTCGGTTGGATAATTTTCGGTGCTTGGTCGGCTCTTTGCGTTTATGTATCATTTGCCACAGGTTCTCGTGGTGCTATTATACTGGTATTTTTGTCTATTGTGCTTTGTGTGTTTTTTGGCACAAGGGCGCTTACAAAAAGGCTTTTGATATCCTTCACAGCGATAGTTATCGGCTTTATTCTTTATAATGTTTTTGAGGATTTTATCTTTAAACAGCTTCAAAGCTCAGGTTTGCTAATAGCAGATTCTTTATCGGATTTGAGCGATGGCAGATTTGAACTTATAAAAGGAGCACTAAAGGCAGCTTGGGATAATAAGTTTGTGGGAACAGGCCCCGGAACTGCGGAATTAGTCCTCAAAGGAAGTTATGGATTTACAGTTCCCTCAGTACACAATTTTTGGGCAGAGTTTTTACTCACTGAGGGTATCGTTCCTTTAATAATATTTTTAGTTTTTTATATAAGATGTATAAAAGTACAGTTTGTACTTAGATATAATGATATAAAAAATACTGTAATTCTGATATCCTTGTTGATGTTTAGTGTGGCAGTATTTATTCCGCCTACGGTAATTACACTTAATTTTATTTGGCTTATTTTTGGATTTTCATTGGCTGCTGAAAAATTGTATTACGATAAGAGCGGCATAATGATTTAAGAGAGGTCCTAAAATTTTGAATATTTGTCTTTTGGTTAATAGCTTTAATCTGGGTGGAGCAGAAAAGCTGGTTTTTGATATTGCAGAGCAGCTTAATAATGAGTTTGGTATTGTAGTTGTTGCAATGAAAAGGGCAGAAACCGAGTTTGAAAATACGGTTGAAGCAGAGTTAAATAAAAAGGGAATTACTACGGACACGGTTAACAAGCCTGTCGGTAAGGAAAAAATTTCTGCCATATTAAATATAGTGCGATTGCTTAAAAAGTATAATATAGATATTCTTCATACCCACGGTCAGTCACCCGATTTTTACGGTCGAATCGCTGCATTTCTATACCGCAAAGCTAAGGCTGTTGTTACAATTCATAACACCGATGGTTACAGCGTTAAAAATGAGACGCTGTTGAAAAAGTTAACAGATGTCTATACCGCCGTATCGGATGAGACTAACGTATATTGCAAAAATTCTCTTGGTATAATGAATGCGGTCACAATTAATAACGGAATCGATTTTAACCGTTATCCTACCGATAAAAAAACAGATAATAAAATTATATTATCTGTTGGAAGAGTTGTTCCTCAAAAAGGGTATTTAAATATTGTTTTAGAAATGAACGATTATTTAAAAGCTAATCCCGATTTATATTGGTATATAGTGGGTGAAACTACTCAAAACCCCGAGTATTTTGAAAAGCTTAAAGCCAAAATTCACGAAAGCATTAGAGATAGGGTTGTATTTACGGGTGCTGTCACAAACACAGAGGAATATTACAAAAATGCAAAAGTTTTTTTGCTGCCCTCAGAATTCGAAGGCTTTGGAATTGCTTTTATTGAGGCAATGGCATCAAGGCTACCTGTGATTTGTAATAAAGTCGGTGTTATTTCTAACGTTATAGCTTTAGGAGGAAAGGTTTTCAATTTAAAAGACGGAACACTTTCCGAAATTTTTGAAAAGATCGATAATATTTCTGAGGAAGAACTTGATTTTAATTATGAATACTGTAAAAACAACTATTCTATTGAATCTGTAGCAGAGCAGTATGCAAAAATTTACCGTTCTGTGTTAGGAGAAAAACGATGAATACACAGTCACGTAGCCGCAATTCTACCAGAAATATGCTATATGGATTTATTGGTCAGGCTGTTACACTTATATTGCAGTTCATAAGCCGTACAATATTTATTTATTTTTTAGGCTCGGAATATTTGGGTGTTAATGGACTTTACGGCAACATATTGAATGTGCTTTCTCTTGCTGAATTAGGCATAGATAATGTTATGCTGTTTTCACTTTATAAGCCTATTGCCGAAAATGATAAACCGAAAATAACGGCACTGCTCAATTATTATAAAAAACTATATCGTAGAATTGCAGCTGCGGTGTTAATTATTGGATTGGCTTTGGTGCCTTTTCTTAGGTTTATTGTAAACAGCGAGCTTGAAAGCAAGTATTTGATTTTATATTATTTACTTTTTCTTTTAAATTCGGTAGTATCCTATTTTGTTGTCTTTAAAAGTGCACTTATAAAGGCAGATCAAAACAATTATATAGTAAACAATAATTATACTTTGTTTACTATATTAAGACATATCGCTCAAGCAGTATTTTTAATAATAACAAGAAACTATACCGTTTATTTGGTTATTCAGGTTATTTGTACGGTTTTATCTAATTTTATGCTTTCAAAAAAGGCAGATCATTTATATCCATTTATAAAAGAAAAGCACACTGTTACTGATAAGCACAGTAGATTTATTTTTAATGATATAAAGTATGCTTTTATGTATAGAGTAGCCAATATCCTCACAGGCAATACCGATAATATTTTAATATCCGTTATAGTCGGTACGGTTTATGTGGGGTATTATTCAAATTACAGTATGTTTATTTTCAATATTTCGGTTGTAATAAATATGCTGGTAACCTCTGTGATTTCAAGCTTCGGTAATCTTTACGCTGCCGGAGAAAAAGAAAAAATGCAAAAACTATTCGGCGGAACAGTCTTATTCTTTCAGTGGATGGCAACAGCATGCGCATTATGCTTTTATACGATATTTAATGACTTTATCACTATTTGGATCGGTAGTGAGTATGTATTTTCAAACTCTGTTGTATTTGTAATTGTTCTGAATTTTTACACAGAAATAATACTTAAGCCTTTATGGCTTTATCGCGAAGTAATGGGTCTTTTTAAAGAGGTAAGGTATATAAGACTTTGCACCGCCGCAATAAACCTTGTTCTTTCGGTTATTTTTGGAAAAATGTTAGGAATATTTGGAATACTAATTTCTACATTTATAGCTACAATCACCACCTTTGCTTGGTATGAACCGATGGTCATATACAAAAAATTAAATTCAAAGGTTAAAAATTATTTCTATAGCCAGTTGAAATATATTGTTTTGGCTACCATGGCTTTTTTGGTGTGTGTATATATTTGCTCATTCTTAGGCCACGGAATAATAAGTATAGCACTTAAGCTGTGTTTGAGCGTGTTGATTGCTACAACAGTATTTGTTATTGCTACGTTTAAAAGCGAAGATTTTAAAACCTTGTATTCTTATGTTAAAAATATATTGGGTAGAAAATAAAAGGAGCAGATATTATGTTTAAGGGAAAAACTTTACTCATAACAGGCGGTACAGGTTCTTTTGGTAATGCTGTGCTTAACAGATTTCTTAATACCGATATAGGCGAAATCCGTGTTTTTTCAAGAGACGAGAAAAAACAGGATGATATGCGTCATGAATTTCAGGCTAAAATGCCTGAGGTTGCAGAGAAAATCAAATTTTTCATTGGCGATGTACGTGATCTGGAATCTGTAAAAGGTGCTATGTATGGCGTTGACTATATATTCCACGCCGCAGCCCTAAAGCAGGTTCCTTCCTGCGAATTTTTCCCGATGGAGGCTGTTCGCACCAATGTTATCGGTACAGATAATGTGCTTACTGCTGCTATAGAAGCAGGGGTTAAATCAGTAATCTGCCTTTCAACTGATAAGGCGGCTTATCCTGTAAACGCAATGGGTATTTCCAAAGCGCTTGAAGAGCGTGTTGCTGTTGCAAAATCAAGAACAGTATCACCTGAAAAGACTAAAATATGCTGCACTCGTTACGGTAACGTTATGTGTAGCCGCGGTAGTGTTATTCCGCTTTGGATAGACCAGATAAAGCAAGGTAAGGATATTACGATAACCGAGCCTTCGATGACACGCTTTATTATGTCCTTGGATGAGGCTGTTGATTTGGTTCTCTTTGCATTTGAAAACGGTGTTTCGGGAGATATTTTAGTTCAAAAGGCACCCGCCTGCACTATTGAAACATTGGCTAAGGCAGTAACAGAGCTGTTTAATCCTGAAACTAAGATTAAGGTTATCGGTATACGTCACGGTGAGAAGATGTATGAGACACTTTTAACCAATGAGGAATGCGCTAATGCTACCGATATGGGTAATTTTTACCGAGTACCATGTGATAATCGCGGTCTTAATTATGATAAGTATTTTAAAGACGGCGACGTTGAACGCAATCCTTTATCTGAATTTAATTCCAACAATACCGAGCTTCTTAACATTGAGCAGGTTAAGGAAAAACTTTTAAGTCTCCAGTATATCAGAGATGAGTTAGAGGGTATAGGAAAGTAAAATGAAAATTTTAATAACAGGCGCTAACGGCTTTGTGGGCAAAAATCTTACTGAGGCACTAAAAAATATCAGAGACGGTAAGGATAAAACAAGACCTGATTTGAATATTGAAGAAATTTATTGCTATGATATAGAGTCTACATTGGATGAGCTTGAAACTGCTTGCCAGAATGCTGATTTTGTATTTAATATGGCAGGGGTAAACCGTCCGCAAAACTCTGAAGAATTTATGAATGGCAATTTCGGGTTTGCAAATACTCTGCTTGAAACCTTAAAGAAATATGGTAACAAATGCCCTGTTATGCTTTCTTCTTCAATTCAGGCCACCCTCATTGGCAGATATGCTGAGGGTGAGTACGGTAAATCTAAGAAAGCGGGCGAGGAGCTTTTCTTTGATTATGCTAAAGAGTCAGGCGCTAAAGTGCTTGTTTACCGTTTCCCTAATCTTTTCGGTAAATGGTGCAGACCTAATTACAATAGCGC
>JBGVRU010000004.1:0-37268 GCA_045128715.1 Acutalibacteraceae bacterium | reverse complement strand
AAAAAGCAGTTAATACACTAAAAGAATTCGGTGTGCCTTACGAAGTTCATGTTTTCTCAGCACACAGAACTCCTGCAGAAGCCAAGGAGTTCAGTATAAACGCACGCAAAAACGGTTTTGGCGCTATTATTGCCGCTGCGGGTATGGCCGCTCACTTAGCCGGCGCTATTGCAGCTAATACTACCCTGCCAGTTGTTGGTATCCCCATTAACTGCGGTAAATTAGACGGTGTTGATGCTTTGCTTTCAACTGTAATGATGCCTTCAGGTATTCCTGTTGCTACAGTTGCTATTGACGGAGCTGTCAATGCCGCTTTGTTATGTATAGAAATGTTGAGCATAAGTGATACCGAGCTTGCAGAGAAGCTTGATAACAAGAGAATTGCGGACTCTGAAAAGGTACTTGAAAAAAATTCCGCTATTGAAAAACAGTTTAATAATTAATTTTTATATTTAAAAGGAGTAACTAAAATGGAAAAGAATCTTGTTTACAGAGGAAAAACTAAGGACGTATTCGCACTTGATAACGGCAATTACTTATTAAAGTTTAAGGATGATTGCACAGGTAAAGACGGCGTGTTTGATCCCGGTGAAAATCAGGTAGGTATTACCATTGACGGTGTTGGTGATGTTAATCTTCGTATGTCCATCTACTTCTTTGAAAAGATAAATGCAGCAGGCATTAAAACTCACTATGTAAGTGCTAATCTCGACGATACTACTATGGAGGTTCTCCCTGCCAAGGCTTTCGGTAAAGGTCTTGAGGTTATATGCCGTTACAAGGCAGTTGGTAGCTTCTACCGTCGCTACAGCGATTATATTGAAGAAGGTGCTGACCTTCCCGCTTATGTTGAAACAACCTTCAAGAACGATGAAAAGGGCGATCCCCTTGTTACTAAGGACGGTCTTGTTGATTTAGGCGTAATGACCGACAAGCAGTATGATGACATTAAGAAGATGACTCAGGATATTACAAAAATCGTAGCCGATGATCTTAAAGAAAAGGGACTTGATATGTATGATATTAAGTTTGAGTTCGGCTATGACGCTAATGGCGACGTTATGCTTATAGACGAAATTGCATCAGGCAATATGCGAGTTTACAAAAACGGTGAATACATCGATCCTATGACTCTTTCAGAGCTTTTCTTTGCATAATAAAAAAATTCAACACTTTCACCAAAGGAGTAAACCATGGGCGGATTTTTCGGTGTAGTCAGCAACCATGAGGCTATATCTGATGTTTTTTTCGGTACTGACTATCATTCACATTTAGGCACTCGCCGAGGCGGTATTGCAGCTTATGACGAAGAAATAGGTCTACAGCGTGATATACATAACATTCAGAATTCACCTTTCAGAACGAAATTTGAAGATGTTTTTGACGAGATGAAAGGAAATTCAGCAATAGGTTGTATAAGTGATTATGACCCTCAGCCATTGTTAATACGTTCAGATATAGGAACATACGCTATTTGTGTTATCGGTCTTATTAATAATGCAGATGAGCTTATTAGAAATTATTTATCCACAACAGGCGGTCATTTTGGCGCAATGACAGGCGGCAAGGTTAATTCAACCGATTTAGTAGCAGCGCTTATAAACCAAAAGCACAGCTTTGTTGAGGGTATTAAATTTGCTCAGGACTCTATTAACGGTACTGCTTCTATTCTTATATTAAAGGACGATGGATCAATAATAGCCGCACGTGATAAGGTTGGAAGAATACCCATTCTTATCGGCAAAAACGAGAACGGCTACTGTGTTTCCTTTGAATCCTTTGCATACTTAAAATTAGGTTATGATGATGAAAAGGAATTAGGACCCGGTGAAATAGTTGAGCTTACTGCCGACTCTTTAACACAGCTTTCTCCACCACGGGAAAAGCTTAAAATTTGCTCATTCCTTTGGAGCTATTACGGTTATCCCACCTCCTGCTATGAGGGTGTTAATGTTGAAATAATGCGCTACCGTAACGGTCAGATAATGGCTAAGCATGATAAAGAAGTTGGGTCTGCACAGGATATTGATTATGTTGGCGGAGTTCCCGATTCAGGTACTCCTCACGCAATAGGATATGCTAATGAAAGCGGCAAGCATTTTGCCCGTGCTTTCATTAAATATACTCCTACTTGGTCTAGAAGCTTTACCCCAACCAAGCAAAGAGAACGCAACAAAATTGCCAAAATGAAGCAGATTCCCATTCACGACCTTATAATAGATAAAAATCTGCTTTTTGTTGATGATTCTATCGTGCGAGGCACTCAGCTTAAAGAAACGGTTGATTTTCTTTATACAAACGGTGCAAAATCAGTTCATATGCGTTCTGCTTGCCCTCCGATTATGTACGGCTGTAAATACCTTAACTTCTCCCGTGCTACTGATGATATGGAGCTTATCGGCAGACGGGTTATTATGGAGCTTGAGGGTGAAGATGGCTTTAACTATATTGAAGAATACTGTGACTGCAATACTGAGCGTGGCAAAAACCTAAGAAAAGCCATTTGCGAAAAGTTAGGCTTTGCTTCACTTGAATTTCAGTCTCTTGAAGGAATTATTGAAGCAATTGGTTTACCAAAAGAATGCTTATGTACCTATTGCTGGAACGGAAAAGAATAAAAGAAAAAGGAATTACTTATTATGAATAACTCACAATCAAAGTCATACGCCGATGCAGGTGTTGATATTACTGCAGGCTACAAAGCAGTTGAGCTTATGAAGCAACATATTAAAAGAACACGAAACGAAGGCTGTCTTGATGATGTCGGCGGTTTTGGCGGTTGCTTCGGTCTGCCTGTGGCGGGTATGGAAGAGCCCGTTTTGGTTAGCGGTACTGACGGTTGCGGTACTAAGGTTAAGCTTGCAATTTTAATGGACAAGCACGATACAATCGGTATTGATGCAGTTGCAATGTGTGTTAATGATATTATTTGTGTTGGTGCAAAGCCCCTGTTCTTCCTTGATTATATTGCTTGCGGCAAAAATATCCCTGAAAAAATAGCTGAAATCGTAAGCGGTGTAGCTGAAGGCTGTGTACAGTCAGGCGCTGCACTTATCGGCGGTGAAACTGCGGAGCACCCCGGTATGATGCCCGTTGACGATTACGACCTTGCAGGCTTTGCTGTTGGTATTGTAGATAAAAAGAAAATTCTTGATAATACCACTATGGAGGAAGATGACGTTATTATAGCTCTCCCCTCCTCAGGTGTTCATTCTAACGGTTTTTCCCTTGTTCGCAAGGTATTTGATGTTGAAAATTGCGACCTTAATAAAACCTATGAAGAGCTTGGCGGTAAAACCTTAGGCGAAACACTTTTAACCCCCACAAAAATCTATGTTAAACCTGTTTTGGCTCTTTTAGATAATGTTAAGGTTAGAGCTATTTCCCATATCACAGGTGGCGGCTTCTATGAGAATATTCCAAGAAGTCTTCCTGATGGCTTTGCTGCTAAAATTAAAAAGGCAGACGTTAAGGTTCTTCCTATTTTCGACCTTATTGCAAAGGTTGGCAATATCCCCGAACGTGATATGTTCAACACCTTTAATATGGGTGTTGGTATGAGCATTGTCGTAGCAAAGGAAGATGCCGAAAAAGCTCTTGAAATCCTTAAAACTGCAGGCGAAGAGCCTTATATAATCGGTACTGTTATAAAGAGTGACAGAGGTGTTATCATTGAATAATACCAAAAATGTCGTGGTTTTGGCTTCAGGAGGCGGCACAAATTTGCAGGCGCTTATTGATGCTCAGAACCGTGGTGAATTGGGTTGCGGTAAAATTAGCTGTGTTATTGCTTCTAAGGCTGACGCTTATGCCCTGACCCGTGCCAAAGATAATGGAATTAAAACACGTATCTTAATTCGTAAGGATTATGACGATGTTGATAAATACAGTGAGGATATAAGTGACATATTGCTTGAAGAAAAGGCAGATGTTATTGTGTATGCAGGCTTTATGACAATACTCGGCAATGCAGTTTGTGATACGTTTCCAAATAAAATGGTAAATGTTCACCCTGCCCTTATTCCAAGCTTTTGCGGAAAAGGCTATTACGGTCTCCACGTTCACGAGGAAGCCCTTAAAAAAGGCGTTAAGGTTTCGGGTGCTACAGTTCATTTTGTAACTGCAGAATGTGACGCAGGACCGATAATTCTTCAAAAAGCCGTTGAGGTTTTAGATGATGACACTCCTGAATCCCTACAAAAGCGCATTATGGAGCAGGCTGAATGGAAAATACTTCCAAAGGCTGTTCAGCTATTGTGCGATGAAAAAATAGAAATCAAAGACGGAAAAACATATATAAAATAGGAGGATTTTATAATGGAAATCAAAACTATTGAAAATGAGCTTAATTCCCTTGCCTATCACGGCAGAGGTATTATTATTGGTAAAAGTAAAGACGGTACTAAAGCAATTACTGCTTATTTCATTATGGGCAGAAGTGAAAACAGCCGCAACCGTGTTTTTGTTGAAGACGGCGAAGGCATAAGAACACAAGCCTTTGATGAGTCAAAAATGACCGATCCTCACCTGATTATATATGCTCCCGTAAGAGTTTTAGGAAATAAGACTATCGTTACGAATGGTGATCAGACCGATACTATCTACGAGCTTATGGACAGACAAATGACCTTTGAGCAGTCTTTACGTACCCGTGAATTCGAAGACGATGCTCCTAATTTCACACCACGTATTTCAGGTATTATCCGTCTCGAAAACGGCGATATGAATTTTGCAATGTCAATTCTCAAATCCGCTGAGGGTGACGGTTCTTCCTGCCAAAGATACAATTTTGCATACAGTAATCCTATCGCAGGTAAGGCTAAATTTATTCATACCTATAAGTGTGACGGTAATCCTCTCCCAAGCTTTGAGGGTGAGCCTAAAACACTCGAATTACCTGATTGTGATATTGATGCTTTAACCGATTTGATTTGGAATAATCTTAATGAAGATAATAAGGTTTCTCTTTTTGTAAGATATATAAATCTTGGCGACGGTAAATATGAATCAAGAATTGTTAATAAAAACAAATAAGGAGAAGTAAAATGAAAGAATTTGAACTTAAATACGGTTGTAACCCCAACCAAAAGCCTGCTAAAATATTTATGGCCGACGGTAGCGAATTACCGATTGAAATTCTTTGCGGCAGACCGGGTTTTATAAACTTTCTCGATGCATTTAATTCTTGGCAGTTAGTAAAGGAATTAAAGGAAGCTTTAGGTCTCCCTGCGGTTACCTCCTTTAAGCATGTCAGCCCCACAAGTGCCGCTGTTGGTACAGTTCTTTCAGACAAGCTTAAAAAAGCTTGCTTTGTTGACGATATTGCAGGTCTTGACGATTCTCCTTTAGCTTGCGCTTATGCAAGAGCCCGTGGTACTGACCGTATGTGCTCCTTTGGCGACTGGGTTGCATTATCCGATAAATGTGATGTTACCACCGCTTTACTTATAAAGCGTGAAGTATCTGACGGTGTTATCGCTCCCGATTATGACCCTGAGGCGCTTGAAATTTTAAAATCAAAGAGAAACGGTAACTATAACATTGTAAAAATTGACCCCAACTATGTTCCCGCTCCTATTGAGCATAAGCAGGTTTACGGTATTACCTTTGAGCAAGGCAGAAACAATTTCCTAATTAACGAAGAATTACTTTCAAACCTTGTTACCGAAAATAAGGAATTGCCTGACAGTGCAAAGCGTGACCTTATAATATCTCTTATCACATTAAAATATACGCAGTCTAACTCCGTTTGCTTTGCGGTTGACGGTCAGGCTATCGGTGTTGGTGCCGGTCAGCAGTCAAGAATACACTGTACAAGACTTGCAGGCTCTAAGGCTGATACTTGGTTCTTAAGACAACACGATAAGGTACTTAACCTTCCTTTCCTTGATGAAATTGCAAGACCTACAAGAGACAATGTTATCGACGGTTATATTAACCGCAACGAAGAAGATGTTTGCGCCGACGGTAATTGGCAAAAATACTTTAAATCTCAGCCAGAACCTCTTACAGACGCTGAAATTAAGGAATATCTTTCTACAATTTCTGGCGTAGCTTTAGGCTCAGATGCTTTCTTCCCCTTTGATGATAACATTGAAAGAGCTTATAGAAGCGGTGTTTCTTATATTGCTGAGCCAGGCGGTTCTATCCGTGATGATGCAGTAATAGAATGTTGCAATAAATATGGTATTGCAATGGCATTTACCGGTATGAGACTTTTCCACCATTAATTTTTAGGAGTACTAACAATGAATTTTTTTGAAGAACTTAAAAATTTTGATATTGAAGTTGCTAATGCTTGCGACTTAGAGCTTCAAAGACAGCGTCACAATATTGAGCTTATTGCTTCTGAAAATATCGTTTCAAAGGCTGTTTTGTTAGCTGCAGGCGGCGTTCTTACCAATAAATACGCTGAGGGCTATCCTTCCAAGCGTTATTACGGCGGTTGCCAATGCGTTGATATTGTTGAGGAAATTGCCCGTGAGCGCGCCAAAAAGCTTTTTGGCTGTAGCTTTGCAAACGTTCAGCCTCATAGCGGCGCTAACGCTAACCTTGCCGCTTTCTTTGCTTTGATCGAACCCGGCGACACTGTTATGGGTATGAATTTACAGCAGGGCGGTCACTTATCCCACGGCTCACCTGTTAACATTTCAGGTAAATACTTTAATATCGTGCCTTACGGTGTTAACAATGAAACCGAAACTATCGACTATAATGAAATGCGTAATATTGCTTTAGAATGCAAGCCCAAGCTAATTGTTGTAGGCGCATCTGCTTATTCAAGAATTATCGACTTCCCCCGTTGCCGTGAAATTGCAGACGAGGTTGGAGCTTATTTGATGGTTGATATGGCTCATATTGCAGGTCTTATCGCCGCAGGAGTTCATCCCTCACCCGTTCCTTATGCCCACGTTGTAACAACTACCACCCACAAAACCCTTAGAGGTCCCCGTGGAGGTATGATTCTCTGCAACGATGAAGAAATATACACTAAAATTAACAAAGCTGTATTCCCAGGTACTCAGGGCGGACCTTTAATGCACATTATTGCAGCTAAGGCTGTAGCTTTGGGCGAGGCTTTAACTCCTGAGTTTGTAGAGTATCAGAAGCAGGTAGTTAAAAATGCTGCCGCACTTTGTGACGGTCTTAAAGCCGAGGGCTTTGACATTGTATCAAATGGTACCGATAACCACTTAATGCTCTTAAAGCTTATTAAAAACGGTATTACAGGTAAAGAGCTTGAGCACAGACTCGACGAAGTCCATATTACCGCAAATAAAAATACCGTTCCAAATGACCCACAAAGCCCATTTGTTACAAGCGGTGTAAGACTTGGTTCTCCTGCTGTTACAACACGTGGCTTTAAAGAGGCTGAAATGCAAAAGGTTGCAAAGTGGATTTCTTTAGCAGTTAATGATTTTGATGCTAAAAAGGCTCAGATTTCCGGAGAAGTTCAGGCGCTTTGTGCACAGTTCCCCATATATTAATATAATATAATTCACCTCCCTCATTTGAGGGAGGCGTCTGTGCTTTTTTAATAGCAAAAATATTTTTCCAAGGAGCAATAAAATGAAGGTAATGGTTGTAGGCGGCGGCGGTCGTGAGCACGCCATAATTAAAAAATTAAAAGAAAATATAAATATTGAGGAAATCTTTGCTCTACCTGGTAACGGTGGTATGGCAAATGACGCAACCTTAGTTAACATAGGCGCTAAAGATATTGAGGCTCAGGTTAAATTCGCAACTGAAAATAAAATAGATTATGCTGTAGTGGCTCCCGACGACCCGTTGGTTTTAGGTGCCGTTGATGCTTTAACCGAAGCAGGTATTCCTTGTTTTGGTCCTAATAAGGCTGCGGCTATCATTGAAGGTAGTAAGGTTTTTTCAAAAAATCTTATGAAAAAATACGGTATTCCTACTGCAGAGTATGAAGTGTTCAGTAATGCCGAGGATGCTATTAATTATCTTGAAACCGCACCAATTCCTACTGTTATCAAGGCTGACGGTTTAGCTCTCGGTAAGGGTGTTATTATTGCCGAAACACGTGAGGATGCTAAAAACGCTGTTCGTTCTATGATGGAGGATAAGGTTTTTGGTGATAGCGGAAACAATATCGTAATAGAGGAATTTTTAACAGGTCCTGAGGTTTCTGTTCTTTCCTTTACTGACGGTAAAACTGTTGTACCTATGGTTTCATCTATGGACCATAAGCGTGCTTTAGACGGTGATAAAGGTCTTAACACAGGCGGTATGGGTACTGTTGCTCCTAACCCCTATTACACAGAAGCTATTGCAAAAGAATGTATGGAAACTATTTTTATTCCTACAATTGAAGCTATGAATAAGGAAGGCAGAAGCTTTAAGGGCTGTCTTTACTTTGGATTAATGCTTACTCCCAAAGGTCCTAAGGTTATTGAATATAACTGCCGCTTCGGTGACCCTGAAACACAGGTTGTTCTTCCCCTTTTGGAAAGTGATTTACTCACGGTTATGCAAGCTACAACAAACGGCACTTTAGCTGAGACTGAGGTTAAATTCAGTAACGGTGCGGCAGCTTGCGTTGTTATGGCATCGAATGGCTATCCGCAAAAATATGATAGCGGTTTTGAGCTTAAAATTGACGAAAGTGTAGCTAATAAGGTTTATGTTGCAGGAGCTAAGCTTGACGGTGATGTTTTAAAAACCGCAGGCGGCAGAGTTTTAGGTGTTACCGATACCGCTGATAATCTTGAAGCGGCACTTAATAAAGCTTATCAAAATGTTAAGCTTGTAAGCTTCCAGAACGCTTTTTACAGAAACGATATTGGTGCTAAAGCACTTAAGGCTATAAAAGGAGAGTAATTTATGGTTTACCGTATATTTGTTGAAAAGAAAAAAGAGCTTGCTAATGAAGCAAGAGGTGTTTTAAAGGATATTAACGGTCTTTTGCAGATAAGCTCTGTTAATGACGTTAGGGTTATCAACCGTTATGATGTTGATAATATTGAAAAGGATTTATTTGATTATGCTGTAGGCACAGTATTTTCCGAGCCTCAGCTTGATATTGCTACTGCTGAAATTGACACCGACGGTGCTACTGTTTTCGCTGTAGAATTTTTACCCGGTCAGTTCGACCAGCGTGCTGACTCTGCTGCGCAGTGTATACAGATTATTTCTCAAAAGGACCGCCCTCGTGTTCGTACTGCAAAGGTTTATCTCCTTTATGGTAACATAACCGAAGCTGAGCTTAAAGAAATTAAGAAATATGTTATTAACCCTGTAGAAGCAAGAGAAGCAACTCTTGAAAAGCCCGAAACCTTAGAAACCAAATATGATATTCCTACCACAGTTGAAACACTTGACGGATTTATCGATTTAGACCGCAAGGGACTTGAGGACTTTGTTTCTAATTACGGTTTGGCTATGGACGCTGATGATATTGCATTCTGTCAGGATTACTTTAAATCCGAAAAGCGTAACCCAACTATCACTGAAATCAGAATGATAGATACATATTGGTCTGACCATTGCCGTCATACCACATTCCTTACAAATATTGACGATGTTAAATTCGAGGACGAGCTTTTACAGAGCACATATAATGAATACATTGAAACCCGTAAGGCTTTAGGCAGAACAAAGCCTGTTTGCCTTATGGATATTGCAACCTTGGCTGTTCGCCAGCTTAAAAAAGACGGAAAGCTCGATAAGCTTGACGAGTCTGAAGAAATCAACGCTTGTACAGTTAAAATCAAGGTTGAGGTTGACGGTGCACTTGAAGACTGGCTCTTGCTCTTTAAAAACGAGACCCACAACCATCCTACTGAAATTGAGCCTTTCGGCGGTGCTGCTACCTGTATCGGCGGCGCTATCCGTGACCCGCTTTCAGGCAGAAGCTATGTTTATGCCGCTATGCGTGTTACTGGTGCTGCAAACCCCTTAAAGAGCGTTGCAGAAACTATGGAGGGTAAGCTTCCTCAAAGAAAAATTGTTACTACTGCTGCTGATGGTTATTCCTCTTACGGTAACCAAATCGGTCTTGCTACAGGTATTGTTGACGAGATTTATCACGACGGTTATGCTGCAAAGCGTATGGAAATAGGCGCTGTTATTGCTGCTACTCCGGCAGAAAATGTTCGTCGTGAAGTTCCTGCTCCAGGGGACGTTGTAATACTTCTTGGCGGTTCTACAGGTCGTGACGGTTGCGGCGGTGCTACAGGCTCTTCTAAATCACATACTATTGAGTCACTTGAATCCTGCGGTGCTGAAGTACAAAAAGGCAACGCTCCTGAGGAAAGAAAGCTGCAAAGACTTTTCCGCAATTACGAAGCCTGCCGTATGATTAAGCGTTGTAACGACTTCGGTGCAGGCGGTGTATCTGTTGCTATCGGTGAATTGGCTGACGGTCTTGAAATTGACCTTAATGCAGTTCCAAAGAAATATGACGGTCTTGACGGTACTGAGCTTGCAATTAGTGAATCACAGGAAAGAATGGCTGTTGTAATTGAAAAAGAAAATATAGACCGTTTCTTAGAGCTTGCAAAGTCTGAAAATTTACAGGCTGTTAAGGTTGCTGATATTAAGGCAGAGCCGAGACTTGTTATGAACTGGAACGGCAAAACCATTGTTGATATTAGCCGTGAATTCTTAAATTCAAACGGTGCTGAAAAGCATATCACTATTACCCCTACTAAGCCTGAGGATTACAGTAAAATTGTTGAGGGCGGATTTGCTGAAAATATGGAATTCTTGGCAAACGACCTTAATATCTGCTCAAAGCGTGGTCTTTCTGAGCAGTTTGACTCTACTATCGGTGCAGGCACAGTACTTATGCCCTTTGGCGGTAAAAATCAGTTGACACCTATTCAGGCTATGGTACATAAAATTTCGGTAGAGAAAAAGCACACTCTTGACTGCTCACTTATGGCTTGGGGTTATAACCCGTTTATTACCGAAAAGAGCCCCTATCACGGTGCATATTTAGCTGTTGTTGAGTCTGTTAGTAAGCTTATAGCATCAGGTGCTGACTTCAATGATGTATATCTTACCTTCCAGGAATATTTTGAGCGTCCCGGTAAGGACGGTAAGCGTTGGGGCAAGCCCTTATCTGCACTTTTAGGCGCATTTAAGGCTCAGCTTGAATACGGTATCGGTTCTATCGGCGGTAAAGACTCTATGAGCGGTAGCTTCGAGGATTTGGATGTTCCTCCTACCCTTGTTTCCTTTGCTGTTACAACAGATAAAATTAAAAATATTATTTCACCTGAATTCAAAAAAGCCGGCAATAAGGTTGTTTTACTTACTCCATTATATAATGGTGAAACAAATCTTCCCGACACTGCTTCTCAAATCAAGACCTTTAACCGTGTAACCGAGCTTATGCGTTCAGATAAGGTTGTTTCCTGCTATACCCCTACTATGGGCGGTATCGGTGAAGCTGTTATGAAGATGTGCTTTGGTAATGGTTTAGGCTTTGAGTTTGACAGTAATATGTGTTCAAAGTCCATATTCGCTTATAATTACGGTAGCTTTATTCTTGAGGTTACCGAGGATATTGAAGACGCTGTTGTTTTAGGTACTGTAACCGATAATAATAAAATCACTTTAGGTGATGAAGCTGTTAACCTCACAAAGCTTTTAAACACCTATGAGGATAAGCTTGAAAGCGTTTATAAGTGCAACATTGCTGATCGAAAAACTCCTATGGAAAATTTCTCATATAACGCTGAAAACAGAGTTGCTCCTGCTATCAAAGTAGCTTCTCCTAAGGTTCTTATCCCTGTATTCCCGGGCACTAACTGTGAATTTGATTCTGCTAAGGCTATGCGTGATGCAGCCGCTGACCCTGAAATATTTGTAATCAATAACCAGTCAAGCGAAGGTATTGCGCGCAGCGTTGAAAGCTTTGCAGAAAAGATTAAAAACGCACAAATGATATTTGTTCCGGGCGGTTTCTCGGGCGGTGACGAGCCTGACGGTAGCGGTAAGTTTATTACCGCTTTCTTCCGTAACGGCGCTATTAAAGAGCAGGTTACTGAGTTACTAGAGAAGCGTGACGGTCTTATGTGCGGTATCTGTAATGGCTTCCAGGCACTTATCAAGCTTGGTCTTGTTCCCTACGGTAAGATTATTGATACCGATGAAAACTGTCCTACTCTTACATTTAATACTATCGCTCGCCATCAGTCGAGAATTGTGAGAACAAGAATTGCATCAAATAAGTCTCCTTGGCTAAGTAACACCAATGTCGGCGATATTTACAATGTTCCGATTTCTCACGGCGAGGGTCGTTTCTTAGCTCCTGAGGCACTTATTAAAGAGCTTGCCGCTAACGGTCAGATTGCTACACAGTACGTTGATTTAGACGGTAACGCTACAAGCGATGTTCATTTTAATCCTAACGATTCTATGTACGCTATTGAGGGTATAACCTCCCCTGACGGCCGTGTATTCGGTAAAATGGGTCACAGCGAGCGTTGGGGCGACGGTCTTTATAAGAATGTACCAGGCGATTATGATATTAAGATGTTCAAATCGGCTGTAGAATATTTTAAATAAGAGGTGCAATAAAATGGCACATTTAACTGATATTGAAATAGCTCAACAATGTGAAATGAAGCCTATTACCGAAATTGCTAAAAAGGCGGGTATCCCCGAGGATT
The DNA here is from genome assembly GCA_045128715.1 of Acutalibacteraceae bacterium. GTDB lineage: Bacteria > Bacillota > Clostridia > Oscillospirales > Acutalibacteraceae > UBA737. The sequence goes on along the minus strand of JBGVRU010000004.1, from coordinate 24,627 downwards.
ATCTCGAGCAATACGGTAAATATAAGGCAAAAATCGACCTTTCCTTGCTCAATAAGGGCAAAAATGAAAACGGTAAGCTTATACTTGTAACTGCGATTACCCCCACCCCTGCCGGTGAGGGTAAGACCACTACAACAATCGGTCTTGCAGACGGTATGAACAGAATCGGAAAAAATGTTTGTGTAGCTCTGCGTGAGCCTTCCTTAGGTCCTGTGTTTGGTATAAAGGGCGGTGCCGCAGGCGGAGGTTATGCTCAGGTTGTACCAATGGAGGATATTAACCTTCACTTTACTGGTGACTTCCACGCAATCGGAGCTGCAAATAACCTACTTGCCGCTATGCTTGATAATCACATTCATCAGGGTAACGCTTTAGGTATAGACGTTAGACGCATTACCTGGAAGCGCTGTGTTGATATGAATGACAGGCAGCTTCGTTTTGTAACTGACGGTCTTGGCGGTAAAGTAAACGGTGTTCCCCGTGAGGACGGTTTTGACATTACTGTTGCAAGTGAAATCATGGCAGTTCTTTGTCTCGCTTCTTCAATTACCGACCTTAAGGAGCGTCTTTCAAGAATTATTGTTGGTTACACCTTTAGTGACGAGCCTGTAACTGCAGGTCAGCTTAATGCCGCAGGCGCTATGGCTGCCCTTTTAAAGGATGCTTTAAAGCCTAATTTAGTTCAGACTCTTGAGGGTACCCCCGCACTTGTTCACGGCGGACCTTTTGCCAATATTGCCCACGGCTGTAACTCTGTTACCGCTACTAAAATGGCAATGAAATTAGCAGATTACGCAATTACTGAGGCAGGCTTTGGCGCAGACCTTGGCGCTGAAAAATTCCTTGACATTAAATGTCGTATGGCAGGACTTACCCCATCCGCTGTTGTTATGGTTGCAACTGTTCGTGCCCTTAAAATGCACGGTGGTCTTGATAAAAAGGCTTTAGGCGAAGAAAACTTAGTAGCTCTTGAAAAAGGTATTCCAAACCTTTTACGCCACGTTTCAAATATTAAGAATGTTTATAAGCTACCTTGCGTTGTTGCTGTTAACCGTTTCCCCACAGATACCGATAATGAAATTAACTTTATTATTGAAAAATGCAAAGAGCTTGGCGTTAATGTTGTTCTCTCTAATGTTTGGGCTGAAGGCGGTAAAGGCGGCGAGGAATTAGCAAAAGAGGTTGTCCGTCTTTGCGAGGAGGAAAAGGGCGACTTTACCTTCAGCTATGAGCTTGATGGCACTATTGAGGATAAAATTGCCGCAGTTGTTAAAAAGATTTACGGCGGTAACGGTGTTGTGCTTACTCCTGACGCTAAGAAACAGGCTCAGAAGCTTGCAGAAATGGGATTTGAAAATTGTCCTATATGTGTTGCTAAAACACAGTACAGCTTCTCTGACGACCCCACAAAGCTTGGCGCACCTGAAAACTTTACAGTAACTGTAAGAAATATAAAAATTTCTGCAGGTGCAGGCTTTATAGTTGTTCTCACAGGCGATATTATGACAATGCCCGGACTTCCAAAAGTTCCTGCAGCTGAAAGAATTGATATTGACGAGGACGGAAAAATTACAGGATTATTTTAAAAAATTTTAAAGCAGTGACTTATTTTATATAGGTCACTGCTTTTTATTGCATTAAAAAACGCCGTTGATACTGAAAAGTATCCGGCGTTTTTTCAATAAATAAAAATTGAATTTTAATTAAGCATTTGCTTTGTTGTAACGAGTAACCAAAGCAGATTTCTTTCTTGCAGCATTATTCTTGTGAATAATTCCCTTAGAAGCTGCCTGATCGATCTTCTTAACAGCTGCAGCTACAGAAGCAGACATATCTTCAGACTTAGCATCAATAGCAGCATCAGCCTTTTTAACAGCAGTTCTTAAAGCAGAACGGTAAGCCTTGTTATGTTCATAATTAGCCTTGCTAACTAAAACACGTTTCTTTGCAGATTTAATATTCGGCATTATGACACCTCCTAACACATAGTACAACAAACTTGTACTTTAACTCACTTACAATATATATTACCACAAAATACTATAAATTGCAACACTTTTTTTGAATTTTATTTAATTGATTTAGCACCCTTTAAAAACTGCACTGTCATACTTGGAATGAGGTGCATATTCAGGCATATAGGTAGGTACAATGCTCTTAACTAGACCCCTTATATCGTTACGCTCGTCATACATAGCTTCCTTCATTTTTCCCAAAATTTCAAGGAAGCTTTCCTCATCCATTTCAATAGGCTTTCCTATGTGAATAAGGCTGTTTTCTGTAGCCTCTAAGCCTTCCTCGGACATTAGTAGCTCCTCATAAAGCTTTTCACCGGGTCTGAGTCCTGTAAATTCAATTTTAATATCCTCATAAGGTTTAAAGCCTGAAAGTCTTATGAGATTTTCGGCTAAATCCAAGATTCTTACAGGCTTGCCCATATCAAGTACAAAAATTTCGCCGCCCTTGGCATTAGCACCTGCCCTTAAAACAAGTGATACTGCTTCAGGAATGGTCATAAAATATCTGATTATATTAGGGTCAGTAACAGTAACGGGACCGCCCATTTTTATCTGCTTTTTAAAGAGCGGAATTACACTGCCGTTTGAACCTAAAACATTACCGAAACGAACAGCCACAAATTCCGTATCCGATTTTGAATTATATGACTGAACTATCATTTCACAAATACGCTTGCTGGCACCCATAATATTTGTTGGGTTAACTGCCTTGTCCGTAGAAATGAGAACAAACTTTTCAGCACCGTATTTATCAGCACATTCTGCTGTTTTCAATGTGCCGAAAACATTATTCTTTATGCTTTCGTTAGGGCTGTCCTCCATTAAAGGAACATGCTTATGGGCAGCTGCGTGATAAATAATTTGCGGTCTATAGGTGCGAAACAAATAATCCATACGGCGACTGTCTCTTACAGAACCGATAAGAGCAACTAAATCAAGCTTCGGGAAGTTGTGAATAAGCTCATGCTGAATTTCATAAGCATTATTTTCATAAATATCAAAAATAATAAGCCTTTTAGGGTTGTGTACTGCTATCTGTCGGCAAAGCTCAGATCCGATGGTTCCGCCACCGCCCGTTACCAATACAACCTTATCTTCAACATAATTAAGCTCGTCCCCTAATTTAATATCAACAGGATCTCTGCCAAGCAGATCTTCAATTTCAACCTTACGTATTGTTGGAGCTAACTCAGAAAGATGGTATAGCTTACAAACAGAGGGTATTATTCTTAACTTGCACTTAGTATTCTGACAAATATCGAGTATTGCAGATTTGTCGCTGTTTTTGCAGTTAGGAATTGCAAAAACTATTAAAGAAATATCATATTTTTCTGCAGCTTCAACAATGCAGTCCCTGCCACCGATAATTTTTACACCCGAAATATACTGTCCATGCTTATAATGATCATCATCAATAACACATTTAATTTTACAGCCTGCATATTCTTTTTTACGGTGCATTTCATTTATGATAGTCTGCCCTGCGCTGCCGCCACCGATAACCATAATATTACCTTTTATTATATCACTATCAAAATCTTCCTTTTGCTTACCACTACCGGATACTGCAACCGCAAGAGTTTTGAAGGCTATTCTTTGTATAAAAATTAAGCAATTAACAAGCAAAAGGGTTACAAAATAAACCGATAAATCATAATGCGAATTAAATAATGCCATTTGTGCAATAAAGAGTACTGCAATAGATACAACAGTAGCAGCCATAATTCGAACATACTCTGCAATATTTGAATAACGCCAAAGAATACTATAAATTTTAAACAGATAAAATACAATAATTAGGGTACCTGCTAAAATAAAATATGAAATAAAGGACCGCCTATCTAAAATCGGTTGTCCTTCAATAAACAGTGCTATTCCAAAGGATATGACTACAGAAATAAAATCGCAAACGACGAAAAATAGCAATGTCAAATAGCGTTTAACCATGTTATAACTCCTATCATAATAAATTTATTCCCTGAGATTTACACTTCTTAATTTCTTTTTCAGGCCAAATAGAAACCTGAACCTCGCCGATGTGAGCCTTATGTAGCAATAGCATACAAAGTCTTGACTGACCGATACCGCCTCCCACAGTAAGTGGTAAAGCGCCCGAAAGTAAAAGCTTATGAAATTCATAATTTAAACGTTCTTCTTTACCCTCAAGCTTTAGTTGCTTCATAAGGCTGTCTCTGTCAACGCGGATACCCATAGAAGAAATTTCCAAAGCGATATCAAGTGTTTTATGATAAACCATAATATCGCCGTTTAACTCCCAATCATCATAATCGGGGGCTCTGCCGTCGTGCTTGTTACCGCTCTTAAGCTTTCCGCCGATTTTCATAATAAACACGGCACCTAATTCCTTTGTGATTTCATACTCACGCTGTTTTGATGTTAAATCGGGGTATTTATCCTCAAGCTCCTGAGTAGTTATAAAACTAATCTGCTTAGGTAAATCACACTCAATACAAGGAAATTTACCACTAACTGCCTTTGCGGTACGCAAAACTGCACCGTAAATACATCTTACGGTTGCCTTTAAATAATTCTCTGTACGATCCTCAGCAGTGATTATCTTCTCCCAATCCCATTGGTCAACATAAAGCGAGTGAATATTATCGCAGGTTTCGTCGCGACGAATGGCATTCATATCAGTATAAAGACCTGTATGGAGCTTAAAACCATATTTAAGCAAAGCCATTCTTTTCCATTTAGCCAGACTGTGAACGACCTCTGCCATTTCGCCTGTTTCAAGAATATCAAAGGAAACAGGTCTTTCAACACCGTTAAGATCATCATTTATACCGCTTCCCTGCTTTACAAACAAGGGCGCTGAAACTCTTGATAAATCAAGACTGTCACATAGTTCACTTGCAAACTTATCCTTTACCAAAGCTATTGCGCTTTGGGTATCAAATTCATTTAGCAAGGGTGTATATTTTCCCATTAAAAACACTTCCAATTAATAAATACTACCAACAGTTCTGGGATAAAGAATAACATCACGGATATTCTGAACGCCTGTAACATACATAATAATTCTCTCTAGTCCCAAACCAAAACCACTGTGAGGAACAGAGCCAAAGCGACGAAGAGCAATATAATGCTCGTAATCCTCAATAGACATTCCCCTAACCTGCATAGCCTCTAAAAGCTTATCTAAATCAGCCTCACGCTCGCTACAACCGATTATTTCACCAACACCGGGTACTAAAAGGTCGGTCGCGGCAACAGTTTTACCGTCGGGATTCTGCTTCATATAAAAGGACTTGATTTCCTTTGGATAATCGGTAAGGAATACAGGCTTCTTGCAAATAACCTCAGAAATATATTTTTCGTGCTCAGTCATAAGGTCACAGCCCCATTCTACAGGATACTGGAACTTAACATCAGCCTTTAAAAGATGCTCTATAGCCTCGGTATAAGTCATAACAGCAAAATCGTTGCTTACAACGCTCTGGAGCTTCTCAATAAGTCCTTTCTCAAAATGAGCGTTGAAGAATTTAAGCTCCTCAGGACACTTCTCCAAAACCGCATTAATGATATATTTAATCATATCCTCTGCGATTTCAATAATATCTGGTAATTCTGCAAACGCAACCTCGGGCTCAACATGCCAGAATTCAGCAACGTGACGGGGAGTGTTACTCTTTTCAGCCCTGAATGAAGGACCAAAGGTATAAATTTTACCAAATGCCATTGCAGCAACCTCGCCCTCAAGCTGACCTGAAACGCTGAGTGCTGCACGCTGACCGAAGAAATCGTCAGCATTGTAATCTTCCTCGGATTTATAGTCATTGCTATATCCAATGGTAGTTACCTTGAACATTTCACCTGCACCCTCGCAGTCACTTGCTGTGATAAGCGGAGTGTGAACATAAACAAAGCGGCGACTTTGGAAAAATTCGTGAACAGCATTAGAAACAACCGAACGCACTCTGAACACAGCATTAAAGGTGTTGGTGCGGACACGAAGATGCGGAATTGTGCGAAGATATTCTAAAGTATGACGCTTCTTCTGTAAAGGATATTCGGGAGGACACTCACCTAATACCTCAATTTTTTCTGCATTGATTTCTACAGAGTCTACTGCAACAGCGGATTTTACTACCTCTCCCTCAACCTTTAAGGAAGTGCCAAGCTTCATAAAATCGGAAATTTCAGTAAGAACTGCCTTATCAATTACAATTTGCAAATGCTTAAAGGAGGTACCGTCATTAAGCTCAATAAATGCCATATTTTTAGAATCTCTTGAGGTTCTTACCCAACCGCAAACAGTAACATGTTTACCTATAAATTCGGTATTTTCAAAAATATCAATAATATCAGTATGCTTCATAAATAATACTCCTTATCAAACTAAAGCATCTATTCATCCTAAAACATTAGGACGAATAGACGCATAAATCCGTGGTGCCACCTAATTTACCGCAAAAGCAGTCACTCAAAATGATTTAACGCATTCCTACGGCGCACCTACTAAGCATATAGCTTTTCAGATTGCAGCTCCAAAGTGTTATTCACAAATGTCTCTTACCATGCTCCCACCACTGCACAGCTCTCTTAAAAGAGTTTCAAATGCTACTTCTCTTTATCACAGCATTTCACAAATAGAGTATACCATTAATATTTATAAAAGTCAACTCAATTATATATTACTCGAAAGAGGAAATTATTTCCCTAACTCTCTCTACGCCCGATAAGCTTTGAATTGAAAACGGTATAATTTCCGTATTTTCAGCAAACTCGCCTAATTCCTCGTAAATTAACTTTAAACGCTTTTCGGACTCGCTCTTATTGAGCTTATCAGCCTTAGTTAAAATCACAGTGTATGGTATTTCGTTATGCCTTAAAAAATCAAGCATTGAAATATCAAATTCAGTTGCAGGGTGACGCATATCTATAAGCTGAAAAACCATTTTAATATTGCGTTCACTACCGAAATAACCCTCCATAAGCTCTGCCCAACGCTCTTTTTCAGAATAAGCAACCTTAGCATAGCCGTATCCTGGCAAATCCACAAGGCGGATATTATCTACCTTGTAAAAATTTATAGTAATAGTTTTACCCGGTTTTGAGCTTACCCTTGCTATAGATTTTCTGCCCAAAATTTTATTGATAAGCGAGGATTTACCAACATTTGACCTACCACTAAAGCAAAGCTCAGGTAAATCCGAATTATCTAACTGAGCGAGTGTGGTATAAGCCCTTTCAAACTGCGCGTTATTATAGTTCATCAAATCCTCCTCAAAGTAGGACGGGCGGTATTAGAAAGCAATTCTTTACTTACTTCCCATTCCTTAACAGGCTCGCTAATATCATTTACGATAGCTCTTTCAATAATCTCATTAACATTACTTACAGGCACAAATTCAACATTTTCCTTAACCTTATCGTCAACGTCCTCTAAGTCAGCGATATTGTCACTTGGGATAAATACAGTTTTCACGCCGCCCCTGTAAGCTGCCATAGATTTTTCCTTTAAGCCGCCTATCGGTAATACTCGACCTCTGATAGTAACCTCGCCCGTCATAGCAATATCACGCAAAACAGGCTTGTTGGTAAGGGCAGAAATAAGACCTGTGGTAATTGTAACACCTGCCGAAGGACCGTCCTTAGGAACTGCCGCTTCTGTTGCGTGAATATGAATATCGGTGTTTTTATAAAAATCAGGGTCGATGCCATATTTTTCGGCATTAGCTCTGACAAAGCTCACAGCGGCTCTCGCAGACTCTTTCATTACATCTCCCAAAGAGCCGGTAAGCTCTACCTTACCAGTTCCCGACATAGATGCTATTTCAAGCTGCATTATTTCTCCGCCAACACTTGTCCAAGCAAGACCGTTAATGATTCCAACCTCGTTTTGAGGTAAAATAATCTCGGGCTTATAGCGATGGCGTCCCAACATTTTTTCAACATCAGTATCCTTAATCGTCACTCTTGCTCTCTCGCCCGAAGCTATAAGCTTAGCTGATTTACGGCAAAGTGCTGCGATACTGCGCTCTAATTTTCTGACACCCGCTTCTCTTGTATAAAAATCGATAAGCGAATAAAAGGCACTATCGGTGATTTTAAGCTGCGCTTTTTTTAGACCGTGATGTTCGATTTGCTTTAAAGCTAAATGCGTTTTAGCAATGTTGAACTTTTCTTCACGAGTATAGCTTGAAAGCTCAATAATCTCCATTCTGTCACGTAAGGGAGACGGGATAGTATCAAGATTATTTGCAGTAGCAATAAACACCGCACGGCTCAAATCAAACGGAATTTCAACAAAATGATCAACAAAGGTGCTGTTTTGCTCGGGGTCTAAAACCTCTAACAAAGCAGATGCGGGGTCGCCCTTGTAATCATTACCCAATTTGTCGATTTCATCGAGCAGAATAAGCGGATTACTGCTACCCGACTGCTTTATGGCATTAATAATTTTACCCGGCATTGCGCCTATGTAGGTCTTGCGGTGACCTCTAATTTCTGCCTCGTCGTGAATACCGCCGAGCGAAATTCTCGAAAAGCGTCTTCCCATACATTCGGCAATAGTTTTACCTATTGAGGTCTTACCAACACCCGGAGGTCCTACAAGACAAATTATCTGTCCCTTAATATCAGGCGATAACGCATAAACCGATAAAAGCTCCAATATGCGTTCTTTTACCTTTTGCATACCATAAATATCACGGTCTAGAATTTTAGCAGCTCGGTTAATATCGGTTGTAACTGCTGTATAGGCATTCCACGGAAGCTCTAAACAAGTATCAAGATAACCTCTTTCAACTGTGCCCTCGTGTGAACCTTGCGGCATTTTAGAAAGCTTTGCCACGTGGCGTGCTAAGGTTTCTTTAACACTATCATCAGCGCTTAAGTTCTCGATTTTAGTATAGTAATTATTAATTTCATCAGCTGCTTCATCACCGTAAAGCTCAGCGCTTATTACCCTTATTTGCTCTCGAAGATAATATTCACGTTGATTTTCATCAATTGCGGCACGTGTCTTTTCACTGATTTTTTTATCGATTTCCCCTATTTCACGCTCTTTAACCAATAATTCGTGAAGTATCTTTGCTCTGTTTACGGGTGATATTTGCTCCAAAATATACTGCTTATCATCGAATGGTGCCGGAATATTAAAGGCAATAAAATCCGAGATGAAACCTAAATCAGTTGCATTATCCACCGTCATAAGAACATCCGGTGCGATACCGGGCAAAACAGCAGCATACTTATGAAACTGAGTTTTAATACGTCTTAAAAGAGTCTCCTTGTAAACCTCACGGTTAATACCAGCCTTTTCTACGCACTCCGTAACATCGGCAGTATAAAAATTTAAACCGCTTTTAAAATTCTTATATTCGGCACGGCAAATTCCCTCTACCAAAACCTTACAAAGATTATCAGAAACCTTTAAAATTTGCTTAACCTTAACCACACAGCCTATATCATAAAGGTCGCTGCGCGTTGGCTCCTCAACATAAAAATCCTTTTGTGTAACCACAAAAAGCAGACGGTTTCCATCCATAGCGGCTTTGAGTGCATTGGCTGATTTCTTTCTTGCAACATCAAAAGAAGCTACAGTTTTTGGAAAAACAATCAAGCCCCTAAGCGCTAAAAGCGGCATTGTTACCGCTGTTTCATTAGTTATTTGCAAAATTTTCTACTCCCAATCGTCTGTTTTATAAATTGCCGTAGCATATAAAGCATCATTCACAAATACAAATGACACTGTGTTTTTTGAAAACTCGTATTTAATTACGTTCCCTTCCGTAGCACCTAAAACAAAGAATGAATTATCGTCATTCAAATCTTCTTCGACGTATTTAAATTCTTTTAAAGCATCCTTAATTTCAACGCTGACTGTACCTGTCTTAAAACCGTAGGCTTCGTCAAAGTTGACTATATATGAAATACCGTCATTTTCTTTATCCTTAACATAATAGAACTGGAATGTTCCACTGTCTATCTGAACTGTGGTCTCACCCTCTACTACATTGTATACTGCTTCTTCAACAGTATTGTATAGCTCTTCAAGCTCAGTTTTAAGGGTATCGATATCCTGTCCTAAAGAATACTTGCTTTCGGGCATAGAACCAAGCTCCGCATAGTATTCAACATCAACACTGTTACCGTCTGAGGAAGTATCCTTATTTCCGCAGGCGGTAAAAGAAATTGCCAATATAAAAATCAGGGCAACAGAAATAATTTTTTTCATTTTTTACTCCTTATTATTGCTCTTATTGAGCTTTTTTAAAAGATTGGTTCTTAAATTCCAAAGTTCTTCCGATAAATCAACATAATAAGTATGGGGATTTTCAAAACGGGTAACCTCGTCCCAAAGAGAGTCCACCTGCTCTGCTCTGTATTTTGAAATTTCGGAAACGGTGGGGTTTTCATAAACCTGCTTACCCTTTTCGAAAATCTTAACCTGCAGTTTTTTCGCTACAAAATTAGTAACAACCTTACGCTTCCAAGTGTGAACAGGGTCAAATATCTCATAGGGCTCGCTGCTGTCAATCTTCTCGTGACCCAAAGTAATAACATCAGCTATAGCTTTTCCTGACTCACGGTCGTAAAGTCTCCAAGGAATTTTAACTCCCGGCAGAGTTACCTTAGCTGTATTTTCACTGATTTTAATTTTGGGGATTATCTCACCGTCTTTTTCAACTGCAGCAAGCTTATAAACACCGCCGAAAACAGCCTCACTTGAAGCGGTAATAAGACGCTCTCCTACACCGTAGCTATCAACCTTAGCACCCTGGAAAATCATATCACGGATAAGGTATTCATCCAGAGAGTTAGAAACGCAAATCTTACAGTCGGGATAACCTGCTTCGTCAAGCATTTTACGGGCTTTTTTAGAAAGATAGGTAATATCACCGCTATCAATTCTAATTCCTTTTGGACGCTTACCCAAAGGCTTTAAAACCTCATCAAAAACTTTGATTGCATTGGGAATACCCGACTTTAACACATTATAGGTATCTACAAGCAAAAGGCAACTATCCGGATATTGTTCGGCATAGGTTTTAAAAGCGGTGTATTCATCATTAAATAGCTGTACCCAGCTATGAGCCATTGTACCAGATGCAGGAACACCGAAGTCCTTAGAAGTAAGCATACAGGATGTGCCTGTACAACCGCCGATTATAGCGGCGCGCGCCCCGTAATAAGCGGCACCGTAGCCGTGAGCACGACGGGCACCGAATTCCATAACCACCCTACCGTCAGCCGCACGAACAATACGGTTAGCCTTTGTAGCGATAAGCGACTGATGATTAATTGTAAGAAGAAGCATCGTTTCAACCATCAAAGCCTGCATTATAGGACCTTTTACAGTAACAATAGGCTCCTGCGGGAAAATTACAGTACCCTCAGGAACAGCCCAAACATCGCAGCTAAACTTAAAATTACGTAAATATTCTATAAAATCTTCTCTGAAAAGATTTAAGCCCTTAATATATTCAATATCCTCTTCAGTAAATGTAAGGTTATTCATATATTCAATAAGCTGTTCAAGACCCGCCATAATAGCATATCCGCCCTTATCGGGGACACGGCGGAAGAACATATCGAAGTATGTTACAGTGTCACGCATATCGCTATCAAACACGCCGTTAGCCATTGTAAGCTCGTAAAGGTCCATAATCATAGTAAGATTAAGTTTTTTATTTTCCATAATTAAATTACAACCTTTCCGTTTTACATCTTTTCAGGTGCATCAATTTTCAAAAGAGTAAGAACATTCTTAATTACTGTAGCAGTAGCAGAGCAAAGTGTTAGTCTTGCCTGCATTAATGCTTCGTCCTCCACCTTTACACGGCAAGCCGCATAGAATTTATGGAATTTGGTTGCAAGCTCCTCAACATAATGAGTAATCTTAGCAGGGTCATAAGCCTTGGCAGAAACTATAATTTCATCTGTAAGAGCCGCAATATGAACTATTAACTCACGTTCCTCTGCTGCTGTAAGCTTTTCGAGTTCTTCAGTTGTACAAGCACGCTTTTCAATACCCTCGGAAGCAAGATTTCTAATGATACTGCAAATACGTGCATAAGCATACTGAACATAATAAACAGGGTTGCTGTTAGATTCATTTACAGCCAAATCCAAATCAAAATCAAAATGACTGTTAGGCTCGCGCAGATTAAAGAAAAATCTTGCAGCATCAATCGGCACTTCATCAAGTAAGGTTACAAGGGTAATTGCTTTGCCCGAACGCTTTGAAGCCTTTATAACCTCACCGTCACGAACAAGACGTACCATCTGCATTAATACAACGTCAAGGCGGTCTGCGTCAACACCGAGCGCTGTAAGAGCTCCCTTAAGACGTGGAACATAACCGTGGTGGTCGGCACCCAAAATATCGATAGCCTTATCAAAATTACGTGTCACAAGCTTGTTATAATGATATGCGATATCAGGTACAACATAGGTGGGCACACCGTTTGCACGAACAAGCACAAAATCTTTGTCACAACCGAACTCGGTTGCCTTAAACCAAAGCGCGCCCTCTTCTTCGTAGGTATATCCGCTTTCCTTTAAAAGCTCAATAATTCTCTTGGTTTCTCCGTTATTATGAAGTGTACTTTCCTTAAACCAAGTATCGTATTTAATACGGTATTTTAAAAGGTCACGCTCTAAGCCCTCAATATTCTTAGGTAACGCAAACTCTACCAAAGCGGCGCGACGTTCTTCCTCTGTTTTCTCAACAAAGCTGTCACCGTGTATCTCAGCAAATGCCTTTGCGTGAGCGATAATATCCTCACCGTGGTAAGAATCCTCAGGCATTTCAATACCGTCTTTATAAAGCTGTAAATATCTTAGTTCTAGCGAAAGACCAAATTTGTTTATTTGGTTACCTGCATCGTTAATATAGAATTCGCGCTCGGTGTAATAACCAGCGGCGGAAAGTACAGCAGCCAGACAGTCACCCAATGCGCCGCCACGGGCATTACCGATATGCATAGGACCTGTTGGGTTGGCTGAAACAAATTCCACAAGAACACGCTTGCCCCCGCCGTAATTGCTTTTACCGTAGTCCTCTCCCTTTACCTCAACATCTGCAATAATATCGGCATAATAGCTGTCACTTAAAAAGAAATTAATAAAACCGGGACCTGCAATTTCACAGGACTTGATATAAGTGTTGTTAAAATCACAGTTAGCGATAATTATTTCAGCTATCTGTCTCGGAGCTTTGTGGAAAAGCTTTGCCCATACCATTGCGGCATTAACTGCATAGTCACCGTGTTCACGGTTTGAGGGCACTTCAACATTAAATGCTGTAAGCTCGGCATTATCAAGCGTACCTTCGCTCATTGCCTTTTTTACAGCACCGATTATTGTATTTTTTATCTGTTCTTTTGCATTTCCTACAATTAATGACATTTTAATTTACCTCTCTGATAGAAATATTCACACTGTTGCGGCTGATAACACGCAAATCAGAATCAATTGTATATTTTAAGTTAATTCGACCACCCTTGTCGGTTAAAGCATAATCCAAAACCTCACCGAAGATACCTATTACCAAATCCCCTACGGGTGTACTGTAAAAACAGGTGTTTCGCTTGCCTTTTTCAATAATCATCTTACTTTTAAGTGTTCCGCTTCGCTGTAAAAGGACAGTATCCTCAGATTTAATAAAAATCTTGGTTTTCACACAGTCTCCTGTATCAAAAAGCTGACCCTCGTCATAAGAAATATAATATTCGCCATCCTTTATACCAAATCTGCCGTCTGTAGTAAATTCAATAGTATCGGACTGGTCGTCAATTCCCTGAACACCCTTTATATCAATTATAACATCCTTAATCATAAACTACTTATATTCACCTGTTCTACCTTTCTCTCATCCATTTTGCCGTCCAGCAAAACAGAAGCAATTCTTCTAAACGAATCGGGCTTATCACTTACAAAAAACTTAGTATCGCCCTCTGTGACCCTGTCATTTAGCATTTGTTTTTCACTAAAATACTCCTTTACCGCTTGAGCTGTAGCAACACCTGCATTTATAAGGTTAACATTGTCCCCTATAACACGGTGGATAGCATCACTCAAAACGGGATAATGCGTGCAACCAAGAATAAGTGTATCTGCACCTGAGACAATTATAGGCTCTAAATATCTTCTCACTGTTTCGGTAACTACAATGTCATCAGCGCTGTACCAACCCTCTTCAACAAGAGGAACAAACATTGAGCAGCTGCAAGCAGTAACCTCAGCCTCAGGCATTAGCTCCTTTATATGCTTTTCGTGCTGACCGCTGTTTATAGTAGCTGCTGTACCTATAACACCTATCTTACGGTTTTTAGTAGAATTTACAGCGGCTTTAGCTGCATGAGATACCACCTCAAAATAAGGCACGGGCAAATCCTCTGCCAAATCAGATGCTACAGAAGAAACCGTACCGCAAGCGGCAATTATTGCTTTAACATTATGTTTCAATAGAAACCGTTCGTCCTGAGCAGCATATTTTCTTATTGTCTCACGGCTGCGAGTTCCGTAAGGAACTCTTCCCGTATCACCGAAATAAACTATATCTTCTGTGGGCAAAAAACGGCACAGCTCTTTCACAACCGTTAAACCGCCTAATCCCGAATCAAAAACACCGATAGCGCGTCTATCGCTCATATAAACAACCCCTTAAATAGGTTTATACATAATATATAATTCATATTCGTTTTATAATACCATATTTACAACAATTTCGCAACACCAAAAATCATAAAATCCGCCCTATTTTAGAGCGGATTTTATAAAAAGATTCAATTATCTTGCAAGTGGGTGGAATTTTGCATAAGCAGAAGTATACTTGCTTTTTATAAGCTGAGAATATATCTGTGTGGAAGAAACATCGGTATGACCAAGCATATCCTTAATATCCGAAAGCTTTGCCCCATTTTCAAGTAAGTGCGCTGCAAAGGAATGCCTAAGCGTATGAGGTGTAATATCTTTTTTTATGCCTGCTTTCTCAGCATAATGCTTTATTATCTTCCAAAAGCCTTGCCTTGACATCTGTTGGCCTGTCATATTTGTGAAGAGCCTGTCCTCGCCGTCATCAAGCACAATGGCAGGTCTTACATTTACAAGATAATCCGCAATGCTTTTTACAGCTGCAGGATAAATCGGAATAATACGTTCCTTTTTATCATTATGCAAATGAAGAATTCCTATTTGCAAATTAACATCTGTAATCCTAAGGTCGATAAGCTCGGAAACCTTAATACCTGTAGCATAAAGTAATTCCAACATAGCTTTGTCTCTTATGCTCTTGTAATCCATACCGTCAGGCTGAGAAAGAAGCAAAACTATCTCGTTAGAATCAAGCACGCCGGGAAGCTTTCTCTCTGCTTTTTTTACCTTTATACCGTCAACAGGATTACTTTCCGTCACAGATTTATTTATAAGAACACGGTAATAGCATCTAAGTGACGCCACTATTCTGCTTTTAGTAGCATCAGATTTGCCAATTACGCTTAAATATTCAAGATACTTCTGTAAAACTGAGGTATCAATATTGGCAGCATCATTTATATTTGAGGCGGTGCAGTAAACAGAAAACTGATTAATATCTCTAAGATAAGATTCAACTGTATTATTCGAAGCCTTTTTTTCATTTAAAAGATAGCTTTTAAAAATATCGATATAATCCTTCATACTGCACCTCCTTTTATTTTTTAAATACTGAAAACAGTCAAAAAATTTCCGCAAAGAATAGCATCCGCAACAGCAGATACAAAAATGATAATTAAAATGAACAAATATTTTATACAATAGCTTTTAAACTGAAAGGATATGTTCATAGGCATTGATTGCGGTAACGTAAGCTTTGTGAGCATAATCGAAAAATTTAATGCCTCACGTGCGGCAAAGAGAAATCCAAATATAAATATAATTGCAACAGGCAGTATCAAAACTGTGTGAAACGCTACGCCCCTAAGCAAATGCTTTGAGTAAAGTAAAGCCGCGGTACCACCGTATAAAAATCCTCTTACACCTACGCACAATGGTACAAAAACAATACCCAAAACCGACGTACCGCAGGCGAAGCTGAGTAATATAAAAAGCATAGAATTGAAAAAAGATTTAATTGCAATTTCCCAAAAGCTTTTACCGCTTCTGCTTAAAATAAAATTTTCTAAAAAAGAAGCGTTCCATTTTTCAATCGTTTCATATTTGCATGTAATAAAAATTCCCGTAACAAAACCAGAGACAAATAGTAATGTTAATATAAGCAACACGTGATTGACTTTTATGAAATCAAAAATTTTATTGCAGCTTTTTAAACTCAATACAGTCCCTTTTCGCATAAGCATCACCGAATCCTTTTCTAAGAAATACTATGCGTGAATGGGACAAGATATTACCTAAAAAGTTTTTTCAATATTTAGGGGTGATTTCGCCGAGCTTATACAAAATATTGATTTTATAATATATTATGTAAACTGATTTAATAAGGCGAAAAAAATCAGCTACCTGAAAACAGGGAGCTAATTCTATTGAGAAAAATGCTAAAGATGCCTTTAAAAAAGGCGACAATATATTTATACAACATATTTTCTATTATGTCAACCATCAATTTTTTAATATATAAATATTATGTAAACTGTTTATGTAAACCACACAATATATGCGCATCTCCTGTTTATGTAAACCCAAATTATTGTGAAAAAATGTCTTTAATTTTTTTGTGACATATGTTATAATGTTTTTAAAATCTATGATATAATAAAATTCAGGATATTAATTAAGAATGGAGCTTATTATGAGTAAAACAGTATTAATTACCGGTTCATCAAAAGGAATTGGAGCCGCCACTGCAATTTTATTTGCAACAAAGGGATATAATGTCGTAATAAATTATAACGATTCTTATGAGTCCGCTTCCCTGCTTTGCCAATCATTAGTATCAAACGGATATTCCGTTATGACCCAAAAGGCAAATGTTGCAAACCGCCTTGAGGTTGAATTAATGGTAAAAGAGACTCTTTATAAATTCGGAAGTCTGGATATTCTTGTTAACAATGCAGGCATTGCTTATCAGGGCTTGGTTACTGAAACCGACGAAATTGATTTCGACCGTATCATTGATGTTAATCTTAAAGGTGTATTCAACTGCTGTAAATCGGTTATACCCTCAATGGTAAGCCAGCAGGCGGGCAAGATAATCAATATAGCTTCTATGTGGGGTCAGGTTGGCGCTTCCTGTGAGGTTGCATACTCCGCTTCAAAGGCAGGCGTTATAGGTCTTACAAAAGCGCTTGCCAAAGAATTAGCTCCCAGCGGTATTACCGTTAATGCCATAGCTCCGGGGCTTATAGAAACAAGTATGAACTCTAACCTAACAGTCGAAGAGCTTACAGAGTTTGTGGACACTATCCCCTTAGGCCGAATGGGCAATGCAGACGAAATTGCCACCGCCATCGAATTCTTAGCATCGGAAAAAGCCGACTATATAACAGGTCAGGTCCTTGGTGTTAACGGCGGATATGTAATATAACTCACTCAAGAATAAATTAAAACAGAAAAAGAGCAAGAGTAAAAGGAATATTCCCTTTTATCCTTGCTCTTGTTTTTATGTAGACATTTTATTTCCCTGAACAACACAAGGAACACTGCATGATATTGATTTTTCTTTTAAAAACCAATGTTTACAATACTGCTCCTTTTTAGCTTTATATAAACGTATAAACTAAAAAACAGGAGAAGTAAAAATTATGTATTACTGTAAAGAATGTGGCAGAGAATTTGAGGCACCGCTAAGAACATATGAAATGCATGGTCAGTCATACACGCCTTATGAAACGCTATATATATGCCCTTTTTGCCGTTCAATCGAATTTTCTAAAAAGGAATCCACCCATTGCCGAATGTGCGGGGCAAGGCTTAAAAACGGCTCTAAAGAATATTGTAGTGATGCTTGTAAGTCAAAAGGAGAAAAGTTATGGTTGAAGCAAAGCATTAAAAATAAAATGCTGCTTGAAAGTCCCATTAACCAAATTATAAGGGAATTAAAAAAACATAATAAACAAAACGGCACTAATTACAGCTACGGTCAATATGTTGCATTAATGCATAACAAAGGCGGTAAAAATAAATGTTCGAAGAAAAAAAGCAGTATCTAAGCAGTTATCTCTTGCAGGAAGCTAAAATTAACCGCTTAAACCGAATGATAATAAAAAATCCCGCAAATAAGCAACTGTATCAAAAGCTCATAAACGAGGCTATCGGAACGCGATTAGGAATAGAAGAAAGAATTAAGGCAGTTGACGATGAGCTTTTATCAGAGCTTTTATTTCAAAAATACGTGTTTGGCAATACGCTTGAGCAGGTAGGGTATATTTTAAATTACAGCAAACGACACACCGAAAGATTGCACCGCAAGGCATTGGAAAAATTTAAAATGTTTTAGCTCTTTACTTTTAAATGGGAAAGGTGTATAATAATTTAGGAACATTTGTTCGGGAGGGTGCGAATTGAAAGACAGAATTATTTTACACTGTGATTTTAATAATTTTTTTGCTTCTGTCTCATTACTGCATAACCCTACCCTTTTGGGTCTTCCCGTTGCAGTTTGTGGTGATAAGGAAAACCGCCACGGAATTGTTCTTGCAAAAAATGAGGTTGCAAAAAAATTTGGTATTAAAACTGCCGAACCTATTTTTGAAGCTAAATCCAAATGCCCTGAGCTTATAACTCTGCCACCCATGTATCACGAATATGAAAAATATTCAAAAATGGGGCTGAAGATATATGAAAGATACACCGATATGATAGAGCCTTTCAGTATAGACGAGTGCTGGCTTGATGTAACAGGCAGTACGGTGCTTTTCGGCAATGGCGAAATAATAGCCGAAAGAATAAGAAATGACATTAAAAAAGAGCTTGGTATAACAGTTTCAATAGGAGTAAGCTTTAATAAAGTTTTTGCAAAATTAGGCTCTGATATGAAAAAGCCTGATGCGATAACAGTTATAAGCAGAGAAAATTTTAAAGAAAAAATTTGGCCGCTTCCTATAAGAGATATGCTTTTTGTGGGTGCTAAAACCTGCGATAAGCTTAAAAGCAGCGGAATTAATACTATAGGTGACCTTACATTGTGTGATGACAGCACACTAAAAAGATTATTAGGCAAAAACGGATTAGAATTAAAACGTAACGCTTTGGGTGAGGACAACTCCCCTGTTGTTACGCCAACCGAAAATGACAAGCCTAAAAGTATTGGAAAATCAATAACAACAGGTAAAGATTTTTACAACAACGACGATGTATGGAAAGCATTTTTGAGCTTTTCAGAACACATTTGTGACAATCTAAAGCAAAAAAATCTTTATGCAGGAGGTGTGCAGGTGCACATAAGAACGGTTGCTCTTTCGGTTAAAGAATTCAGCCATAGCTTTAATGATTCAACAAACTGTTCTCTAACCTTAGCTAAACGGGGCTTTGAGCTTTTTTGCCGTAATTATACATTTGGCGAGCCGTTAAGGTCAGTAGGACTGAGAGCCATAAATATCAAGGATTCAAAAAGTGCCGTTCAGCAGGATATTTTCGGTGAAACCGAGCAATATGAGGAGCTTGAAAAAATTGATGATTCTGTGTATGAGCTACGTAAAAAATTCGGAAAAAACAGCATTAAAAGAGGCACTGTAATTAAATAGCTTCGCTCTTTACAATTAAATAAGTTTGATATATAATAAGGTAGATATTTTTCTACCTTATTTTTATTGGAGTTTAAATATGGAAAATAATAATAACAGATTTAAAATTGATTTTAATTACGACGACCCTAATATATATAACGATAAGTATGAAGATATTTCTTCTAACTTTACTGATATTTCCTCAACCTCAAAACCTGAGCACGCTCCTGCTAACAAAGCCAAAAAGAAAAAACGCAAAAGAAAGCATATTGCGCTTAAAATATTTTCGGTATTATTAGTGCTTATAATTGTTTTTGGTATCAGCTTCTACGCATACGCTTATAAGCTTATTGACAAAATTAACAGGGTTCCGCTTGACAGTAACGACTTAGGAATCACAACCGATACCTACGGTGAAGTTATCAATATTGCTTTGCTGGGGCTTGACTCACGTGAGGACACTAAAACAGGTCGTTCTGATGCCAATATTATTGTTACAATAGATAAAAAGAATAGAAAAATCAAACTCACTTCTATTGCAAGAGACTCCTATGTTGCTATTGAGGGACGCAAAAACGATAAGCTAACTCATGCTTACGCTTACGGAAAATCGCAATTAAGCGTTAAAACACTTAACCAGAATTTCGGGCTTGAAATTACAGATTACGTTACAATGAACTTCTTTGGCTTGGCACGTATTATCGACTATATAGGCGGTGTAACCCTTGACGTGGATGAAGCGGAATTTAATGAGCTTAACGGTTATGTGTTCCCTACTACCGATTTTGGCGACATACCCTGCGAAAATTTAAAAGCCCCAGGTGTACAGGTGCTTTCAGGCGCACAGGCTGTGTGCTATGCAAGAATCCGCCGCACCGACGGTGACATTGAACGTGGAAACCGCCAAAAGGAAGTGCTGTCCGCAATGTTTGCGGAAATTAAAAAAATGAATCCCTTTAAATTACCTAAGCTTGCTACAATGATACTTAGCGAATGCGAAACATCTCTTACCACAGATAAAATTATGAAGCTTGGTATGTGGGCTGTATTCACGGCTCCAAAATTCGAACAGCTTAGTATTCCAAGCGAAAACATACCCGCCTCCGGCAAAACAATAAGAGGTGTTTGGTACTATGTTTACGATATTAAAAAAGCCAAAACCGAAATTGAGGACTTCATTTTTGAAAGAAATTACTATTCTCCCGAAGAAGTTGCAACACGGCTTGCAGAACAAGAGACAGAAGCTGATAAAAACAGTTAAATTTCCACCTTTATTAATTGACAAAATAATCCTATGAATGTATAATATATAGGTTAAAAAACTTTAAATTAAGGATGTTTTATTATGGAATGGACTTCACTTAACGATTTAAGGGAAAAATATCTTGCATTTTTTGAATCTAAGGGACATTTGCGTTTGGATAGTTTTTCACTTGTGCCTAACAATGATAAATCCCTTTTACTTATAAATTCAGGTATGGCGCCTATGAAGAAGTATTTCACAGGCGAGGTTACTCCTCCCCGTAGCCGTGTTACCACCTGTCAAAAATGTATACGTACACCTGACCTTGAGCGTGTTGGTATTACTGCGCGTCACGGTACATTTTTTGAAATGCTCGGTAACTTCTCTTTTGGAGATTACTTTAAAGATGAAGCTATTGAGTGGGCTTGGGAATTTTTAACCAAAACTCTTGAGATACCCTCAGAGCTTTTATGGCCCTCTGTTTACGAAGAGGACGATGAGGCTTATGCTTTATGGCGTGATGTTATCGGTGTGCCAGAAGAAAGAATCGTAAGAATGGGCAAAGAGGATAACTTCTGGGAGCACGGCACAGGTCCTTGTGGCCCTTGCAGTGAAATCTATTTCGACCGCGGTGAAAAATACGGTTGCGGCTCACCCGACTGTAAGCCCGGTTGCGACTGTGACAGATATATGGAAATCTGGAACAATGTCTTCTCTCAGTTCAATAATATGGGTGACGGTACTTACACTGAGCTTGAACATAAAAACATTGATACCGGTATGGGTCTTGAGCGTCTTGCTTGTGTTATGCAGGATGTTGACAATATGTTTGAGGTTGATACCATAAGAAATGTACTTAACCTTGTTTGCAAAATTTCAGGCAAGGAATACGGTAAGGATCACAACACTGATGTTTCTATCAGAGCTATTACCGACCACGCAAGGGCAGCTACCTTTATGATAAGTGACGGTATTATTCCCTCTAACGAAGGAAGAGGCTATGTCCTCCGCCGTATAATCCGCCGTGCAGTTCGCCACGGTAAGCTTATCGGCATTAACCGCCCATTCTTTATGGAGCTTTGTGAGGCTGTTATAAACGAAAATAAAGCAGGTTATCCCGAGCTTATTGAAAAGAAAGAGTTGATTTCAAAGGTTATAACCAATGAGGAAACAAGCTTTAATAAAACAATTGACCAAGGACTTGCAATGCTTGAAACACTTACCAAAAACGGCGGTGTGCTTTCAGGTGAGGATGCTTTTAAGCTATATGACACCTACGGCTTCCCTGTTGATTTAACTAAGGATATTTTAGCCGAAAAAGGTATGACACTTGATGAAGATAAATTCAAGGAGTGTATGAACGAACAGCGTGAAAAAGCAAGAAATGCCCGTAAAGCTTCCGACGGTGAAAGCTGGAAGAGTGACGGAATTGCTTTCGAAAATATTCCTGCTACCGAATTTTTAGGTTATACCCAAAACACCTGTACTGCTACCGTGCTTGACATTGTAAGCGAAGGCGAGCACGTTGCAACTGTAAACGAGAGTGCTAACGCAATTATCGTTCTTGATAAATCTGTTTGCTATGCTGAAAGCGGCGGTCAGGTTGGGGATACAGGCACAATTACAGTTGGTGTTAATTTCTTTGTAGTTACTGATACTAAGAAAACCGCAGACGGTATTTTCACTCATAGCGGTAAGGTTTCAAAGGGTACAATTTCAGTTGGTGACACTGTTACTGTTTCAATAAACGAAATTCGCCGTAACGAAATTCGCCGTAACCATACCGCTGCCCACCTTTTACAGGCAGGTCTGCGTTCTGTTCTCGGTACTCACGTTGAGCAGGCAGGTCAGTTAGTAAACGAAAAGACTGTACGTTTTGACTTTACACATTTCTCTGGTCTTACCACCGATGAGCTTTCTAAGGTTGAAGCCTTTGTAAATAACGCTATTTTAAACGGAATTACTGTTAAAAATGAAGAAATGCCTATAGCTGAGGCTAAAAAGCTCGGTGCTATGGCACTATTCGGTGAAAAATACGGTGAGGTTGTTCGTGTTGTTGCGGCTGACGATACTTCTATTGAGCTTTGCGGTGGTACTCACGTTGATAATACAGCTAAAATAGGTCTTTTTCACATTGTTTCTGAGTCGAGTGTTGCCGCAGGTGTAAGACGTATTGAGGCTGTTACAGGTCTTGGTGTTATGAATGTGATTTATGCAAACACCATTCTTATGAACGAAACTGCCGCTAATCTTAAAGCTCAGAACAGCGCTGATATTGCAAAGCGCGCTACTGCAGTTATGAACGAGCTTAAAGAAACAAAGCAGGCTTTAGAAAAGGCTGAGGCTAAGCTTGCTGGCTCTAAAATAGATGATATAATCTCCTCTGCTGTTACTGTTGGAAATGTTAAGGTTGCTGTTGCCCGATTAGACGGTACAGATGCTAACGAGCTTCGTAAAATGACCGATACTGTAAAGGCAAATAACGAAGATACTGTTATCGTTTTAGCAGCCGTTAACGGCGAGAAGCTAACATTCTGTGCGGCTTGCGGTAAGTCTGCAATTGCAAGCGGTGCTCACGCTGGTAATCTTGTTCGTGAAATTGCACAATTATGCGGCGGTAACGGCGGCGGTAAGCCTGACAGTGCAATGGCAGGCGGTAAAGATACTTCTAAGCTTGATGAAGCGCTTAACACTGTAGCAAATATAGCAAAAACTCAGATAGGAGCATAAAAATGGCTGACTGTTTATTTTGTAAAATAGTGGCGGGAGAGATACCTTCTACTAAAATATATGAAGACGAATATGTTTATGCCTTTGCTGACATTGACCCTAAAGCACCCTTTCACGCAATTATTATTCCAAAGGAGCATATCTCATCTGCTGATGAAATAAATGCAGAAAACAGTTTCCTTATAGGCAAGGTTTTTGAGGCTGTAGCTAAAATTTCAAATCAGGAAAATTTAGAAAACGGTTACCGTGTTGTAAACAACTGCGGTGAGGACGGCGGACAAACTGTTCACCACATTCATTTCCACCTACTTGCCCGCAGAAATTTACAGTGGCCTCCGGGTTGATTTTAACAAATAATTAAGGAGTTAATTGTTATGTCAGAATTTTATACCATGAAAATTGCAGGACTTGAAAGAAATCTCGAAAAGTTCCCTGTAAATGATAATCTAGATATTGCTGCTTTTATAATTTTCGGTGATGTTGAGCTTACAATTAAGGGCTGTGAGGAGCTTCTTAAAAAAGTTCCTGAATTTGATGTGATTCTAACCCCCGAAGCCAAAAGTATTCCCATGGCTTATGAAATGGCACGACAATCAGGCAAGCCTTATGTTATAGCAAGAAAAGCCGTTAAGGTTTATATGCGTAATTCAATTGAGGTAAGCGTTACTTCCATCACAACCAAAAAAGAGCAAAAGCTTTTCCTCGGAGAAACCGAAGTTAATAAAATCAAAGGCAAAAAGGTGCTTATAATCGACGATGTTATAAGCACAGGTGAATCCTTAGCGGCGGTAAGAGAATTGGTAAAAGTTGCAGGCGGAATTGAAGCTGCTGCTTGCGCTTTCTTAGCCGAGGGCGATGCCGCCGACCGAGACGATATAATTTTCCTTGAAAAATTACCGTTGTTTTTTAAATAATTTACATATATTATTTTTTTAAAGTACCCTCAACTATTCGTACTAATACAATATAAACGGCAATAAAATAAATCTCTCCTATGGCA
>JBGVRU010000003.1:0-24875 GCA_045128715.1 Acutalibacteraceae bacterium | reverse complement strand
GAAAGCTCTTTTTCGTGAGCGGTTATTACAGAAATATTAGTCTCAGCATTTCTGATAATTTCTTCGCTTTTCTCCTTTGCTTCACTGACAATTCTGTCAGCAAGCTGCTGAGCGCTTAAAAGCACACTTTGAATACTGTTTTGCGATGCCTTTAAATCCTCAATTTCCTTAGTGAGAGCATCGTTTTTATCCTGAAATTCCTTGATAATACGTTCATATTGAGCATAATCGGCTTCAACCTTATCAAGTAAGATATCAACCTCTTCCTGCTTATAACCGCTCATAGATTTTGCGAATTTAACGTTTTTAATTTCTGAAGCACTAAGCATACAAAGACCTCCTTAATAAATTCAACTACACATATTTTTTGTATTTAAGAATAATTCTATTTTTTTTGGTTCGGTCAATAGCTGAGTCAATAATAAATTTACCGCTTCCTCTAACGGTTAAAATATCACCGTCAGTCACAAATTTTGTAGCTTTTTCTACTGTTACAGAATTTACCGACACAAGACCGTCAGCAATCTTTTCGTTTGCCGCTCCCCGCGAAAAACCGCCAACCGCTGCAACTACACAGTCAAGTCTTAAAGATGCCACCGTTTCGGTGAATTCGCACAATTCGCTTTTTAGCGGTAAAGGTTCTTCGGCTCCCATTTGTAAGGAGACACCTATTCTGCCTATCTTCTCAACTTCACGCATAATATAATCGGCAATTTCCTCGAATACAAAAACAACTGCTCTTCCCTCTTCAATAAGGATATCCCCGACAGTTTCCCTTTTAATTCCTAATGCCATAAGACTACCTAAAAAATCTCTATGATGCAAAATATCAGTCTTACGGTAATTGAATGTTATAGCAGTTATTGGAAACTCAAAGTCCGTCATCCACTCCGGAAAGCAACCTAAAACCACCCTTTCGGCATCGGTGTAGCCACCAAAAAAGGCAAACTTTATATTTCTTTTAGAGAGTATCTGTGAAGCTAAAACACTTTGCTCGGGAGATATAAAACCAATATACTTAGGTCGCTGTGTTTTTTCACAAATATCGGAAATATCACCTATTCGCGCGACAAAAAACTCTGTCTCCATCAGAAGTACATTTTATTTTCTTCAAATTCTTCAAGCATAAGCTCGCCCATCATATCAACGCCATGAGGTACGATAAGGAAGGTTCCTTTTGAAACCTTACGCATATTACCATGATTAGCATAAGTAGCACCGCTTAAAAAGTCAACTATTCTTCTGCAAAGCTCTCTGTCAGTAGACTCAAGATTAAGAACAACGGTTTTGCCGTCATTAAGATGGTCTGCTATTGAGGTTACATCCTCATATCTTTCAGGTTTGACAAGAACAACCTGCATTTGAGCCTGATTAAAATTAACGGTTTTAGCCTTACCTCCACCGAGGATTCTTGCATTAGGTTCACTTCGTTTTAAAGGCTCCTGAGCTAACGGCTTTCTCCTTTGCTCTTCCTTTTCTGCTACCTCTTCGTAATCATCCTCATACTCATCCTCAGGAGGAATTGTAAGAATATTTTTAATGCTATCAATAAGTCCCATAATTAAACTCCTTTATATTTTATAATTCCGTTTTCCAAACAAGGCAGTTCCCAAACGGATAAGATTAGCGCCCTCTTCAATAGCAATCTCATAATCGTCCGACATTCCCATTGAGAGTATATCCATACTACTATTATCTACTTTTTTAGTACGTATGTCAATAAACAGTTTGTACATTTTACGGAAATATTTACGGTTTTCCTCAGGGTTTGCACAAACAGGCGGAATACTCATAAGTCCCTTAATCCTGATATTGGGTAATTTAGATATATCTTCTATTGCTGTGGCTGTTTCTTCAGGAGTAAATCCCCATTTCGATTCCTCACCGCCGATATTCACTTCAATAAGAATATCCATTGTTATTCCACGTTTCTCTGCTTGCCTTGAAATTTCTTTAGCAAGCTTTAAAGAATCAACAGACTCTATCATCTCAACGCGTTCAATAATATCTTTTACTTTATTGGTTTGCAAATGACCTATAAAGTGTTTGTGAACATCAATAATATTGTTATCCTTACTTAAAAGCTCCTGAACCTTGTTTTCACCGATATATTTAATGCCTTTTTCTATAGCATAATTAACAGTATCAACATCAACCGTTTTCGTGGCTGCCAATAAAATAATATCACGCGCATTGCGACCCGATTTTTCAGCAGCAACTTTAATATTTTTGGTAATAACCAAAAAATTAGCGTCAAATTCTTTAGCTGATAATTTTTCCATCATACAGATTTTTTCCTTTCACAACAACACTGTCATACAGTTTTAAAACATCACTGTTTTCAGTCAGCTTTTCACAGATGATATAGCTTTCGGTTGAATAGGTTATTTCGACAGGTATAAACTTTATCTGCATACCGCTTAGAACAAAAACTCCTCTGACACCGTCCACAACACGTAAAGCCTTTTTGGGAACCTTTATCCCGCTGTATTCGGCTTTCACAACCGACATCGGTCCGCTTCTCATAGAAGCTAATTCACTGTTCATTTCATTGCAGGCAAAAATAATTGCCGCCTTTGAGGTGTTCTCAGAAATATTTATTTTTTTTACAGTCACAGGTAGCACAGGTGAAGATTTAACCGCGGTACTAATCGTCAGGCTTTCACCCTCTTTATAGTTAAGAGATTCGTTTATAGAAACCTCAGCTGCTATATACCATTCATAGTCAGAAACAATTTTTCCTATTACATTACTTCCCTGCTTCTGTGGAGTGGCAGAGCTTAAAAATTCAGGTGTGATGTTGCTTAAATCATCACAGGTAAATACCCGCTCATAACCGTCCGTTTTGGAAACAAAATATCCTGATCGCTCCGCCAAAATCTTCCCTTTTGCTGTAGGTAAGGAAGAAGAAAGTGCAGTATACTCTGATTTTAATGCTTCTAATCTTGAGGATAAATCTGTAGCTACACCAATAGCCGCCTGCTTTCGGTTTATTGCAGAAAGCAATTCCTCAGCTCTTGGCGAAACACCGCTGTATTCTCCAGTAGATGCAGATAAAACAAGCTCATTTACTCTTTCCTCAATCCTTGCATTTATAAGGTCAAGATTTGCCGCCTCAATATCATTATAGCTTAAAATATCCTCAATATCGGCTATATTCTTTTTTACATCTTCAATGTTAGTAACCGTTATTGAAGCGGATTCATTATCATAAATATTTGCAATAACACCGCTTTTAGCCACTCGGCTACCATCAGAAATAACATAATGCTTTACACCTTTAGCATTGGATTCAACAAGTGTTTCGTTACGTATTATAAGACCGGTAATTTTAAAATCGTCCACAGCAGTATAAAAAACAGCATTTTCTGTTTTTACAGGATTATAAAAGGCGGAAACGGCCTGATGAATTATAAAAACTGCGGCAATAAGTATTACCAAAACTCTTAGAACCGTTGAAATCTTCACCTGTTTTCCTCCTCTAAAAATTCATTTATCAGTGTAAACGCTTTATTATTTATATCATCACATTCATCAGCATAAAGCCAATTAATTCTGTCATCTCGTCTAAACCAAGTCATTTGACGCTTGGCGTATCTTCTCGTTTGCTGTTTTAAAAGCTCGATAGCATCTTCAAGAGATTTTTCGCCCGATAAATAACCATAAAGCTCCTTATGACCTATAGCCTGAAATGCTCCTTTTCCGTTAGTATCTGCAAAGGTTGTACGTGCCTCATCTAAAAGACCGTTTTCGAGCATAATATCAACTCGTCTGTTTATTCTATCGTAAAGCTTTTCCCTGTCCTTAAAGGTTATACCGATAACCAAAGGTTCAAAAAACAGACTGTTATTATGAGAATGCTCGTTTTGCTCTGTAATAGTTTTGCCTGTAATTTTGTAAACCTCAAAAGCACGTATAATACGGCGGCGATTATTTGGGTGAAGCCTTGAAGCACTATCGGGATCGAAGACCTGCAGTTCCTCTAGCATTTTTTCAGCACCGATACTGTCAAAAAGGTTTTCGAGCTCAGCTCTTAAAATCCAATCGGTTTCCTGCTCGGTAAATTCGGTATTATCGAGTAATGAAGATATATAAAGTCCTGTTCCACCAACAATAACAGGAATTTTTCCACGCTCGGCAATTTGCGAGATACACTCACGTGCTTTTATAACATAATCTGCAACCGAATATTCTTCATTAAGCTCCAAAAATTCAAGCAAATGGTGTGGAATACCACATTGTTCTTCAAAGTCAGGAGCGGCAGAAGCAATATGAATACCACGATAAAGCTGCATAGAATCGGCAGAAATTATCTCACCGCCGAAAGCCTTAGCAATATCAATGCTGAGTTTAGTTTTACCCGAAGCGGTAGGACCCACAATAAAAACAGCCTTAATCATTACTGTATCCTGCCAAACTGCTTTTCAAGCTCTCGTTTTTTTATCTCATAAGCTACTGGTCTACCGTGAGGACAGTACATAATTTCCTTAGAATTAAGCACCTGTTCAGCCAAATTCTGCATTTCAAGTCGGCTTGTGGTCATACCCGCCTTAATGGCCGCTTTACAAGCGACCGTATGGAAAAGGTCATCCTCCCTGTCGGTAGAAACCGTACCAGATTTTATAATGCTTAATGCTATTTCGGATATTAAAGACGGTATATTTTCACCAACCAAAAATGACGGAACTGTTCGTACTGCTACCGCTGAATTACCCAAATCCTCAACCTCAAAGCCTGCATTTAAAAGCAACTCTGTATTATTTATCACAGCGTCATATTCCTCACCGCTAAGCATTGCTGTTGCAGGACTAAGTAGCTGCTGCACCTGAGTTTCGTGTTCTTTTTTAAGTCGGTTAAAAACAATTCGTTCGTGTGCCGCGTGCTTATCAATCATAAAAATACTGTCACCCATCTGGACTACAATATATGCAGAAAAGGCTTCTCCGATAAGAATAATATCGTGCTTCTCAGGTTCTTCATCACATATTATGTCAATCGATACTTTCTCTTTAACTTCATTAGTAGAGATATCAATTTCCTTTACTGTTGCTGTGTCTATATGCTTTTGTTGGAACTCTTTTTGTGTCATTGGCTCGGTTTTTTCGCCATTAGCACCAACAAATGAATATTTTGAAGTAAATAGCGGTTTAGTGCCATCCCTCAAAACATTTACAGATTTATTGGAATTATGTAAACTTATATCTTCTTTATATATTTTTTCCGCAATAGTCTTTTCCATTTCAGGAATTTTCTCGGTATCTAACCTTTGCTGCTTATATTCTTTTGCAGTTATATGTTCAAAGGGATTAAATACGGGGGTTTTAAATTTAATTTCAGGTCTTGTATCCCCTGTTGTTAGTGCATTTTTAACAGTTCCGTAAACAGCTTCAAAAATCACCCTCTCATCTGAAAAACGGACTTCCGTTTTTGCAGGGTGAACGTTAACATCAACCATATCAAAGGGTACAGTAATATAAAGTACAAAACCAGGAAATTTACCCACCATTGCGCTGTTTTTATAAGCCTGCTCTACTGCAGCAACAACAGTTCCCGAACGGACAAGCCTACCGTTTAAAAAAGTAAATTGACTGTTTCTTGTAGGCTTGCAAGAAACAGGCTTACAGGTAAGACCTGATACTGTAATTCCCCGACTTTCGCCATTAACCTCAATCAGTGTGTTTGAGAACTCTCTACCTAACACGCTGTAAACCGTACCCTTAACGTTACCGTCACCTGTAGTAGACAAGGTCTGTTTGCCGTCACGGATAAATTTAAAAGAAATTTCGGGGTGAGAAAGCGCAATTCTGTCAATAACTGCAGCGCAGGCGTTAGCCTCAGATATATCCTTTTTAAGGAATTTCATACGTGCAGGGGTGTTATAAAAAATGTCTCTTATAATTATGGTAGTACCAACAGGACAGCCTGTTTCGTCGTACACCTGCTCCTCGCCGCCATCGATAAGATAATGAGTGCCAAAATTGGAATTGGCAGTACAAGTGAGCATTTCCACCTTAGAGACAGAAGAAACCGCCGCCAAAGCTTCTCCACGGAAGCCTAAGGTAGCAATAGCGTCAAGGTCATTACCTACACTTATTTTGCTTGTTGCATGGCGCAAAAATGCCGTAGGAACATCGCTATGCTCCATTCCACAGCCATTATCAGTAACACGCATATAGGTTATACCGCCACGCTGAATTTCGACGGTAATAACCGATGCGCCTGCATCAATTGAGTTTTCAACAAGCTCCTTTATTACAGATGCCGGTCTTTCAACAACCTCACCTGCCGCTATGAGCTCAGCAACATTTTTAGGTAAAAGATTAATTTTAGGCATTTTTACACCACCTTTATATTAAAAATTTAAATAGATTTTGCTTTGTTACAAATGTCAAAAAGTATCTGCATAGCTTCAATAGGAGTAAGAGTATTCACATCAACCGTTTGAAGCTCTCGCAGTATTTCCTGTGCACCCTGCATTTCAAGGGGCAACTGCATATCAGCTGAAGCGGTAGTTTTATAGGTGATTACTCCCTCCTCCTCGGTCTTTTTAAGTATTTCCTTAGCTCTATCTGTTACCGAGCTTGGAATACCGCTTAGCTTTGCAACCTCAATACCGTAGCTGCCGTCAGCACCGCCACGGACAATACGGCGCAAAAAGGTTATATCGTCGCCACGCTTTTTAACGGCAATATTGTAATTCTTAACACCGCCAAGCTCGTTCTCCATTTCGGTAAGCTCGTGATAATGGGTTGCAAAAAGCGCTTTAGCACCTAATTTCTTTTTATCGGCAACAAATTCGAGAACTGCTCTTGCTATGGACATTCCGTCAAAGGTAGAAGTACCTCTGCCTATTTCATCAAGAATAAGCAAGCTGTTTTTGGTTGCATTTTTAAGGATTTCGGCAACCTCGCTCATTTCTACCATAAAGGTAGACTGACCCGAAGCTAAATCGTCCGAAGCACCGACACGGGTAAATATAGCGTCCACAAGGCCTATTTCAGCAGACTGCGCAGGTACAAAGCAACCGATTTGCGCAAGCAGTGTAATAATTGCAACCTGACGCATATATGTAGATTTACCTGCCATATTAGGTCCTGTAATAATTGCACAACGGTCATCCTGCATATTAAGATATGTATCATTTGAAACAAACGGTGTTTTGATAACCTGCTCAACAACAGGATGTCTGCCAGACTTAATATTTATAATTCCACTATTGTTAACAAGAGGTCTGCAATAGTGATTATTTGCCGAAACATTAGCTAATGAACAAAGTACGTCAATAGTAGCAATTGCCGATGCCGTTTGCTGAAAGCGAACA
Source organism: Acutalibacteraceae bacterium (assembly GCA_045128715.1). GTDB lineage: Bacteria > Bacillota > Clostridia > Oscillospirales > Acutalibacteraceae > UBA737. The sequence continues at coordinate 17,554 of JBGVRU010000003.1, read as the reverse complement.
AGCTCATTTGCAGTTTTCTTTCTGATTTCATCAAAAATCTCATATTCAAGCTGAACAGAGCGGTCCTTAGCCGAAAGCATACGCTTTTCAAGCTCTTTTAGCTCCTCGGTAATAAAACGCTCTGCCCCCGTAAGTGTTTGCTTGCGGATATAATCCTCAGGGACTTTATCAAGGAAAGAATTTGTAACCTCAATATAGTAACCGAATACCTTATTAAATTTAACCCTTAAATTTTTAATGCCTGTGCGTTCTCTTTCCCTTGCTTCAATATCCATAAGGAAATTTGTGCCGTCGGTCATATCCCCACGTAGCATATCAAGCTCAGCGCTGTAGCCTTTCTTTATAAGACCACCCTCACGCACAGTAGTAGGTGGATTATCGTCAATAGCGTTATCGATAATTTCTTTTATATCCTCTAATAAATCTATAGAGTCATAAATATTCTTAAGCATTTTGCAATTAGCATTACTTAGCAATTGCTTTATGGGTGGGAATTTTCCTGCTGTATCAGCAATAGAATTCAGGTCTCTTGCAGAGGCAGTACCGTATACAATTTTAGTCATTATACGCTCAATATCACGAATACCGTTTAAATGCTCAGCAAGCTCACCTCTTAAAACAGTATCGGAATACAGCTCGTCCACCGCATTTTGTCTGGCAGAAATCTCGGTAATATTGAGCAAAGGCTTTATAAGCCAGCTGCGTAGAAGTCGCTTTCCCATTGCGGTTTTGGTTTTATCAATAACCCATAAAAGTGAGCCTTTTTTAGACTTAGTACGCATTGTCTCAACTATTTCGAGATTGCGCACCGCCGTAATATCAAGTCGCATATACTCATTATCACTGTAAACCGAAACCTTATTTACAGAAATATCACCCGTAACGCCTGTTTCATAAAGGTATTCGAGCACGGCCCCCAAAGCACTTGATGACGAACTACCAGCTTCAACACCTAAATTTTCAGTGCTTACAACATTAAAGTGAGATAAAATTTTGTGTTCTGTTTTAGCCGATATAAAGCTTACTTCAGGTCTTTCGGTAATAACACCTGTAAAACCGTTTTCAATAAACTTAGTAAGCTCCTTTAACTGCTTTAAGAGTTTTGCATCTATCAGCAGCTCCTGAGGTCTGAAACGTGACAGTTCATTAATTATTTTATTCTCGGCATTTTGGAGCGAAATGCTTGTTACATAACATTCTCCTGTAGAAGCATCGGTAAAACATATACCATAGCTTTGCTTGTCAAAGCTTATAGCGGCTAAATAATTGTTCTTGCCCTCCTCAAGCATACTGTCCTCAATAACAGTACCGGGGGTGATAATTCTAACAATATCACGCTTTACAATGCCCTTTGCCGCAGCAGGGTTTTCCATCTGCTCGCAAATAGCAACCTTGTGTCCCTTTTCAACGAGACGGGCAATATAAGCTTCGCAGCTATGATACGGTACGCCGCACATAGGGGCTCTTTCCTCGAGACCGCAGTCCTTACCCGTAAGTATAATATCAAGCTCTTCAGAAGCGGTTTTAGCATCTTCAAAAAACATTTCGTAAAAGTCGCCCACCCTAAAGAACAAAATACTGTCCTCATTTTTAGCTTTAATATCCATATATTGCTGCATCATTGGGGATAATTGTGCCATTTATTCCGCTCCTTTCAGAAAAAATCCAAAAAATTAGTGGCATCCACCGCAGGTTGAACAGCTTCCTGTACAGCCTGTGCTTGTATCGCAGGTCTCGGGGTCCTCACCGTCAAGACACTTTGAAATTACAGTATTAATTTCTGCAACCATAGAGTCAACCTCTACCTTAGCAGTGTTGTACTCAACCATAGCAGGCGCAGACATGATTTTAGCATAAACTCCGCGGAGCTTTTCGTTAAGCTCAGCAACCTTTATCTCGTCCTTATTATCCTCATTAAGCTCACGGTCAAGCTCCATACGTGTGATATTAAACTCACCTATAGCATTTTGAAGCTCAACATCAGTATCATTTGCAAGCTTTGCCTTTGCATAGCGAACAAAACGCTCGTCCTGTTGAATAGCTTTTCCTAATTCTCTTACTGCCTTAATTACATCCATTTTAAATACCTCTTTTTAAAATTTAATTTATATTATTGTGCCTTTAAACACATTGTTATATGAATTTACTTTTACATCAACAAATTTACCCAATAGGCTCTGGTCACCCACAAATTCAATTACCGCAGTACCTGAAGTGTGACCTGACATAAAGCCTTCCTCAGAGCCAACACTGTCACAAAGTACACGGTAGGTTTTGCCGATGAATTTTTCTATGTTCTTTGCGGCGATTGTTTCTTGTAGCCTTAACAGCTCATCAAACCATTTGCCCTTTTCCTCCCTTGTTACGGGGTCAGGCATTGAAGCCGCGGGTGTTCCGTTTCGGGGAGAATAAATAAAGGTGAAAAGTGAGGCGAACTCAACCTCTTCAACAAGGCTTAAGGTTTCCTTAAAGTCCTCATAAGTCTCACCGGGGAAGCCTACAATAATATCACTCGTGAGAGCCACATCTGGTATGCGCTCTTTAGCCGCTTTAATAAGCGCTAAATATTGCTCCCTGTTATAATACCTGTTCATAAGCTTTAAAATTCTGCTGCTGCCGCTTTGGAATGGCAAGTGCAGATGACGGCTGATTTTTGGGCAATCCCTTATAGTATCAAGCAATTCTATAGTGCAATCCTTGGGGTGTGAGGTCATAAATCTAATGCGGAAATCTCCCTCAATATCATTAATCATACGAAGTAGCTTTGCAAAGTTTACACCGTGGTCACAGCCCTTACCGTAGGAATTTACATTTTGACCTAAAAGAGTTATATCTTTATAGCCCGCCTTTACCATTGCTCTTGCTTCCTCAAGTATCCTTTCAGGGTCACGTGAGCGTTCTCTTCCACGCACATAAGGCACAATGCAATATGTACAGAAATTGTTACAGCCGTTCATTATGGAAAGCCACCCTTTAAAGCTACCGTCACGGCTGACAGGAACATCCTCCACGATATCCTCATTTTCTAAAGCAAGCTCAAAAATTCTTGGAGAGCCGTTCATTCTTTTGTATATAAACTCAGGTAATCTAAAAGCAACCTGCGTACCGAAAACAATATCAATATAAGGATAGCTTTTCTTAATTTTTTCAGCCACCCTTTCCTGCTGAGCCATACAACCGCAAACTGCGGCAATAGTTTTAGGACGGTCTTTTTTAATCTGCTTTACCTTACCGATATTACCGTAAACCCTATCCTCAGCATGCTCGCGCACAGCACAGGTATTAAAAATTATAAAATCGGCTTCGTTTATTTCCTCGGTTAAAGTGTATCCCATAAGTAACAGCATACCCTTTAAATGCTCAGAATCACTAACATTTTGCTGACAACCAAATGTGATAACACAGGCTTTAGGCACATATCCGTAACGCTCGAAAGCGAGAGCCTTTACCCTACTTGCTATTAAGGCTTGCTCATCAAAATTATTATAAATTTGCCCCTTAAATGACAATATAATATCCCCTTTTAACACAGATAATTTATTTTATCATATTTTACTTTTCTATTCAAGCAATAAATACAATTTTCCAATAAAAAACTAATATTTTTAACTATTGACTTGTGAGCCTAAAAAATGTAAAATAAATGTAAATTTTATTTGGAGGATTTATAATGAAAAAGGATAAAAAAGGTTTTATTGCAGAATTTAAAGAATTTGCAATGCGTGGCAATGTGCTTGATATGGCAATAGGTGTTATTATGGCTACATCTTTCGGTAAAATCACTTCCAGCCTTGTTACCAACGTACTTATGCCCCTGCTCGGTACTTTGATAGGCGGCTTTGATTTAACTGAAAAGCTTAACTTCGTGATAGAGCCTGCCGTTCTTGATGAAGCTGGTGAGATTATAACTCCCGAGGTTGTTTTAGGATTCGGTACATTCCTTAATACAATTATCGATTTTATATTTATCGCACTTGCAATATTTGTTATGATTAAGATTTTTGCAAAAGCAAAGGAGATTTCCGAAACTAAGCTTTTAAAGAAAAAGCAGGAAGAGGAAGTAGCCGCCGCAGAGGAGCCCAAGGCACCTACTACAGAAGAGCTTTTAGGCGAAATCTTAGCAGAATTAAAGAAAAATAACGCTGATAAATAATTTACATAAATAAAACTTTGCCCCTTAAAAGGATAAAACCTTTTAAGGGGCATTTACTTTTTATATGTTTATTTCGCCATTTTTATTTTCAAATGATTTAACGTGTTTTTTATAAACTGTTCATTTTCTTTATTTGTTGACCGACCTTCAAACTTAGCAACATATCGAAATTTTTGAAATAATTTCTATCTACCCTTAATGTATAACGCAAATTTTTTTCGTCCATATTAATATTCCTCGTTACACTTTAATCTCACCATGTTCTTTTTCGAAGTTTTCAATCTCATTCCTTATTAAAATAAGAATTTCACTATTTGCACTTCTACCTTCATAATCAGCAATAACATGTAATTTATCAAGCATTTTTTCATCAATTCTTATTGATAAACTTTTTGTAGCCATAAAATAACCTCGCTTTAAATTATTTATATGTTTATTTTATGTCTATTTTGTGTTATAATCAATATATAGATATATTTTATGTCTATTTTATATCTAAAAAGGAGAATAAAAAATGAAAATTGCAATTATTGGTTCAAGAAATTTAACAGTGAAAAATTTAGAAAAATACTTACCACCATACACAACTGAAATAGTTTCAGGTGGTGCCAAAGGTATTGATACCTGCGCTAAAGAATATGCTATAAAAAATAAAATTAAGCTAACTGAGTTTTTACCTGAATATAAAAAATACGGTAGAAGTGCACCATTAAAAAGAAATATAGAAATAATAGACTTTGCCGATGAAGTTATTGCTTTTTGGGACGGAGAATCAAGAGGAACATACTTTGTCATTGACAACTGCAAGAAAATTAATAAAAAAATCACTATATATAAACCAACCCGAATAGATTAACTGTTCGGGCTGTTGTTTTATCTCTTCACAAAATATTCTTCATACCACACAAGGAAGGTATATATTGTCCAAACCTTACGCCAATTATCAGAATTGCCTCCGATATATTCTTCAAAAATAGCATTAATTTCATCCAAGTTAAAGAATTTCTCAGCAATATCACTTTTAAATTTTGCACGCACATCGCCGTTATAACGCTCGTCCGCCATCCACATACGTATAGGTACTACAAAGCCCAGCTTCTTTCTAAAAGCTATTTCTTTAGGCAAAACCTTTGAAGCAGCAGTTCTGAGAACCACCTTGTTTTCTTCTTCGGTAACTTTATATTCGGACGGTATACGCGAAGCAATATCAAAAATTCTAAGGTCAGTGAGCGGCATTCTTACCTCAAGTCCTGCAGCACGGCTCATCTTATCAACATTCAGATAAATATCGCCCTCAAGCCATACCTGAATATCAACATCACACATTTTTGAAAGCGGGTCAAGACCCTCATTTTCGGTATAAATATCCTTAACTAAATCAATAGGCTCAAAATCATCATAATACTTTTTGAGGATTTTCTTCTTTTCTTCCTCTTTCATAATATTGGTGTTGCCAACATAAAAAGTTTTTAAATTATCGCCATAGCGTTCTGCGTTGCGGTACATATTATATCCGCCGAAAAATTCGTCAGCACCCTCGCCCGAATAGCAGATTTTAGTGTTTTTTGCTGTTGCAATACAGCCTAGTGCAAATGCGACCGCCGAAGCGTCGCCCAAAGGCTGCTCCATATTATACTGGACATAAGGCACAGCAGCAAAATATTCTTCAGGGGTAATAAGACATCTGTTGAATTTACGGTTTAAAATATCAGCAGTTTCTCTAGCTAAACCTGATTCATCAAGGCGGCTGTCATCATAACCACAGGAATTGCAAGAAGTAGCATCCGAAACCGCAAGAACATAAGATGAATCTACACCGCCCGAAAGGAAGCTTTCTACATATTCACCGTCTTCCTTGACCTCACTCATTACGGTTTTTAGTGTATTATGAAGCTCGTCCGCAAAATCATCAACCGTTTTACTTCTGTCAGGCTTAAACTCAGGTCTCCAATAGCGTTCTATAGCTATTTTACCGTTTTTGCGAATTAAAAACCTACCCGGCAACAACTTTTTAATACCCTTAAAAAAGGTTTCTTCACCAGTTGTATAGGTCATTGTAAGATAAATTTGGAGCATTTTTTCGTTAAGCTCTTTTTTGAAGCCATTTTGCTCCATAATTTCTTTAATTGTAGTTCCGAAAAGGATAACGCCCTCAGCAGTTTCATAATAATAAAACGGTTTTGTACCAAATGGGTCACGAAGGCAGAAAAGCAGCTCGTTTTCGGTATCATGAAGAGCAAATGAAAACATACCGTAAATATGAAGTCCCATTTCCTTTCCCCATTTAAGATATGCTTTTTTAATTATTTCCTCTTCCCTTTTTTCTCTTTTAAGTTTCAAATCAACCTGAAGCTCTGCGCACAATGCCTTCCAATTTCTTATATGACCACTAAATACCTTTAATTCAATCATAAACAAACCTTCTAAAATTTTCTTAAAACAAGTTTACCACTTTTTTCGACATAATTCAACCATACGATTTAATTAACAATTAAAAGTATATACACGGTTTTATAAAATATCCAAAAAAAGACTGCAACGAACATTAAGTCGTTGCAGTCTTTTAAAATTTTGTTTTGATTAAACTATTTCAGCTATATCAAATAACTTCTTGGGTAATTCTTCCTTATCAGCCGATACAGTGAACAAGAATTCAACATCTTCGATTTTGGAAACTCTCTCCAAGAAAGCTATAAGCTCGTCATAATTACGTGTGCCAATACGGAGAGTGGCATCGCCAAAGATGTGGGTTACGTCGTGATTGCCCGCTTTAATACCACTAACCATACCGAAATATTCGCCGTAACCTGAAATTCCGTAAGCATCAGCGTCTATAAGACGTGCCTTATGAGTAACAGAAAAAGTTAAGGTATCACCTTTCTCTATACAAACAACGTTGCCAAGACTTTTTACGGTTGCTTCGTTAACTAAGTCAACCAACTTTTTGGTTTTACCTGAACCTTTTTTTCCGATAATGAGTTTAATCATAAAAATCAGCTCCTTTTATATTTCACTGCTAAAATGCAGTTATTTCTTTTATTTACCAAGTCTTGCTTCAAGGTCAGCCTTTAAATCTTCATAACCTGGCTTTCCGAGTAGTGCAAACATATTCTTCTTATAGCTTTCAACTCCCGGTTGATCAAAGGGGTTAACTCCTAGCATATAACCTGAAATTGCGCAAGCCTTTTCGAAGAAGTAAATTAGCTCGCCTAAGTTTTCTTCATCAGGCTTATCAACATTAATAACAAAGTTAGGAACGCCACCGTCAGTATGAGCTAAAACCGTACCCTCAAACGCCTTGCTGTTAACATAGGACATTGTTCTGCCCGCTAAGAAGTTAAGACCGTCACCGTTATTTTCCTCTTCCTCGATAACAATATCCTTATCGCTCCCACCGAAGGTAACAACAGTCTCGAACATTAAACGGCTACCATCCTGAACGAACTGACCCATTGAATGAAGATCGGTTGAGAAGGTAACTGATGCGGGGAATAAGCCCTTATTGTCCTTACCCTCACTCTCGCCGAATAATTGCTTAAACCATTCAGCCATCATTGTAAAGCGAGGCTCATAGGAAACCAATAGCTCAATAGACTTACCCTTGCGGTAAAATGCGTTACGGTAAGCTGCATATAAATAGCAGTCATTCTTATACATATCAGCTTCATCAAATTTCTTAGAAGCCAATGCAGCGCCTGACATAAGCTTATCAATATCAGCACCTGCAGCAGCTATAGGCAAAAGACCTACTGCTGTAAGAACAGAAAATCTACCGCCAACATCATCTGGAACTACAAAGCACTCATAACCTTTTTCATCAGCTAAGGCTTTAAGAGTTCCTCTAGCCTTATCGGTTGTGCAATAAATACGCTCAGCTGCTTCCTTTTCACCGTATTTTTCTTCAAGAAGTTTACGGAATACTCTGAAAGCAACTGCAGGCTCAGTAGTAGTACCTGATTTTGAAATAATGTTAACAGAAACACGCTTGCCCTCACAAAGCGCTAAAACATCTGCAAGGTCAGAGCCGCTGATGCTGTTACCTGTGAAATAAATTTCGGGAGCACCGTTTCTCAAAGAATTGTAATAAGGTCCTTTAAGGAACTCTATAGCAGCTCTGGCGCCAAGATAAGAACCGCCGATACCTATAACGATAAGAACGTCGGTATCCTTGCGGATTTTTTCAGCCGCTTTCTTTATTCTTGCGAATTCTTCCTTATCATAATTATTAGGTAAATCTACCCAACCTAAAAAGTCATTACCGAGACCACTTTTATTCTTTACGGTTTCATGAGCAGCGTCCACCTGAGCTTTTAAGCCTTTAAGATCATTCTCACGGATAAAATTTGCCGCATACTTTGAATTGAAACTAATTGCCATTTTTTTACCTCCGTTTTGCTTCTGTATCTATTTTACAATATATTCCTCATTTTTTCAAGACAAAATACAATATATTCACTAAAAGTTTTTATAATTTAAAAATTTTGGTAAAAATATGTGCCGCTGCGACCAAAATCGTCATTTTTTTTACATCTTCCGTAGCTCTAATTGGGATTCTACCAAGTTGATTCTCTCCTGCAAACACATTAACATAACCCAATATGTCGCCTTTTTTAATTGGAGCTTCTATATTTTTGTTCCATTCTGTAGTTCTAATAATTTCTTCGGTAGAGTTTTTAGTCAACAATACATTTACTTTATCGCTTGCTTCAACTTTAACTTTTTTCTTCACTCCGCCTTTGATATCAAGTTCGCTTTCGGGGAGCTCAGCTTCTAAAACAGAAAAGCTGTAATTGGCAAAACCGTAATCCAGAAGCTTTTTAGCGCCGTTAAAACGGTCATCACTGGTATCCCCCGCCATAACAACTGCTACAAGCTCTAAACCGTTTCTTTCAGCAGTTGCAGAAAGACAATACTTTGCAATACCTGTTGTACCTGTTTTAAGACCAGTTGTTCCCTTGTAAAAACGCACAAGCTTATTAGTATTAACAAGCTCACTTTTACCATCTCTCAAGCTGTCCATCCAAACCGTAGAATACTGCTTTATAAGATTATTCTTTATTAGTTCGCAAGACATTATTCCCACATCGTGCGCAGAGGTTAAATGACCATCGGCATCAAGACCGGTGCAGTTAATAAATGTTGTATTATTCATCCCGAGCTCTTTAGCTCGCTCGTTCATTAATGCTACAAATCCCTCTTCGCTGCCTGCAATAAGCTCACCTAAAGCCACACAAGCATCATTTGCTGAGGCTATAACTGTAGCCTTTAACAACTCATCAACAGTCATAGTTTCACCAGGCTCCAGCCATATTTGAGAGCCGCCCATACTGCAGGCATGCTCACTTGCAGTCACAACGGTTTCAAGAGTTATATCCTTACGTTTAATTGCCTCCATAACGAGCAAAAGTGACATTATTTTGGTAATGGAAGCCGGTGCCAATTTTTCATCGGAATTAGATTCATAAAGAATTTTACCCGTATTAGGCTCCATCAGAATTACAGACTTAGCCTTAATATCAAGTGTCTGCCCTATTGCCGCATTTGTAGTAACTGCCTCGAGCGGCACATCAATATCGCTTATATCACATTCACTTGAAACTGTAACCTCCTTTGCACTAACCGTAAAAGAAAAGCTTAAAATTAAAATCACGCTCAACAAATAACAAAAAAGCCTTTTCAAAACAAAACACCCCAAACACATTATATATAGAATAATATGTTTGAGATGTGATTTAAATAACAGATAAAATACTCAAATTATCGTTCCACCACCCACAACAATGTCATCGTCATAGAATACAGCTGCCTGACCGGGACTGGGTGCGCGTTGAGACTCATCAAATATTATTTTTACCTGCGTATCATTTATGGGAACTATTACAGCCTCAGCAGCTTTATGACGGTACCTAAGCTTTACGGTAACACGCATTTCACTGCGCAGCTTATCAAAGGGAATAAAATTAACGCTGTCTACAATAACCTCGGTTTTAAAAAGATGCTCCTCGTCACCTAAAACAACATTATTTGAAAAAATATCCTTTTTAATAACAAATGCAGGCTTGCCAAGAGCAATGCCTAAGCCTTTTCTCTGTCCCAAAGTATAATGAATTATACCACTATGCCGCCCCAAAATTTTTCCGTTTATATCAATATAATTGCCTATTATTGGTGTAAAACCGTCTTCCCTTTCAATAAAGCCTGCATAGTCACCGTCAGGCACAAAGCATATATCCTGACTGTCAGGTCGGTTGGCATTTACGAAGCCTTCTTCTATAGCTTTTTCTCTGACTTGAGCCTTAGAAAGCTCACCCAACGGAAACAGAACTCGGCTCAGTTGATTTTGAGTTAAATTATAAAGCACATAGGATTGGTCCTTTGATTCATCCAGTGCTTTAAGCAATAAATATCTGCCGTTATCGTCTCTTTTAATACGGGCATAGTGACCTGTGGCAATTTTATCAAATCCATAAGAAAGTGCAGTATCCAACATAGCACCGAATTTAATATAACGATTACAAACGATACAAGGATTTGGGGTATTTCCTCTTTTGTATTGGTCAATAAAATCGCTTATCACATAGTGAGAAAACTGACTTTTAAGATTAACAGTATAGTGCTTTATACCCATTTTTTTGCAAACCGATTCTGCATCAGTTATACTGCTGTCATTTTCAGTTTCGCAAAGCTCTAAAGTAACACCTGCCGCAATATAACCTGCCTCCAGTAAAAGCTTTGCAGTAACAGAAGAATCTACTCCTCCGCTCATACCAACTAAAACCTTTTCCTTTATCATTTTCTCACCTCGATAAAAACAATAGGGCGGTCAAAATGCCGCCCCCAAAAAAATTAAATTTAAATTGATGTTATATTTGCTATTTCATACATTTCCATATCAAGGGGCTTTTCCATATTGAGAGCCTCATAAATATCATAATCAACAATATGATTATTCTTAAGAGCTATAACACGGTTACCAATACCCTTACTTAAAAGTTGAACAGCGGCATAACCCATCTGTGTAGCACGAACACGGTCTCGAACCGTAGGATTACCGCCACGTTGAACGTGACCCAAGATGGTAGCTCTGGTTTCAATTCCTGTAACTTCTTCTATCTTTTTAGCCATTTCTTCAACGCCGCCAACACCTTCTGCAACCATAATTACAAAATGCTCTTTACCTGTTTTGCGGGTTTCTTCAATTTTGCCAATAACATCACCGAGATTGCTATCAACCTCGGGCACCATAATAGCAGTAGCGCCAACAGCTATACCGCACTGAAGAGCAACGTGACCTGCTCTTCTACCCATAACTTCAACAACACTGCAACGGTCGTGAGACTGACAGGTATCACGAAGCTTATCAACCATTTCAAGAACTGTGTTCATTGCAGTATCAAATCCAATAGTATAATCGGTAGAAGCAATATCATTATCAATAGTACCGGGGATACCAACACAAGGAATGCCGTTTAATGATAAATCTCTGGCGCCTCTGTAAGAACCGTCACCGCCTATAACAACAATACCATCTATTCCAAACTTCTTACAGTTTTCAATAGCCTCATTCATACCCTCTTCAGTTTTAAAACGGGGACTTCTTGCTGTATAAAGCACAGTACCACCGCGGTGAATAATATCCGACACGGAACGAACGTCCAAATCAAAAATATCTCCCTCAATAAGACCGTTATAGCCGCGTCTTATACCCTTAACGTTCATACCAAATGATATAGCAGTTCTTACAACAGCACGAACCGCAGCATTCATGCCAGGGGCGTCGCCGCCGCTGGTTAAAACTCCTATAGTTTTCACATATATCATCTCCAAAAAAAATAAAACAATTTAATTTGAAATATTAGTATATACCATATTTTTAAAATTTTCAACAATTATTTTACTAATTTTACATTTTCTTGCCCCAAAATATCAGATAATGAAGAGATAAGCCTGCTCACAGGCGCAACCCACAGTTGCTTTGGTGCTTCAAGTTTTTTATTGGTGTCAGTACAATAAATAATAACAGGTGTCTGACCTTGATATTTCGAAAGCACTTTTTTTACTTCTGCGAAGTTACTTTCTTCAGTATTTTTGAGTTTTAGGTACAGCGCCTTTTTAATCTGCTTACGCTCAGAATTTTTCTGTGCCGTATTCTTTGGTAAAGGCTCTACCCTTTCACAAATAATTTCGGTATCTCTATCCTCTCTTTCGGCTACCCTACCCGTTAAAATCACAGGGTCTTTTGAAGAAAGGAGCTCCTTATACTGAGCGTAAGGCTTTGAGAATATAGTAATAGGTACAGAGGCTGTTATATCCTCTAACAAGGCAGAGGCTAAAAGGCTGTTGTTTTTAAGCTGACGTACCTTTAGCTGACTTATAACACCTGCAAACGTAACCCTTTTACCGTCACTCGACTTGCCACCAATAATATCCGCTATTTTTGTAAAGCCTGCATTATTTAAAAAGGCAGAATATTTATCCATCGGGTGTCCTGAAAGATAAAGACCTGTTGCCTCTTTTTCAAGCTCTAACTTTAAATCCTCGTCCATTTCCGGCATCATTTCAGGTACAAATACATTTGGGGAGTCCATTTCATCAAATAGATTGAGCTGACCCTCTGCCGAAAAACGGCGTTCATTTTCTACAGCTGACAGTATTCCCTCAATATTATAAAGCATTTGACGGCGATTATCCTCTAAACCGTCCAAAGCACCGCTTTTAATAAGACCCTCTAAAGCCTTGCGATTAAATTCCCTTGAATAATTTCTAAGGCAAAAATCATACATAGAGGTATATTTGCCGTTTTCCTGACGTTCTTTTATCAGTCTTTCTATAATACCCAGACCCAAATTTTTAACCGCTAAAAGACCGAATCTTATGGAATTACCATCGGGTGTAAAACCGCTTCCACTGTAGTTTACAGAGGGCGGTAAAACCTTAATTCCGTTCTTTTTACATTCAGCGGTATACAGTGAAATTTTACTTGCACTATCCATCATACTTGTCATCAAAGCGCTAAAATACTGAGCAGGATAATGGCATTTGAGGTATGCTGTTCTGTAAGCCACAAAGGAATATGCCGCTGCGTGAGCTTTATTGAAAGCATAAGAGCTAAAGCTTGACATATCCTCAAAAATACGGTTCGCAGCCTCTTCGCTTACTCCTTTTGCGATTGCACCCTCGGTTATAACATTACCATTATGATCTTTTTCGCCGTATAGGAAAAAATCACGTTCCTTTCGCATAACATCATGCTTTTTCTTTGCCATTGCTCGGCGCACAATATCCGCTCTGCCAAGAGAATATCCAGCCAAAGCTCTGAACACCTGCATTACCTGTTCCTGATAAACAATGCAGCCGTAGGTCACTTCAAGTATTGGCTTCAAAAGGGGTGTATCATAAGTGATATCCTGTGGATTATGTTTATTGTGGATATACTTAGGAATAGAATCCATAGGACCTGGACGATAAAGAGAAAGAATAGCGGTCAAATCCTCAATACTGTGAGGACCGAACTGTCTTAAAACGTTTTTCATACCGTCCGACTCAAACTGAAAAACACCGTCAGTAAGTCCTTTACCCATCATAGTATATGTCGGCTCATCATCAAGAGGGATTTTTTCAATATCAAACTGTGGGTCAGTTTCTCTTATATATTTTTGAGCATCATCAATAACAGTAAGGTTTCTAAGCCCCAAAAAGTCCATTTTAAGAAGTCCCAATTCCTCAAGACTTGTCATTGTATACTGAGTTACTACCGCCTCATCATTTAAAGCCAACGGAACATACTCAGAAACAGGCTTGTCCGAAATAACAACGCCTGCCGCATGAGTAGAAGCATGACGGGGCATTCCCTCAAGCTTTAGCGACATATCAATAAGTTCTTTTATTTGTGGGTCATTTTCATAAAGACCTCGAAGCTCTGCGGAGCCTTCCATTGCTCTACTTATTGTCATTCCAACCGACTGCGGAATTAGCTTTGCAATTTTATCACAAACAGCATAAGGAATATCTAATGCTCTCCCAACATCTCTTATAGCACCCCTTGCCGCCATAGTACCAAAGGTAACAATTTGTGAAACACGCTCTGTTCCGTACTTTTTAATTACATAATCAATAACCTTTTGGCGATTTACATAGCAAAAATCAATATCAAAGTCAGGCATTGAAATTCTTTCAGGGTTTAAGAATCGCTCAAAATAAAGATTATATTTTATAGGGTCAATGCCAGTAACTCCAATGCAATAAGCTGCAAGACTCGCAGCTCCTGAGCCTCTGCCCGGACCCACGGGAATACCTTGGCTTTTGGCGTAATTAACAAAATCGGCTACTATTAAATAATAGTCGACATATCCCATTCGGTTGATTACCGAAAGCTCATAATCAAGGCGGTCAGTAACAGTTTTTTCGGGGTTTTCACCATAGATTCGATATAAGCCCTCTAAACATTTTTCTTTAAAATATTCAAAATGGTCACACTCACCAATATCAAATCTCGGCAGCTTTATTTTGCCGAATTCAAAATCCAGATTACAGCGCTCGGCAATTTTTAGGGTATTTTCCAAAGCTTCGGGGAAAGCCCCAAAAAGCTCTGCCATTTGCTCAGCTGTTTTTAAATAAAACTCATTGGTTTTAAATTCAAGTGCGCTTTCTTCGTTTACCGTACTTCCTGTCTGCACACAAAGCAAAACCTTGTGCATACGGTAGTCCTCGTCCATTATATAATGCACGTCATTAGTAGCAACAAGCGGTATTCCTGTTTCTTTAGAAAGCTTTATTATTTGGGGGTTAACTATTTTTTGTTCTCTAATACCATGGTCTTGAATTTCCAAAAAATAATTATTTTCACCAAAAACAGATTTATACCAAATCGCAATTTCTTTGGCTTTTTCATATTCTCTATTAAGAATTCTTTTAGGTATTTCACCTGCAAGGCAAGCAGAAAGCGCAATTATACCCCCGTGATACTTTTCTAAAAGCCCACGGTCAACACGGGGGCGTGAATAAAAGCCTTCGGTGAAGCCCGCAGACACCATTTTGATAAGGTTTTTATAGCCTTCATAATTTTCGCATAGCAGGACAAGGTGCGAGTAGGTATCCAAACCCTTTTGCTTGTCAAAACGGCTTCGGTTAGCCACATAAACCTCGCAACCTATAATTGGTTTAACACCTTTAGATACAGCATACTTATAAAAGTCAATAACGCCGTACATAACGCCGTGGTCGGTTATGGCAATACTTTTCTGCCCCAATTCAGCAGCACGGTCAATTAACTGCTTAATACGGCAGCAACCGTCAAGCAGGCTATATTCTGTATGAACGTGCAAATGAGTGAAATCCAAATTGCCACCCTCCCTTTTTAAAGTTTTTGAATTGATAGTTATTTCATTTCCTTATAAATTGAAACAATTTTTTTAAGTCTGTGATTAAGTCCTGAAACGGTGAGCGGTGTGTCTGACATTCGGCAAAGCTCTTTAAGCGTTGCATTAGGATTATTCTTTCTGAGCAATGCTGCATCTAAAAGCTCTTGCGGTAGGCTATAAAGCCTGTCCTCTTTTTCTAGGTATTCTATAGCTGTTCGCTGACGGATGGACGCCTCAACAGTTTTTGAAATATTTGCACTATCACAATTACCCACACGGTTGATATTATTTTTTACCTCTTTCATAATTTTAGTATCAATAATATCAAGAGTTTTTCTGCCTGCTCCCATAAGCGTTAGCAAATCTTCAACGCTGCTACTGTCCTTAATATAAAGCTGAATACCCGAAGATCGAACCGAGATTTTCATCATTATGCCGTATTTTGCCAATAATTCCTTTAATTCCAGAGCCAATTTCTCGTTTTTAACATTAAATTCGGCACGGTATTCCTTTTCGGGGTCGTTTATGTTACCGCAAGCCAAAAAAGCTCCTCTTATAAAGCTGGGTTCACAGCAATCCCTTAAAAAGAAAGAATTATCAATTATTTTTTCCGAAACTCCGAAATCTACAGTGGCCAAAATTTTAAGTCTATCTGCTTCGGATTTTACATCTGCTTTGTAGGTGGGTTTCAGGTTGCCTCCCTGCCTTAGTTCGGGACGGATTTTGTAAACCGAGTAAATTAAATCGCAGTAAGCCCTTGCAACATTTTCGTTGGCAGTTTGAAGACAAATGCTTTTTAAAGAAAAAGACCTGCCATAGAGCATAAAACCGTAAACTAAGGACGGTTTGCAGCAGCCTGACGGTCTTATGGAAATAAGTTCATTTTTAACCTGCACACAAAAAGACATATCCATCACCTTTTTTGTATATCGCGGTGTACTGTAATACTATTAAAACCCTGCTCTTTTAAATGCTTGGAAATAAGCTCTGCAAAAGTAACCGAGCGATGTTTGCCGCCTGTACAGCCGATTGCTATTGTAAGCTGACTTTTACCCTCTTTAGCATAAAGAGGCACGGCACAGTCTAAAAAAGCATTCAATTTATTTAGAAAATCAACACTTTCCTCACTGTTCATCACATAATCCCTAACCTCAGACTCAAGACCTGTCTTATGCTTTAAATTCTCAATATAAAAAGGATTTGGCAAGCATCTTACATCAAAAACCAAGTCAGCTTCGGTATCAACACCGTATTTAAAACCGAAAGATTTGCACTGAATTTTTAAAACATTGCTAACACTTCCAAAAAAAATATCTGAAAGTTTAACCTTCAACTGCGCAATTGATATGTAGCTTGTATCAATTGTGAAATCTGCACAGCTTCTGAGTCCAGCCAATATCATTCTTTCGGTTTTAACAGCATCTGACAAAGAAATATCGGCATTATTTAAAGGGTGCTTACGTCTGTTTTCTTTATAACGATGAATAAGCACCTCATCACCAGCATCCAAAAACAGGATTTTAAAATCAATATTATTATCCTTTAAATCCTTTAAAACGGCAGAAATTTCCGTAAACAAATTTCCTCCACGAACATCGGTAACTATAGCTATTCGCTTTAGTTTTTCACCGCTTTGCGAAGCTAAATCTATAAAATTCGGTATTATTGTGGGCGGAATATTATCCACACAGTAAAAGCCCATATCCTCAAGAGCGTTTGCTGCCTGAGATTTTCCTGCTCCCGACATTCCTGTTACAATTAATAATTCCATAATTTTAAACCTTTAATCTCTTCCCACAAAAATCACTTCAGGTTGAAGTGTTACGGAATCAGCCTTTAAAACAGTTTCCTTTATATGCTCCATAAGCTTTTTAACATCCTCACAAGTAGCATTACCGTAATTAATAACAAAGCCTGCATGTTTTTCGCTGACCATTGCTCCACCGACACTTACACCCTTAAGGTTATTTTTTTCTATCAGTGCACCTGCGAAATAACCCTCGGGTCTTTTGAAAGTACTACCTGCACTTGGGTATTCTAA
>JBGVRU010000002.1:0-40517 GCA_045128715.1 Acutalibacteraceae bacterium | reverse complement strand
AAAACTATAGAAAAGGTAGTGACTGACTTTAAAAATGCTTTACCTGACGCTACCATCTATGTTTATGATAATAATTCTAAGGATAATACTGCCGAAATAGCTGAAAAGGCCGGTGCTGTTGTAAGACACGAATATAAGCAGGGTAAAGGAAATGTTATTCGTAGAATGTTTCGTGAAATTGATGCTGAATGCTATATTATGACCGACGGTGATGACACATATCCTGCGGAGTTTGCACCTGAGATGTGTAATCTGGTTTTGGATAAAAAGGTTGATATGGTTGTAGGGGACAGGCTTTCTTCCACCTATTTTGAAGAGAACAAAAGACCTTTTCACAATTTCGGTAATAGCATTGTAAGGAATTCCATAAATCTCCTTTTTAATTCGGATATCAAAGATATTATGACAGGCTACAGAGCGTTTAGTTATTCTTTTGTTAAAACCTTCCCCGTGCTTTCAAAGGGCTTTGAAATTGAAACCGAAATGACCATTCACGCAGTAGACAAGAATATGTATTGTGAAAACGTGGTCGTTCAATACCGTGACCGTCCTGAAGGCTCCGAATCTAAGCTTAACACATATTCGGACGGTATTAAGGTATTATTTACAATATTTAAACTGTTTAAGAATTATAAGCCTTTAGGCTTTTTCTCGGTAATTGCTTTGCTATTAGCGTTATTGGGTCTTGTCTTCTTTATTCCTGTGCTTATAGAATTCTTTAAAACAGGACTGGTTGCAAAAATACCTACACTTATCACCTGTGTAATGTGTTTCTTAATGGCAATTTTGAGCTTTTTCTCAGGTCTTATACTTGATACTATTAAGCAGAAAAATAAGCACGATTTTGAGATGCTGTTACACAGTACCTCTGACCGTTTTAAGGATTTGAACAATGAAAGATAAAAAGGAAATTATAAGCTATTTATTTTTTGGCGTATTGGCTACAGTTGTAAATATAGTATGCTTCCAAATTTTTAACATTATATTTGGCGAAGAATTATATCTTTTAAGTAATGTTCTTAGCTGGATTATAACGGTAATATTTGCTTTCATAACTAACAAGCTTTGGGTTTTTGAATCTAAAAGCTGGAAATTTTCAGTTATTAAAACAGAAATAATTGGCTTTACGATTGCAAGAGTATTTTCTCTTGTATTAGAAGAGGCAGGATTATATTTGCTTATCGATTTACTGAATTTGAAGTCATTTAGTTTTGAAGCTTTCGGTTTTATTATAACAGGTTCATTAATTGCCAAGGTTATAATGCAGGTAATAGTAGTATTATCAAACTACATTTTCAGCAAGTTTATAATTTTTAAGCGAAGACAGTAGTTTTTGAGGCTGGTTTTATTAAATCAGCCTTTTTCGTATTTTTTAAAAAATAGTCTTTTCATTTTCATAATAAAGTGATATAATAATATGAATATTTTTATTGAGGTAAGAAAAATGAACTGGACTGAAATTATGGTAAGCGTTCCTCAGGCGTTTACTGATACAGCGGCTGCCATTGCAAATATGACTGTGCCTTACGGAATTTATATTGAGGATTACTCTGATTTGGAGCAATCGGCTTGGGATATTGCCCATATAGACCTTATAGATGAGGAACTTATTAATAGGGATAGAAAAAATTCTATTATTCATATTTATATTTCTGAATGCGATAACGCAGCCGAGGCTTTGGAATTTTTAAAAGAGCGTCTTGCTGCAGAGGGCGTGCCCTTTGAGGCTAATTCTGTGGGAGTGGACGACAGCGATTGGAACGAAAATTGGAAAAAGTATTTTCATACCATTGAAATAGGTGAAAAGCTGGCGGTTGTGCCCAGTTGGGAAGACTATGCAAATCCAGAAAGCCGAACAGTTTTATCAATAGACCCCGGCGCGGCTTTTGGCACAGGCACTCACGCAACAACCTCTCTTTGCCTTGAGTTATTGCAGGACAAAATTACTGATGGTGTTAAAATGCTTGATATAGGCTGCGGCAGCGGTATATTGGCATTAGCTTCAGTGCTTTTGGGCGCAGAAAGTGCTATCGGAGTAGATATTGATGCGCAGTCGGTTAAAACAGCAACCGAAAATGCACAAATTAACGGTATATCTGATAAGGCTAAGTTTATAGTAGGCGACCTTGCTGACAAAATAAGTGGCAAGTATGAGATCATTTGTGCTAACATAGTAGCAGATGTTATTATAAGGCTTCTGCCTGATGTGAATAAATTTATGACTGAAAACGGTGTACTTATTGTTTCAGGTATAATTGATATAAGAAAAGATGATTTGCTTCACGCAGTGGCTGCTAATGGCTTTACTGTAGCTGAAGAAAGATATAAAGACAATTGGTGCGCTTTTGTGCTTAAAAAATAACGGAGGAAAACTATGCTTGAATTTGAGCAGCTGAATTTGCGTCTTCAGTCAAATGAGAATGAGCTCAGAGACCTTAAGGATGCCTTGGGCTATGACCGACTCACTCGCGAAATTGAAGAGCTTGAAATCAAGGCTTCTGCGCCGGGGTTTTGGGATGATATGGAAAATTCCCAAAAAATACTACAAAGAACGGGAAAGCTTAAAAATACAGTCGAAACCTATGATAGATTGTGTGCTTCCTATGATGATTTATTAGTCCTCATAGAAATTGGTGACGAGGAGGGGGATTTGTCCCTTGTAGAGGAAATAGAAAGCTCTATAACGGAACTTGAAAACAACCTGGCCTCTTTAAGACTTCAAACTCTGCTTACAGGCGAATATGATAAAAACAATGCTATCCTTACTTTCCACGCAGGAGCCGGCGGTACAGAGGCTATGGACTGGGTTTCAATGCTGGTGCGTATGTACACCCGTTGGACAGAGCGTCACGGATTTAAGGTGCAGATGCTCGATTTTCTTGACGGTGATGAGGCAGGACTTAAAAATGCAACCCTGCTTATAGAAGGTGAAAACGCTTACGGTTATTTAAAAAGCGAATCGGGTGTACACAGACTTGTGCGTGTGTCTCCCTTTGATGCTTCGGGCAGAAGACATACTTCATTTGCGTCTCTTGAGGTTATGCCCGAAATTGCTGATGATGTTGAGATTGAAATCAGGGAAGAGGACATAAAAATGGATGTTTTCCGATCCTCCGGTGCAGGAGGTCAGCACATCAATAAAACCTCTTCGGCAGTAAGACTTACACATATTCCTACAGGAATAGTAGTTGCCTGCCAGAATGAACGTAGCCAGTTCCAGAACCGTGATCAGGCAATGCGAATGCTAAAATCCAAGCTTTTGGAAATTAAAGAGCGTGAGCATCTTGAAAAAATTGAGGATATTAAGGGCATTCAAAAGGAAATTGCCTGGGGTTCGCAGATAAGGTCTTACGTATTTATGCCATACACCCTTGCCAAAGACCATAGAACAGGCTTTGAATCGGGTAATATTAATGCTGTTATGGACGGCGATCTTGACGGCTTTATAAATGCTTATTTAAAAGCGGCTTCCAACGGTGAGTTGGGAAATGCAGAAGGAGTAGAAATATGAAAAGAATTTTAAGTTTTATTTTGGTTGCAGTTTTCTTAATGGTATTTACAACAGGCTGCGGTGAGAAGGACAGAATACTTTATAAATCTGCAAAGCTTTCTGATTTTGTAGAATTGGCAGATTATAAAAATTTGAAGGTAGATACATCTTCCGACAAATTCAAGGAAATGTGTGACGGTGTAATGGAAGGCGATATTGAGGATTTTGATCTGTATGTGCAAAAGACAGAGGGAACTGTTGCTGACGGTGATACAGTTAATATTGACTATGAGGGTAAAAAAGACGGAGTTGCTTTTGACCGCGGTACAGACACAGGTTACGATTTAAAAATAGGTTCAAAAAGTTTTATTGACGGATTTGAAAGTGGACTTATAGGCGTAAAAATAGGAAGCACTGTTGACCTTAATCTGACATTCCCTAAAGATTACGACAATGAAGAGCTTAAAGGACAGAATGTGGTTTTTACAGTTAAGGTGAATTATGTAAAAACTGAGGAGGCTATGGTTCCTGCCGATTATTACGATGAGATTGGTTTTAAATCTCTCAGCGAATATGAGGATGATGTAAAGGAAAGAGCTACAAACGGTTATCTTTTAGAAGCGGTTTTTGATAAGACAACCGTTAACGATTATCCAAAAGAGGATATAGAAATTTTGAAGACCGAGCTTACTGCAATGCTCGAGAAAAACTTATCTTCTTATTACGGTATTGATCTTACTACCTATATAAGCCAGATGGGACAGACTCGAGATTCTTTTGATAAAACTTTGATTGAAGAACAGGTTTATCCTTTAATGGATGAGCAAATGCCTTTATATGCTATACTTGATAAGGAAAAGATTAAAGTAACTGCTGAAGATATTGATGTTAAAATTGAAGATATGCTTAAAGAATACAGCAGTGGTGAAGTAACTGCCGAAGATTTGAAGAAATATTACGGTGAGTATTACTTTGAAAATATGGTAGTTAGTGAAAAGGTTGTCGAAGTTCTTAAAGAATATGCTGAAATAAAATAATTAACATCGGGCGGACTCAAGTTCGCCCTGATTATTTTGAGGGGGGAATACAATGCAACTGAAAATTCAAAACGGAGCAGTTGACCTTTCGGGAGAGAGAATACTAAGCTCGGTTAATTTTGAAGTGAACGACAGCAGCCGAATTGCCATAGTAGGCCGTAACGGTTGCGGTAAAACCACCCTTTTAAAATTAATAGCAGGTGAATATGAAATAGTAAAAAGCGAAAGCGATATCGATAGTTTTTATACTGTTTCAGGTAGACCAAAAATAGGTACGCTTTCCCAAATGACTTTTAGGGACGACAGTATTACTCTTTTAGAAGAAATACGTAGTTCATATACAGAAATACTTACTGTTAAGGAACAAATGGAGTCTGCACAAAAAGAAATGGAGCTAAGCCAAAGTGAAGAAAGTATAAAGCTTTATACAAATCTTTTAGACACCTTTACAAATTTAGGCGGCTTTTATTTTGAGAAGGAATATGAGGCAGCTTTAAAGCATTTCGGTTTTGGTGAGCAAGAAAAGCATAGACCTCTTTATGAGTTTTCGGGAGGTCAGCGTACCAAAATTGCATTTTTAAAGCTACTTCTTTCCAAACCGGAAATATTATTGCTTGATGAGCCCACAAATCATCTTGACATTGAGGCTACAGAATGGCTTGAAGAATACTTGAAAGAGTATAAAAAAGCTTTTGTTGTGGTATCGCACGACAGAATGTTTCTTGATAATGTGGTTAATACTGTTTATGAAATAGAACACGGCAAAACCTACAAATATGCAGGTAACTATACTCGTTTCACCGAGCTCAAAAAACAGGTTCGTGAGCAACAAAGACGAGAATATCTTGCTCAGAAAAAGGAAATTGAACGTCTTAATGAGCTGGTTATCCGTTTTAAATATAAGCCCACCAAAGCAGCAATGGCACAGTCAAAATTAAAGCAGATAGAGCGTATGGTACCGATAGAAGCCCCTGAAAGCTATGACCTACGTACATTTAATGCGGATTTTGAGCCTATGGATGTGGGTGTTAAGGATATGCTTACAGTGACCGATTTGGCAGTAGGATACAATAAAGTGTTGTCTACCGTTAATTTAAAGGTTGAAAAGGGTGATAAAATTGGCATAATCGGCGGCAACGGTCTTGGAAAATCCACCTTTATAAGAACTCTTGTGGGCGATGTAAAGCCACTGTCGGGTGTATATTCATTTAGCGGCAGGTCAAGTATCGGTTATTTTGACCAGCAAATGGCGCAATACAAAAGTGACAATACGGTTCTCGATGATTTTATGGCTGAATTTCCCAGTCTTACCGAGTTTGAAGCCAGATGTGCTTTAGGCGCATTTCTTTTCAGCGGTGAGGATGTTTTTAAAACCGTAAATGTTCTTTCAGGCGGAGAAAGAGTACGTCTTGCTCTTTGTAAGATATTCAAAAAAAGACCTAATTTCCTTATTCTTGATGAGCCTACTAACCATCTGGATATTGTGGGAAAAGAGACGCTTGAAGAAATGCTGACACACTTTTCGGGTACAGTTATTTTTGTTTCGCACGACCGTTATTTTATTAAAAAAATAGCAACTAAGGTGCTCAATTTTAAAAGCGGTGAAACTGTGCTTTATCCTTACGGTTATGAGCAATATATTGAAAATCAAAGCAGGCCTGCAGAAATTCGAGCTTCCGAGGTAAAGCAACCCAAGGAGAAAAAGGTATATACCACCCCTGCAAAGGAAAAAGCTAAAAGAGAAAGGGCAATAAAAAAAGCAGAGGAGAAAATAGCTCTGCTTGAAGAAAAATTGGGCGGTATTGTGAATGAATTATTGCTGGAAGAAAATATGTCCGATTATATAAAGCTTTCTGAGCTTCAAAAGGAGCAGGAGGATTTGCAGATAGAATTGGATATTGCTTTGAATGAGTGGGAGAGGCTTTCGGAGGAAATGGAAGACTTTTGAGGCTCTCATCAAAGTTATACTAAATGTGATTAAACTGCTTGAATAAAGACAATTCTATTCACAGTAGAGTTTGATTTAATGATTCTACTGTGAATATTTTTTTGTTAGAATTAAAAAAAGACAGCATTAGATTGAATTAGAACATCATAAGTTATATAATTTTAAACAATAATAAAGAAGGAGTTCAGCTATGAGTTTTAAAATTGTTACCGATTCCTGTGCAAATCTTACCGACCGTCAGATTGAGGAATACGGTATTGAAATTATTTCTCTTAAATACCGCATCGGCGAAAAGGATTTTGACAGTTATGTAAAGGGAGAAAAGACTAATTTCTCCGAAACATATCGCTTGCTGAGAGAAAAGGCAGTTATTACAACCTCACTTGCAAACCGTGGTGATTGTGATAGAATTATACCGCAAATACTTGAAAACGGTGAGGATGTGCTGGTGCTTTGCTTCTCTTCGGGACTTTCGGGTACTTGTCAGAACATAATGTTAGCTGCTGAGGATTACAGGGAAATGTATCCTGACCGTAAGGTTATAATTGTGGATACCCTTTGTGCTTCTTTGGGAGAGGGTATGGCTGTGCATTATGCCGTTAAGCTTAAAAATGAGGGCAAATCTATTGAAGAAGTGGCAGAATGGGTTGAGAATAACAAGCTTTCTATATGTCATGTTTTTACTATAGATGATTTGTTTTTCCTAAAACGAGGCGGCAGACTTTCGGGTACAAGTGCTGTTTTCGGAACACTTTTAGGCATTAAGCCTTTGCTTCATGTTGCAGATGATGGCAAGCTTTATGTAACCGGTAAGGCAAGAGGCAGAGCTGCTGCGTTAGAGCATCTTATCAGTTCGGTTGGGGAAAAGGGAACAGATGTTGAAAATCAGGATATATTTATTGTTCACGGTGATTGCGAGGATGACGCCAAATATATTGAAGCAGAAGTGAAGAAGCGCTATAAGGTTAAGAATGTAGTTTATAATATGATAGATCCGGTTATTGCTGCGCATGCAGGTCCGGGAACGCTTGCAATATTCTTTATAGGTAAAGAAAGATAAGAATTAAGAGCTGATCAGCTTTTTGTCTATTTTAATTTTATACTGATTTCACCTGATGTAAGGTACTCTTTTTCGCCGTTTTTATACTCTACCAGTAAACGGCAGTCATTATCAATTTCCAAAGCTAAAGCTTCGAGGTTGGTTTGATTTTTAATTACGTTTACTTCTTTGCCTAAAACACAGGATTTTTGGCGGTAGGCTTTTAGAAAAGCTCTGTTTTTTAAGTTTTTATAATATTTAAAAAAACAGTTTATAATTTCGGCACAAAGCTTGTTTCTAAGGTTAGGCTTTACTTCGTTTGTTATAGCGGTTGCGATATTCTTTATTTCTGCGTTAAAGCCGCTTTGGGGTTCATACACATTAACGCCTATACCTAAAATAGCCCAATTGAAGCAGTCTGTTTTTGCATTTAGTGAACCTTCGGTTAAAATCCCGCATATTTTCTTGCCATCCAACATTAGGTCATTTACCCATTTGATTTGAGTTTCCTTGCTGCAAATTTTTAAAACAGCTTCGTTTACTGCGGTAGCAGCAGCGGCGGTTATAAGCACTGACTCTGTAGCAGGCAAGGTAGGTTTTAGGAGAATACTCATATAAATTCCACAGTTTTTCGGGGAATAAAATTTTCTATTATATCTGCCTTTGCCACAGGTTTGAGAGTTGGATATTATAATTGTACCTTCTGGTGCATCTAGTTTTGCAAGGTCTTTTAATAAACTGTTTGTAGAGTCAGTTTCCTCTAAAACAGTGATATTAAATTTTGTGGGTTCTTGCAAATAATTTAAAATGACTTCTTTAGTTAAATTCAAGACAGATACCTCTTTTCACTAAAAATTGCGGCACCGTTTTTAAACGATGCCGCATAAATATTTAGTCGATTTCAACTGAAATACTTTGGTTGTTTCTGTTGGCAGCAGCGCGCATTACTACACGGATAGCATTGGCAATTCTGCCCTGCTTACCTATAACGCGGCCCATATCCTGCTCTGCAACATGAAGGTGATAAACAATAACACCTTCTGCAGTAGGTTCGTCAACAGTAACAACAACCTGATCGGGATTCTCAACTAAGCCCGATGCTAAAGAAATAAGAAGCTCTTTCATTAGTTTTTCCTCGCTTAAGGCTGGTGAGTAAAACCGTAATGGGTGCCACTCTCGCCAGATTTTAAATTAAAGAACACCGTTTTTCTTAAGTAATGCCTTAACGGTATCGGTAGGCTGAGCTCCGTTAGAGATCCACTTCTTAGCCTTTTCGCTGTCAATGTTTACAGCTGCGGGGTCCTTAGTAGGATCATAGGTGCCGATTTCCTCGATGAAGCGACCGTCACGAGGATATCTCGAATCGGCTACAACAACACGGTAGAAGGGAGCACGCTTTGCGCCCATGCGGCGAAGTCTGATTTTTACTGCCATTGTTTTTCCACCTCCGTTTAGAGAATTAAATAATTTGTTTTATATGTTTTAAAAGATAAATCTTAAAAACCAAAGTTATTAAAGCCACCGCCAGGCATATTCATACCACGCAGCATTTTACGTTTTCCGCCCTTGGAATTCATTTGCTTGAACATCTTTTTCATCTGTTCATATTGCTTTAAAAGGCGGTTTACATCCTCAACCTTAACTCCTGAGCCTGCTGCTATGCGCTTGCGTCGGGAAGCGTTTATAATATCGGGCTTTTCACGTTCCTTTCTGGTCATTGAGGTTATAATTGCCTCAATTCTTAAAAGCTGACGGTCGTCTATATCAACGTCACGAAGCTGTTTATCCATACCTGGGAGCATTGAAAGAATGCTCTTGAGTGAGCCCATTTTCTTTATCTGATGGAACTGATCTAAAAGATCGTTCATATCAAACTTGTTTTCCTGAAGTCTTTTTGCGGCTTCCTCTGCCTTCTTCTCATCTATCTCGGATTCAACCTTTTCTATAAGGGAGAGTACATCGCCCATACCGAGTATTCTAGAAGCCATTCTGTCAGGGTGGAATTCCTCTAATTGGTCAAGCTTTTCACCAATACCTGCATACATAATAGGTTTGCCTGTAACCGCTTTTACCGACAACGCTGCACCGCCACGGGTGTCACCGTCAAGCTTGGTGAGAATTACACCGTCAAGCTCTAATATATCATTAAAGGATTTTGCAATATTAACAGCGTCCTGACCGACCATTGAGTCGATTACAAGAAGTATGTTATGAACCTCAACCGTTTCGGTAATGCGTTTTAGCTCATCCATAAGCTCGGTATCAATATGAAGTCGACCCGCAGTATCAAGAATAAGGAAGTCGTGACCGTAATCTCTGGCATAAGCTACCGCTTTTTTAGCTATTACTTCTGGCTTTTCGGTGCCCATTTCAAATACAGGAGCATCTACAGCCTTGCCTACAACCTTTAACTGCTCAATAGCGGCAGGGCGGTAAATATCACAGGCGGCAAGCATGGGTCTGTGACCCTGCGCACGCAAAAGCTTTGCCAGTTTTGCTGAATGGGTGGTTTTACCCGAACCCTGTAAACCGCACATCATAATTACAGTGGGTAATTTATTAGAAATATTAAGACGTGCCTGCTCACTGCCCATTAAGGCGGTAAGCTCCTCCTTAACTATTTTAATAACCATCTGCGGTGCAGTAAGGCTTTCCATCACATTGGCACCAATACATTTTTCGGTAACGGTGTTTGTAAAATCCTTAGCAACCTTATAGTTAACGTCAGCTTCAAGAAGCGCTAAACGCACCTCACGCATAGCAGTTTTTACATCTGCTTCGCTAAGCTTACCTTTTGAACGCAGGCGCTTAAAGACAGCAGACAGCTTATCAGATAAATTATCAAACGCCATTTTGTTCACTCCTTACAAATTATCTATAATATCAAGAATTTCATCAATATTCTCGCTCTTGCCGTTTTTAATCTCGGCGGAAATTTCTTTAAGCCTTAAGAAACTTTTGCAGTAACCGCATTTTTCTTCTAAAGAGTTTAACTGCGCTACTGCTCTTTTAATCAGGTCATTAACTCCTTGACGGGTGATGCCCTCATTTTCGGCAATTTCCGAAAGGGATAAATCGTCGTTATAATAATATTCGGTAAGAGTTCTTTGCTTTTCGCTTAAAACAAAGCCGTAAACATCTAGCAAAGCGGAAACATATAAATCTTTCACTTAAAGCACCTCACCGAATAGCGATTATAACACGTTTATTAGAATCTGTCAAGCTTTTTTCTTTACACCTTTTTAAATAATTATTGCAGCAAATGTGAAATTGTGCTATCCTTGTGCCACAATAGGGACAAATGATTATTCAGCCTTGCCTGCTTCATCAAATAAGTAAGGCAAGGCAGGAATAGCCGTCATACTTTTGGCAAGTTTACCGCTTGAAAACAAAGTTTTTAACTGCATTCTCTTTGGTATGATTTTCAATGTGTCAGTATGATTTTTGTCATACCTTATATTTACTAAGTTTATTTTAAACAAAAAGCGAAAAACAGACCTTAAAACAGAATTTTTTTCTGTTTTAAGGTCTGTTTTTTTGCATCTGTTAAATTTGAAAAATCTTAAAAATATTTTTTAACTATGACACTAGTTGTCAGGGTTGGTTTTTATAATGTGGTTGCAATTGCAAGAAATCGGGAAGCTGATTTCAAAAAATAGTTACATTTTAATCAAAAAATAAAATTATAGGAGGTAAAGAAAATGAAAACTATTTTCGGTGTTTGTTCAGCCACACCTATCAATAAAAAGTTTAAGAATGGTTATACAATGTATGATTGGGTAAAAAGGCAAAAATGCTTTCCCGCCTTTTGTATGAGAACACTTAGTGGTGAAGATAAAATCACTGCTGAAGAAATTGAGTTCTTAAAGGCAAAGGATTGCAAAATTGGTTTGGTCGTTCGTGACCTTACTGAAGCTAAGGTATCAGGTGTGAATGGTACAGAGGATGCACTAAAAGCAATTAAAAACGCAAAGGAATTAGGTGTTCCTCAAAACTCGAGTATTGCATTATTTGCTGAAATTAAACCTGAGTGGAGTGTAAATCACAACTGGATGATTTCCTTTGCACAAACGGTTTCAGCAAACGGTTATATTCCTGCATTTATTGGTAATACCGATTCGTCGAAGAATTTCAACTTTGACCGTCAGTGCAGTCACTTTGTACAGGCAACAAAGGATGCAAATTATTTGGGTGCGCTCTTTATGGCAACTGAGCCAAAGCTTGATACAATGCCCGAAGAATGGAATCCTTATTGTCCGTCAGCGTTAGAACCTGAGGACATTTCTCTTTGGTCTTGCGGTACAACTACCTTTGATTTTACAAGTGTAGAAGACGTATATGCCAAGGATGATAAAGTCCTTGAAAATATGTGGTAAAGGAGGTATAATAAAAATGAATAAAAAACAGTATAATAATGTAATAGAAAATACATTAAAGCACGAACATACCGATGATTCCCTCAGCACTGCGAGAGCCATATTTAATAATATGGGTGTTGCATTACCGCAGGGTGATATGAAAACTGTTTATGAAACGATTAAAACCGATAACTATATGGGTTGGAAGTCTTGCACAATGCAGGAAGCACAAGCTGCAGCCGATAACGGCACAGCCGCTATCGGTATCAGTGAAAACAGAATTGTAGTCCTTTCTGCAAAAGATGAAGAACAGCCCGTAGCACAAACTGCATCGGTAATGACTCTTGACGAAAATACTTCGGCTTTTGCGGTGGATGGTCTCCAGTATTATTCGTATAGTTATGGTGGAACAGGACAAGGCGGTGGAAATTCAACTCTTCCTTGGCGTAAAGCGATAATAATTGTCCCGGGCGTTATGGGAACTGAACTTGAATTAGCTACGGCTACCGATGATTTTAGTGTTGGAACAAAAGTTTGGCCGCCATATGAGAGCGGTGAATCAGTAGGGTTATCTGCCGTAAATAAACTTTCAAAACTACAATGTGATACTAGTGGAAACAGTGTATATAATTTGCGTGTTAGAAATACTAATAATTATGGTGCTCTCAATTCCTATAAAAAGTTATATACAGAACTAAAGAATACTTATGGGGACAACTATGATGTTATTTTCTTTGGGTATGATTGGAGGAAACCGAATTCGGTTTCAGGTTCTTTACTTAAAAACAAGGTTGAACAATACGATAGTGTAATTATTGTTGCTCATAGTATGGGTGGATTGGTAACCTCACATATGTTGACCAATTATTCTATTAGAAGTAAAATAGAGAAAGTAATTACACTTGGAACTCCCTATTTGGGTTCTTTGGAAATGTTACCTGTAATGTCTCACGGAGAATTAGAAGCTATAGATAATGCTCTATCTAATTTATGGGAACCTTTAGCATGGGTGGCAAAGGAATTGATTTTACAACCAGTATTACAAGCTATGGCTGTCAATATACCTTCGTTATATGAGCTTTTACCAACAAAAAAGTTCTTTTCATTAGGTAATCGCTCATACTATTCAATTTGGTATCTAATTGGTGGCGATACACCTTTAAATACATTCGCTAACACGAGAACTTATTTATCCGTTGCCATCCCAAACTACAATTCTGTATTATTTGATGAAGCGACGGCTAGAAATGATTCTTTGTGGAATGGCAATAATCATGTTACATCAAATGTTAATACCTATTATATTGCTGGCGAAAGTAAGGCTACACCAAATACATATACTTTTAATCATGCAACAGGTGCTTATTCAACCACATCAGTAAGTGCAGGAGACGGAACAGTTTTATCTTATAGTGCAAGTATGAATGATATTTATCCTGGAAAAACATTTTTCGTTAATGCAAACCATAACAATTTAGTGAAATATGCTTCCACTCCAGATGTTATTGGATTTGTTAAAGCAATTATTAATGGTAGTACATTGTATGCCAATGGCATTAAGAGTTTTCCCCAGTATACGCTATAAGATGTAAAGTTTATATACAGAGGTGTTTGAAATAAAAAAAAGAAAATTAATTATTCATTTATCAGTCATTTTGATTGTTTTAGCGTTAGTTACTTTGCTTTTAATGTCATTATTGAAAGAGTGCAACTCCAGTTTTAAGTATTATACGGATATTGCCAATTATGAATGGATAGAATTGGAGTGTTATAGTGGGAAACCGCAAAAATATCTTGGTAAGTATCCAGATGACATATTTTGCAATGTACATAATTTTAAAGGTGTTGCAAAAAATGAACTTTTATATTTAAAAGGTTCAGATATAGTTGGATTTGGTTCAAACGAATATACAAAAATTATTATGAATGATGAATTTGAAGAACCTGTGAAAAGACTTTCTATAAAAGAAATTGTTATAGTTAAATCCGATAACTCTACAATAAAGATAACGGATACAACAATTTTAAAACAAATTGAACAGGTGCTGAAAAATCAAACTGGTAATACTTGTTATTCTCTTTTTGATAAATTTAATGCCTCTGTATACTTTAATGTTAGTTGTGACTTGTCATGGTCGTGCATTTTTGAAAAAAGAACAGATAATTCTATCCATTTAATAGGATATGATCAGAAAAAACTTGAATATCGAGATTACGATGTGACAGATATATTTGGTGATAATGGTATGGCATCTTGTCACTGAATAAAAACTAATCTTACTCTATTCTTTAAAAGGCGGTTGGCGAAGGCTGACCGCTCTTTGTCTTTTAATTTAAAAATAACATTTTTAACCCTCGTTGTCAGAGGTAAGTTTTAAATATGCTTACAGTTGCACGAAACAGAAGAAGTTTTGAAAAAATTACTACTACCTTTGATTTTATAAGTGTAGAAGACGTATATGCCAAGGATGATAAAGTCCTTGAAAATATGTGGTAAAGGAGGTATAATAAAAATGAACAAGAAACAGTATAATAATGTTATTGAACATACGTTACAGCACGAACAGACAGACGATTCCCTTGCAACTGCAAGAGCCATCTTTGACAATATGGGTGTTGCATTACCGCATGGTGATATTAAGACTGTTTATGAAACCATAAGCACTAATAACTATATGGGTTGGAAGTCTTGCACAATGCAAGAAGCACAAGCTGCGGCTAACCAAGGTGTAGCTGCCATCGGTATCAGCGAAGATAGAATCGTTGTTCTTTCTGCAAATGATGAAGAGCAGCCTGTAGCACAAACTGCATCAGTAATGACTCTTGATGAAAATACATCTGCCTTTGCTGTTGAAGGTATGCGATATTATTCATATAGTTATGGAAGTACTTGTCAAGGTGGTTGTGGCGGAATGGGTAGCACAACCGTTCAAGTTTCTGTTTTGCCACCGCTATTCCAAAGTCTTACGAGAGATGGATACTTCTTGGTTTCTCAGATTGAGAGTACAATTGATGGATTCTTTATGTGTAGAAAACCATTGTCATATATTCTAAACAATGCGGGAATTTCTGCTTTGCTGAATAATGAAGACAAACCTTTTTTGTGTAATAATTTTTTTGATGATTGGTATTTGTATTCAGTATATAATGGCACATCATACGTCTATTCTCTTTTGAAAATGAGAGAGCAGGAGTGTGAGAACAGTTCGGATTATGATTATGATGATCCTGGTGTAACCGTTTGTTTTGTTTCGCTTAATACTAATATATTTTTGGACTGTTTATACAATGATAGTAATACGAATAAAAAAGCATTGTACAATGAAATCCAGAGGGTAGTTCAACAAACGGGACAAACGCATAATACGGTTCTGCAACAATATTTTAACAACCCGGCTTCTGTTGCTTCTTATAATATTGCCGAATTATATATTCAACATATTGCTGATTCTGCAAATGGAACTCAAATCAATCTTCCAAATATATATTTGGATATACTTGAAGACATTGCAGCGTATGAAAGGCTTATTGAACAATTAGAAGGCAGAACTGATTCAGGATCACAAATGTCGGTTATGCAGGCTCGTGCACAAATTGAGGAACTTACCCGCGTCCCAAATTTTATTGAAAGTATAAACCAGGGCGCCGGATATACCGTTTGTGATGATGAGAAAATCACAATTCAGTCTCCTTGTTGCTTGTCAAGCCCTGAAAAGTATGCGATTTTAGCAACACATACTGGCAATGTATCGTTAAATTCTTTTGCGGCCGAAGTGAAATACCATGCATATGCTTTGGAAACATGGTATGGAGATTTGAATCTTTTAAATGCATATGAAAGAGCAATTCGCGCTGATATGGCTATCGGGGAAGAAACTCAAAGTGGCATTACAGACCAGTATTATGATTTAAATAGTGATATCGTTCAGGAACAAGTTCGATATCACGGCGAAAAATAAAACTGAAGAGATGGTTTGCCAATGAAGATTAATAAGAATACAATAGTGGCTATTGCAATTACCATAATAGCAGTTCCTATTTTCACTCTTATTGGTGTTTATTGGCATAATCACCCTACCCATTATTTATATGAGGACAGTTGGGTTATCGGCAAAACTGCTGACCAAATAGAACAACGATATGGTAGTTATGACATTAATTGGGAAACAATACATAGTTCGTTAATTAAAGGATATTGTGTAAAACCGAGTACAACGGATTGGTGGGGAGACGCCACTTGGCCTGAGTATTATATGGTCTATTTTGATGAAAATGGCAAGGCTTACAAGGTTGAAATTGTTGTTGGAGGTTGGGGTGGATAAATAAACTTCTACCCACAAAACGAACTTAAAGGAAAAATTGTTTCTAATTTGACACAAGCATAAAATAGTTTTAACAAAAAATAAATGGCGGGAGCTGAATTTAATGGAATTTAATGTAAACAGTCCTATCATTTTTATAATGGTTGGATTAATTATTGCTGTGGTTTTGGCACAGTCGGTTTATTTTCTCATAAAAGCTGTAAGACGTGCTAAGGAATTGGGAATATCAGGATCTACTGTAAAGAGAACGATTTCATCCTCTGCGATTTTTACTATTGCCCCTGCAGTAGCTATTCTTGTAGGTGTGGTTTCTTTATCCAAAAGCTTGGGTGTGGCACTTCCATGGCTACGTCTTTCCGTAATAGGCTCACTTTCTTATGAGACTATTGCCGCTGAGCGTGCTGTCAGCGAATTGGGACAGGGACTTGAAACACAGATTATTGACCCTCAGGCCTTTGTAACAGTTGCTTGGGTAATGACCTTAGGTATAATGATAGGTCTAATTCTTACTCCTGTTCTTGCCGAGCGTATACAGGGCGGTATGAGCAAGATAGGTATGAAGGATAAAAAATGGGCAGAAACCTTTAATAATGCAATGTTTCTCGGTATGATTTCAGCATTTTTAGGATTTGTTTTTTGCAATGTTTCACGACTTTGGACTGCTGATGCAGAGGGATTTGTAACCATTATGGAGAATAAGCTTTTAGCTAACGGTGAAACGGTTGAGGTTGCTGTAAAGTATAGCTCTACCTCAGGTCTTATTCCTGTTTGTGTTATGGCGGTATCGGCAATACTAATGGCTATTTGCGGACTTATTTCAAAGGTAGCTAAGCAGAACTGGATGAATGATTATGCTTTGCCAATAAGCCTTGTGGGCGGTATGGCTGCGGCTATTCCGATTACCGCATGGTTGGGTTAAACGGGGAGAGGTGCAATAGGATGAAAAAAGAAATGACTTATCTTAAAAGCGTTCACCGGGACGGTCGTATTTGGGGTTTTACCCTTTTGGTTTTAATTCTCATGTTCCCCACAATGCTTTGTGTTATATTTAATGTATTGCCTGAGTGGAAAGCATTATTTAAGGCATTGCTTGCAGTATTGCCTATGTACTGGGCAGTTGGTATTGTTGAAATCTTCACCTATGTTCCTATGCTTGGTGCTGGCGGTGCGTATCTCTCCTTTGTAACAGGTAATATATCAAACCTTAAGCTGCCTGTGGCTATTGACTCTATGGAAAAAGCAAATGTTAAGGCAAGCAGCGAGGAGGGGGAAATTATTTCCACAATTTCAATAGCAGTTTCAAGCATTGTTACAACGATTATAATAATTATAGGCGTAATACTTCTTTTAGTAATTGAGCCTATAGGTGCGGCATTGGCTTCTCCTGTTTTGGAGCCTGCTTTTTCACAGATGCTTCCCGCTCTCTTTGGCGGTCTTGCAGTTGTATTTATTTCCAAAAATGCAAAGCTTTCTATAGCACCTATTGTTTTAATGCTTGCACTCTTTATCTTTGTCCCTGCCTTAAACGAGGGAACGGTTGGAATTATGGTTCCTGTGGGAGTTATTTTTACTGTTATTGTAGCAAGAATTATGTATAAAAAGGGTATGCTTTAATATGGATATAATTATTTACATTTTATTGAGTTTATTAGCTTTACTTATAGCGGTTATTCTTATAAGAACCGCCTGCTTTAAACCTAAGGCTAACGCTAAGATTTTGGACGAAACTGTAAGCTTTGACGGTGATAGGGCAGTAGAAAATTTGCGTGAATTAGTGAAATGTAAAACCGTTTCCTACAGAGATTCAGCTCTTGAGGATGATGGAGAATTCAAAAAGCTGATAGCAAAGCTGCCTGAGCTTTATCCTAATGTGTTTAAAGCTTGCGATTATAAAGAATTGCCTGACAGAGGCTTGCTTTTTAAGTGGGAAGGCAAAAATCATAACGAGCCTACTGTTTTAATGGCACATTACGATGTTGTGCCTGTTGATGAGAGCGGTTGGGATAAGCCTGCCTTTGATGCTATACTTGAGGACGGTGTTATCTGGGGCAGAGGTACACTTGATACTAAGGCTACGGTAAACGGTGTACTTTACTCTGCTGACTGTCTTATAGCAGAGGGTTTTGTTCCCGAAAATGATATTTATTTTGCTTTTTCGGGCGGTGAAGAAATTAACGGTCAGGGCGCTGTTAATATTGTTGATTATTTTGAAAATAACAATATTATTCCGGCTTTGGTTGTGGACGAGGGCGGCGCTGTTGTGGAAAATGTTTTCCCCGGTGTAAAGGGTGCTTGCGGTCTTATCGGCATTGCTGAAAAGGGTATGATGAATGTTGAGTATTCCTGCCGCTCGGGAGGCGGTCATGCCTCAGCGCCAAAACCGCACACTCCTCTAGTCGAGCTATCCCGTGCATGTGTTAAATTGGAGGAAAATCCTTTTAAAGCTCATATCACAACTCCTGTGGCTGAGATGTTTAACACCCTTGGCAGACATTCAACATTTTTGTACCGTATGATTTTTGCAAATCTTTGGGCTTTTGGCTTTGTGCTCGATATTCTTTGCAAAAAGAGTGGCGGTGAATTAAATGCGCTTATGCGTACAACGGTTGCATTTACTAAAGCGCAGGGTAGTAATGCTGAAAATGTTATTCCGCCTGAGGCAAAATTAGTCTCAAATATGCGTCTTAACCCAGAGGATAATATCGACTCAGCTTTGGAGTACCTTAAAAAGTCTATTGATAACGATAAAATAGAAATAAAGCTTATAAACGGAATGAATCCAAGCCGAATTTCTGTGCCTTACTGTGAGGCTTGGGATAAGGTAGCAACTGCAGTGGCGTCTACTTGGAAAGGTTGCCTTGTATCACCTTATCTTATGGTTCAATGCTCTGACAGCCGCCATTACGGCAGAATTTCCGACAAGGTTTACAGATTTTCTGCAATGGATCTCACAAGCGAGGAAAGGGCTACTATTCACGGTAATAACGAAAGAATACGTGTTGAAACGGTTAAAAAAGCAGTTGAGTTTTATATAAGACTTATAAAACAATGTTAATAAAAGCGGAGTGTGAACACTCCGCTTTTGTGCTTTTGTCTATATTTAATTGGCGAAAGCTTTGTATACTTTTTAAATATGCGAGAAAAATAAAACTGGTCTTCATAACCCGCAGAGTTTGAAATTTCAAAAACAGTTGCATCTGTAGAGCAGAGTAGCTCCTTTGAACGTTCAATTCGCTTATTTAAAATATATTTTTTTGGTGATATACCTGTTCTGTTAATAAATATTTTTGAAAAATAGGTAGGAGTAAGTGATAAGCGTTCAGCAATTTGTTCTATTGAAATATTAGTACAGTAATTGTAATCTATTATTCTTATCGCACTTTTAATCAAATCGCTTTTTTGGTTAAAATCCGCATTTTCGGTAAGAATTGCAAAAAAATCATACAAATGCCCTATAACAGACAGCTTAGCAGAAAGCGACATATCATTTGAAGTGTCATATATATTATCTAAGAGAGCTTTAAGTTCGTTATATAAAGAAGTATGAATTATTGGATTTTCGGCGGTTATCCCCAGCAGATCCATATATTTTGCGACGGTCTTGCGGTATAGACCAATCCAGGAAATACTCCAATCGCCTAAAGCCTTGTAATGGATTTTTTCACCTGGGCACATAACAAGTAGGTCGTGCTCACCAAAGGAAACGCTTTTATTACCGTACAGAACAGCATCACCATTGTTTACCAGTACAAACAGGTACTGATTTCTGATTTCAGGGCCATAGCAATGGTTCTTAGTAGAAATTCTTTTTCCGCAGTAGTACATATCTAAGTCACTTTTTGTGTGTATTTAGGTAATTGTTTCAAATATTGTATTATCTTTCATATTATCACCAATTTGATGTTAACACATAAAGACAAAAAATCCATATATGTGCTAAAAAAATTCATTTATTTTTTAGAGTGACCTA
Organism: Acutalibacteraceae bacterium; assembly: GCA_045128715.1. Lineage (GTDB taxonomy): Bacteria > Bacillota > Clostridia > Oscillospirales > Acutalibacteraceae > UBA737. The sequence goes on along the minus strand of JBGVRU010000002.1, from coordinate 20,353 downwards.
TGGTATAATTTCTTAAAAGTGCATACGGGTGATTTAATGAATATTGATATAAAGCGAAACGGATTTTCACTTTTTTCAGATAATGTCAGCTTTGAGTTTTACGGTAAAAGGTTTCCGTTTGAGAATAACGGCATATATACTTTGGATACGGTTGGTGAAATACCTGTTTCTAAAATTTTAAAGGGTGGCAGAAATACATCAAAAAATTGCCACCTTACCAATGACTGATTTTGAGATTATTACCGAGGATTACGGCTTGCAAAGAAGCGTATTTGGCGAAAAATATGAGGTTATAGTTAATTTTACGGATAAAAATTATATTTACAACGGAGAAATTATTTTGCCTGATGGGATTTTATTTAAAAAGAGGTATTAAATGGATTTGATTATTATTTTATGCCTATGCGTTATTGCGACGCTTAAGGTGACAATTCAAGGACATTTTGCAAAGAAAAATGTTAAAACTCAGGCAGACGGAGTTTTTTTCAATGGTTTGATTTTTTTCTTCACTGCTCTTATGGTTATAAAAAATGCTTTTCCGTTTAAATTTCCTGTTTTTTTATTCGGAGCGGTTTTTGGTATCTTGTCGGTTTTGTTCCAGCTTTTTTACATAAAAGCAATGTCCTGCGGTAATGTTTCGCTCACAGTTATGATGGTTAATCTGGCTATGATTTTTCCGATAGCTGTATCGGTATTCTTTTACGGCGAAAAGCTGAACTTTTTAAGATTTTTAGGTTTGATTCTAACCATTATTGCTTTAGTACTTGGTGCAGGCAAGTCTGATGCACAAATAGATTTTAAAAAATGGCTTTTATTTAGTCTCGCAACAAGTCTTATAAACGGTGCAGTATTGGTAAATCAAAAGATTTTCGGTAAAACTATTTGGGGCACAGAGTCAAAGAGCTTTGTTGCTTACGGTTATATTACTGCCACTTTAGTATCGGTTTTGTTGTATGCTTTTATAAGTAAAAAGGGGAATGGAATAACCTTTAAAATCAAGCCCTCGGTTTTCTTATACGGTTTGTGCTTGGGGCTATTTTTAGGCGTTTTTCAGGTGCTTAACACTAAGGCTATAGCTACTATTGACGGAACTCTGTTGTTCCCATCATATAACGGAGGCTCGTTAATACTTTCGAGCATTTCGGGGATTTTGATTTTGCGCGATAAGCTGAATAAAAAGCAGCTACTTAGTATTGTTATAGGTACCGCTGCTATAGTTATGATGAATCTATAAAAACAAAGAGGAAAAGCCATGTATTATTCAAATACTGACAGATGTGGTTTTATGATATACCATTTAAATGTGGGAAGAATAGGACCTTGTGAAATGAAGCGTATTATTGATAAGGGCTATTGTAACGCTTACACAATAGGACTTCACGAAATGGGGCAGGTTGTTTTTCAGTGCCGTATGGCTCAGGAAACAGGTGATACTGAATGGCTTAATCAGCCTAATTTTTGCAGTAAAGTGATGAGGATTACTGTATAGCGCATCTTGAATTTTTCATAAAGCTTTTAAAAGAAGAAAAACGTCCCGGCGGTATACACCTTTATAACTGGAAAACATGGAATTATAATAACATTTCGCTTGATATACTTTTTGACCGTGATAATCCTGACCGTTGGGTGCGTTACGAAGAGGCTATTAAGAGAGCTTGCAAAGAGGTAAGTCAAATGAAGCTTAATCCTGAAAAATAAGGTAATAAATTTGGTATGTAATAATTATTAATTATAAAATTGAATTATTCCATAATATTCACTTGACACGGGCGAAAATTTAAATACAATTAAATATATACATATTTAATTAGTGAGTGAGTATTTTAAGTGGTTTTTTCAAATCTTTTATTTGTTTTTGCGTTTTTGCCTTTAAATCTTTTGTTTTATGCTATAGCGCCCAGTATCAAAGCGAAAAATGTCGTAATGTTGGTTTTTTCGTTGATTTTTTATGCCTGGGGCGAGCCTCTTTACATTCTTCTAATGGTTGCAATGACCTTTATTGACTGGTTGCTTACCTTGCAGATAGAGAAAAATGAGGGTATATACAAGCGCAGAAGACTGCTTATTTTCGCAGTTGTGGGAATAGATTTACTGTTACTTGGTATATTTAAATACGGAAGCTTTATTTTATCTAACCTTAATTTGCTTACAGGCTTCCCTAAAAACATACCGTCGGTAGCGTTGCCGATAGGTATATCCTTTTATACCTTTCAGCTTATAACCTATTGCGTTGATGTTTACAGGGGCGACGTTCCTGCTCAAAAAAGCTTTCCTACACTTCTTTTATACGTAAGTATGTTCCACCAATGTATTGCAGGACCGATAGTAAGATATAAGGATATTTGCGCTGAGCTTTCTGACAGACGGGTGACTTATGCTGACTGCTATGAGGGTATAATCAAATTTGTTACAGGTCTTTTTAAAAAGGCTTTTCTTGCAAATACCTGCGCAGTGTTGGTTTCAAAGCTGCTTGTGGCAGATGGCGGTGAAATGACTGTTTTGTCAGATAGGAGCGGCTTAGCGCTTTGGGTGGGAGTACTCAGCTTTTCTATGCAGATTTATCTTGATTTTTCTGCCTATTCGGATATGGCGGTAGGTATGGGAAGAATGATAGGAATTCATTATACCGAAAACTTTAAATATCCGTATATTTCGTCATCGGTCAGCGAATTCTGGCGCAGATGGCATATAACACTCGGCAGCTTTTTTAAGGATTATGTTTATATTCCCTTGGGCGGCAGTCGAAAGGGGATTTGCAGAACAATTTTAAATCTTTTTGCTGTGTGGGCGCTTACGGGTCTTTGGCACGGTGCTTCTTGGAATTTTGTGCTGTGGGGACTATATTTCTTTGTGTTTATAGCGCTTGAAAAGATGTTTTTGGGTAAGCTCCTAAAGAAGGCAAAGGGTATTTCAAATTTCTATCTTTTAGTAATAGTTTTCTTTGGTTGGATTTTGTTTAAGTTTGAAAATCTTAATGATATATGGACTGTGCTTAAAGGTATGTTCTGCGCAAACGGAAATGCTTTTTGGGATTTTGAGACATTAACAATACTTAAAAGTAATATTATTTTCTTAGTGCTGTGCGCTGTGTGTTGCACACCTGTTTTTGCGAGTCTTTATAAAAGATTAGAGGAAAAATCCATTTCTTCTAAAGGTGTATTTGCGGCTTATAGTATTGTAAATATACTCATTCCGTTGGTATTGCTCGGTGTATCGGTAGCGGCATTAATAGGAAATAGCTATAATCCGTTTTTGTATTTTAAATTTTAGAGGATATTATGATAAAGGATAAAGAAACTGTATCAGAAGAAAAAACTGAAAACGAATTTGGTGAAAACGAGCTTCTTAATGGTTTGCGCAGAATTCGTATAGCAAATATATGGACTGTGAGAATTTTTTTCATGGTTTTTTTTGCTGTGGCTGTAGTGGCTTTAATAATACCTCTGCGACCGACCTACTCCGATACGGAAAAAAGAGAGCTTACAAAATTCCCTAAGTTTTCTGTAGCCTCGCTTTTTTCGGGCGAATATTTCATTGGAATAGACAATTGGTATTCCGATACCTTTCCTGCTAGGGATAGCTTTACGGATATTAATACGAGAATTACTATGCTTTTCGGCAAAACCGATGTTCAGATTCATGGCGAGGTCGAGGAAGGGGATACTATACCCTCAGCAGATGAAAACGTGGTAAGTGAAGAAGAATCAAAGGATATAAATGCTTCATTTGAAGAAAGCTCATCTGAGGATACGGTATCTTCATCTGAAACGCTGAATTCTTCCACTGAGGTGTCATCACAGCCTGCTTCTTCTGCGCCTGTCAGCAGTGAAGCTCCGTCACCGCCACCACCTACTACACAGACACTTGGCGCACTTCTTATAAACGGGGACAGTGCTTATGAATACTATAATTTCAACAGGGTTGCGGCAGATACTTATACCGATGCCATTAACCGAGCAGGCATCTGGCTTAACGGAAAAGCACAGGTTTATGACTTGATAATACCTACAAGTATGTCGATAACAGCTCCTGATGATTTGGTGGCAACCGTAAACACTTCTGACCAGAAAGCAGCTATTGATTATATGCACTCAAGGCTAGTGTCTCCTGTAAAATACATTCCGCTTTACGATATGCTCAAATCCAGACGCAACGAGTATGTTTATTTCAGAACCGACCATCATTGGACCGCTCTCGGCGCTTATTATACTTACTGTGAGCTTATGCGTGCTAAGGGTACAGAGCCGTTACCGCTTGAAAGCTATGTTAAATATGAGTTTGGCGGATTTTTAGGCACGTTTTACAGTAGCAGCGGAAAATTACCGCAATTAGCGGCTAATCCTGATATGGTTTATGCCTATCAGCCTGCTATGACTAATACACTCAGTCTTTTTGACAGAGCAGGGTATTGGTATAATACTACAATTATTTCGGATATGTCTGCATCTTCGCCGTCTAATAAATATCTTACATTTATTAAGGGAGATAATGCCTTATCTAAAATAGATAATCCTAATCTTGCAGATGGCAGCACTTGTATTGTTATTAAGGAATCCTTCGGTAATGCCTTTGTACCGTTTTTAGTACCGCATTATCAAACGGTTTATATTGTGGATTATAGGCATATAGCTCAGGTAGATGCGAGAGGACTTCTGCAGCTGCAGGCTGACAGCGGTGCTACCGATATTATATTTATAAATAATATCTCCGCAACAAGAAACAAAACGCTTATGGGGTACATTAATAATTACGTAAGGTAGATATCGATAATGGGAAAAGCAGATAAAACTAATGTAATGCGAATACTGGAAAGAGCTAAAATTCCTTTTGAGGCTTTTGAATATTCCTCCGACCTTACAGAGGGGGTACTTATAGCTGAAGCTTTAGGCGAGGATAATGCTTTGGTTTTTAAAACCCTTGTTACCGAATCGGATAAAAAGGAGCATTTTGTTTTTGTAATACCTGTTGCCGAAACTCTCGACCTTAAAGCGGCAGCAAGGGCAGCAAAAGTGAAATCGGTTTCAATGTTAAAGCAAAAGGAATTACTGCCTCTTACAGGTTATATCCATGGCGGATGCTCACCTGTAGGTATGAAAAAGCCATTTACAACTGTTTTTCATGCCTCTGCTAAGGATTTAGAATTCTTTTATGTAAGCGCGGGTAAAGTGGGCAGGCAGATTAAAGTTAACCCCAAAGCTTTATGTGATTTTATTGGAGCTAAGTTTGAGGATATTGTTTTAAAAGGTGAGTAAAGTGGCTGAAATTAAGCTTGGAATATACCGTCATTTTAAAGGTAATATGTATGAAGTTATAGGTATAGCTAAAAATTCCGAAACTTTAGAGGAAACGGTGGTTTACCGTGCACTTTACGGTGATGACGGACTTTGGGTGCGACCTGCTTCAATGTGGAATGAAACAGTTGTAAAAGACGGGAAAGAATTTAAAAGATTTGAGTTTATTGAATAAAAAAACGACATCCACCGCATAGGGAGATACTTCGTAAAGAAGTTTCTCCCTATGCTTTTTTATAACAAAAAAGACACTTTCGGTTTGAAAGTGTCATAGTAGGTTACATACTTTGAATTTTTACCTATCTCAAAATAATAACAATAAGTGATATTGTGAGACAGGTCTCACAGTAATATTTTGCCTATTGGCAAAGTGATATTATATTCGCCCTTAAACTGCCGAAGGCAATATCACTTGGACGAAGTCCAAATATAACTGCGAAGCAATATCACTCGCCGAAAGTCGAATATAACTGAGGCACCTTCCTTACGGAGGGTGCCTCTAGAGGTGGATTTTGTTTTTTTAGTTTAGTATTTCCCAATAATACCTTCTACTTGAGGGAGGGAAGTCATTGAGCATACCGTATTCGGGGTCATAAAATATGCCATTAAAATAAAGTGACCAATGCCAACAATGGGGGGTTTCAAGGCTTAAAATACAAACCTTTGGCAAATCTTCTTTTTTGGATACCGACTTGCGTTCTTTACTGTAATATATACCGTAACAGTCAAGGGCAAAAAACATCTGCTTTAGGGTGGTTTCCCGTTCGGTGCCTACTAATTCTATTATTTCGGCAACGGTTTTATTGCTTAGCATTGACAGCACTGCCTGACCGCATTGCAGGGGAGTGGGCTCATGAATATAGGTTGGATTATTTGTTAGCGGCATTTCACACCTCACCGATATATTTATATACAAGCGGTCTTTCTGGGGGTTTTGTATTGGTTATCTTATATGCTTTGTTTAAAACCGATGTTGCCTCAGCAAGCTTTTCTTTTTTGCCGTAAACAGTAGCTAAAGTCTCACCCTTGTTTACATATTCGCCGTATTGTTTGTTCAAAATTATTCCTGCCGAAAAGTCAATTCTTTCGTTTAATGTTTCTCTTCCAGCTCCGCTTAAAGCAGCGGATTTTCCCACAAGCTCGCTGTTAATTGCCGATATATAACCGCTGTTTGTTGCAAATATTTGTTGTTCGTCTTGCGGAGCAGGAAAGTCTCTTTCACCTGTGAGAAGTTTTGTATCTCCACCTAACGCAGCTACTGCATCGCGAAGCTTTTCAAAGGCACTGCCGTCGGCAAGAGTTTCTTTAGCAGCAGCAAAAGCTTGGACTTTAGAGGCATTAAAACAAATGCTGTACATACTTGCGGCTAAGGTGATGCAAAGTTCTTTGAGTCTTTCATCACCGCCGCCTTTTAAAATTTCACAGGCTTCTTTGATTTCCAATGCGTTTCCTATATATTTTCCTAAAGGAATATCCATATCGGTAATAATAGCAGCAGTTTTTCTGCCAGCGCTTTTTCCTATTTTAACCATTTCCAGAGCTAATATTTCGGCTTGCTTTGCGGTTTTCATAAAAGCACCGCTACCGAATTTAACGTCGAGCAGTATATTTTTAGCTCCTGCTGCTAATTTTTTACTCATAATGCTGGAGGCTATAAGCGGTATGCTTTCTATTGTAGAGGTGACATCTCTTAAAGCATATATTTTTTTATCGGCAGGGGCAAAGTTACCGCTGTGACCCACAATGCAGATTCCGTATTTTTTGGCAATACTTATTAATTCGTTAGAAGAAATAGAGGTTTTATAGCCATCAATAGACTCTAATTTATCAACAGTACCGCCTGTGTGTCCTAATGCTCTTCCTGACATTTTGGCTACCTTGCATCCGAGTGCTGCGGCTATAGGTCCGCAGATAAGAGTGGTTTTGTCACCTACGCCGCCTGTACTGTGTTTATCGACAGTTTTATCTCCTAAAGGAGACAAATCAAGCATATCTCCGCTTTCTGCCATTGCTACAGTAAGATCGACGGTTTCACGTTCGTTTAAGCCGTTCAGATAAACAGCCATAAGCAAAGCTGATACCTGATAATCGGGAATAGAGCCGACGGTAACACCGTTTACAAAGAATTTTATTTCTTCTGCTGTCAGTTCTTTTCTGTCACGTTTTTTGGCAATAATGTCGGTCATCAGCATAAATCTTCCCTCCCGAAGCTTTGGGGCAAGAGCGAATTTAAGGTATAGGTTTTGGTTTCTTTACCGTTAAAGATAATTATTTTAAAATTATCGGAACAAAATTCAGCCATTACCTGACGGCATACACCACACGGAAGACAAAAGTCGGTAATTTTACCTTTTTTTCCACCTACAATTGCTATTGTCAAAAAATCTTTTACTCCCTCTGATAATGCTTTTGCAAAGGCGGTACGTTCTGCACAAAGGGTTGCAGAAAAGGAGGCATTTTCAATATTACAGCCTGTATACACATTCCCGTTCATACAAAGTAAGGCTACGCCTACCGAAAATTCCGAATAGGGTGAGTAGGAATATTTTAAAGCTTCAATGGCTTTATTAATTAATTCTTTATCAGTCATAAAATGCCTCCAGTGCCTTGAATTTTTATTTTATTATAGCATTTAAATATATTCGGCGCAATAAATTGTTTACAAATTAAGTAAATCAATACACTACTGTACAAAGCTCCCGACGAATTATGTGATATATTTATGGAAATAATGAAAGCTTTTGTAGACAGTGATAAACGGTTCTGATAGAGCTACAAATATTTCTAAAATACAAATAAATTTCAGTCCTTTCATACTTTTCGGTGTGAAAGGTTTTGACGCCTTACAAGAATGGATTGGGTAAAAATCGCCGAAATAAGCCTAAAAAATCGTGTCGGTGAATGTCCACTTTTTTAAGGCTATTATATTTTAGCCGGGAGGAAATGCTATGAAAGAGAACGACAAGCTACTTTATAAAACCTTGAAGACGCTGCTTAATGAAAAGCTATCCGAAGCAGAGGCAGAGACGCTTAGGTCTGAAGGCTTTGAAATTAAAAACCCTACAAGGAAAACTGCTGTTATGGTAGCGCTTTATAAAAAGGCGGCTTCAGGAGATCTTTCGGCTATAAAGGAGCTTCGTTCGATTGTTAGCGAAAAAAGCGACGATAAGTCGGGGCAGGCTAAGGCGGTGATGATTGTTGACGACATCAGAAATTAAGATGTCGCAAATTGTAGGCGGTGGATATGATGAGTTTTGGCGCTGCAAAAAAAGGTACAGGGTTTTAAAAGGTGGTAAGGGCTCAAAAAAGTCGGCAACGACTGCCCTTAATTTTATATACAGGCTTATGCGTGAAAAAGACACAAATCTTTTGGTTGTAAGGCAGGTTATGAACACCCACAGAGATTCTACCTTTGCACAGCTGAAATGGGCACAGGAACGGCTTAATGTTTCTTCCCTTTGGAATAACACAGTCTCCCCTTTGGAAATGGTATATAAACCAACGGGCCAGAAAATAATTTTTCGTGGCTTTGATGACGTTTTAAAGCTTGCATCCACAACAGTTTCCAGGGGGTATCTGAATTATGTTTGGATAGAAGAGGCTTTTGAAATTGCCGATGAAGCCGATTTTGATTTACTTGATCTGTCTGTGCCTAGAGGTAAGCTTCCATCACCTCTTTATAAGCAAACTACAATAACCTTTAATCCTTGGAGTGATGGTCATTGGCTTAAAAAACGCTTTTTTGACAACACACCTAGTAATGCACAGGTTTTTTCTACCAATTACCTTGTTAATGAATTTTTAGATGAAACCGACCGTTTGGTTTTTGAAAAAATGAAAAAAACTAATCCCAGAAAGTATGATGTTGCAGGTCTTGGAAACTGGGGTATTTCAGAGGGTCTTGTGTTTGAAAATTGGCAGATTGCCGAAAAGTACATACCTGAAGAAGAAGAGTACAAATGGAAAAGCTTCTTCGGGTTGGATTACGGTTATACTAACGATCCCACCGCCTTTGTGGCTTTTAAAGCCAATCCCATAGATAAGGAGCTTTACATATATGCTGAGGTTTATGAAAAAAGGATGCTAAACTGCCACATAGCCGAGCGCATAAAGGCTATGGGATTTGCTAAGGAGCGTATAAGGGCGGATTCGGCAGAGCCGAAATCTAACGATGATCTGAGAAGACTCGGAATTGGTCGGATTACACCGTCGGTTAAAGGAAGAGACAGCATTTTAAACGGTATTGCCGCTATAAATGAATACAGTATTATAGTGGCACCGAATTGCAGAAATATGATAAAGGAGCTGTCAACCTATGCATATGACGACAGGCGTAATGAACGTGGACAGCGAATGCCTAAAGACAGCGAGAATCATTTATGCGACGCGCTAAGATATGCTTTTGAGGATGTGAAATTTTTCCGTCCTGAAAAGCAAAAGAAACGGGCGGTAAGTGCCCAATATATATCTAGTAAGGATTTGAACGGAGGCTGGGATATATGATAGCAGTTGTTTTACTGCTGATTGCAGTGTCGGCTTTTTTGGGAGGTTTTTTGTACGGTTGCGAATTCACCCCAAAAAATCCTGAATTTAAAGCCAAAAAAGCAGAGTGTAAAATCGAAAGACTTACGAAAGAATATGAAAACTTTTTAAATTATGACGGCAGTGAGCAAATTTAAAAGATTTTATTAAGGAGAGTCTTATATGAATGACATAGAAGAAAAAAACAATGCCCCACAAAAGGCGAAGGCAAGGCAGAATACTCTAGAGGAAATCACGCCGAAAAAGGAAATGCTTATTCCCATAAAGTTTAATAAGGAAATTAAAAAAATAACCGCCGAGGAGGCGGCTGAGCTAGCTCAAAAGGGAATGAAATATGACATTATTATAAAAGATTATGAAATTCTTAAAGGCTTGGCGCAAGAAGAGGGAAAGAGCGTAGCGGAATTTTTGGTAAAATTAAAATCCGAAAGGCTTGAAAGCAGAAAAAAAGAGCTTACAGAAAAGTGCGGCGGTGACAAAGAATTAGCAGAGCACTTTTTAAAGCTTGAGCAGAGTAAAGCAAATATAGAAGATAGCGGTTTTTCGGAGCTTAAGGAAAATTTCCCTCAGATAGCAGCTATGGAGAAGTTGCCAAATGAGGTTTTGGAAAAAAGCCGACTTAAAGGAACAAAGCTACTTGACGAGTATTTAAGATATTTACTTACTGAAACACGTGAGAGACAAAAGGCAGAAGCCGAAATAAAAAAAGCCGACAAAAGGAGTCTGGGTTCCCTACAGAACAAAAGCGGTACTATTGACCCCGAAGCGGCAGAATTTTTAAAGGGACTTTGGAAATAAGAAAGGAAAAAAGATATGGCTATTAATTCATTAGAAAATGTAACTAAATATTCAAGCGAACTTGATAAAATGTTTGAACAGAAAAGCGCGGTTGGTTTTTTTGCTGACAATGCACTTGCTACAAAGTTTGTAGGAGCCAAAACCGTTATTATACCTGATATTGAATTTCAGGGTCTTGCGGATTACGACCGTGAGGCAGGCTTTGCAAGAGGCGCCATTACGGTTGCAAATACTTCCTACACAATGAAAATGGATCGTGCACGTTCCTTGCAGATTGACCGTGAGGATATGGACGAAACAGGTATTGCAAACCTTGCAGGTAAGATTTTAGGCGAGTATGTACGCACAAAGGTAGTGCCAGAGTGTGATGCTTATGTGCTTTCAAAGCTTGCAGGACTTGCAGTTTCAAGAGCAAATACCTTAGAGGGCGACACCGAAAAGCCTTTTGAAACACTTTGCCGCCTTATTAATGAGGTACAGGCCGTTGTGGGATATGATGAAGAGCTGGTTGCTTTTATTGACAGCTATATGTTTGCCGCATTACAGAATTCAGCTGAAATTTCAAAGATGATTACAGTAAGCGATTTTAAGCAGGGTGAGGTTAATCTTAAGGTTAAATCCATAAACGGTGTTGCGCTTATACCTGTTGTATCTGAGAGAATGAAAACCGCTTATGATTTCTCAAAAGACACAGGCTTCAGACCTGCTGATAACACAAGCGAGACATACATGCTTGTATGCCCTAAGAATGGCGCGCATCTTGTAAAAAAGACCGAAAATATGCGTATTTTCACTCCTGAACAGAATATTGATGCAGATGCATATAAGTTTGATTACCGTATTTATTATGATGTGTTTGTGAAGAATAGCGGCCTTGACGCTGTTTGGGCATGGGTATCACCCAAAATTTCTGTTTCTTCTGTTTCTGCTGATATTAAAACAGAAGAAGGTGCAATAGACGAGAGTGTATCAGTTACCGCCCAGAGTGACGGTGCGCTTACTTACCAATGGTATAGCTGTGCTGATACCGAAAAGCGTGCGGCTGTTAAGATTGCAGGTGCAACTAATTCCGCCTTTGCACTACCCACCGATTTGACTGCAGGAGTATATTATTACTTTGCAAGAATTACGGTTGACGGTATTGCTTCTACAGACAGTGCTGTTATAATGGTTACTGTTTCTTAATATTAGTTATACCCAGAATAAAGCCCGCCGCCGAAAGTGACGGGCTTTATTAAATAAAAGGAGGTTTTATCTTGAATTATAAACCCATTGAAATTTTTGATGAATACAGAAAAGGCAGTAGTTTTAAGTCCTCTATTGGAAGCAAGGGGATTTACGAGCAGGGCAGGATAAACGAGAGATTTTTTATAGGAGACCAGTGGTACGGAGCTAAATGCGGTAATGACAGACCGCTTGTACGGCACAATATTATTAAAAGAATAGGCAATTACAAAATGTCACAGGTGTTAAGTAGTCCGATTACGGTTTCATTTTCGGCTGACGGTATACCTACCGCAAATTTAAATAACAGTTTTAAATATACTTCTGCGAAACCTACAGCAGAAGAGATTAATTATATAATGACTGTTTTTAAGGAATATTATAAAACCACTTCCGAAAGGGTAAAGCTTAATGATCTTAACGAAAGGGTTTTAAGAAATTCATATATATCAGGTACATCGGCGCTTTATACTTATTGGGATTCAACAGTATCTACAGGTCTTTATGCAGATAAAGGCGGAAAAACAAAATTAAATGGGGATATACGCTGCGAGGTGTTGGATATTAATGATATAGTATTCGGTGACCCTTATTTAGAGGATATTCAAAATCAGCCTTATATAATTATCTGTGCTAATCAAGACGTACAGTCTGTAATAAGAGAGGCAAGACTTTATGGAGCGGATATTGCTGCTTTGAAACGTATAGAAGAGTCAGCTAATGACGGTAAAGTGACAGTGCTTTCAAAGTTATATAAGGTTTTTATGCCAGACGGCAGCTATAAGGTTAAATGTATTAAGGTTACTGAAAATGAAACCGTGAGAAAAGAATTTAACACAGGGCTTAGGCTTTACCCCTTGGCGTTATTTAGTTGGGAACGTAGAAATAACCTGATTTACGGTGAGAGTGAGATTACATATCTAATTCCTAATCAAATTGCGATTAACCGAATGATTACCGCAAATGTTTGGTCGGCAATGACAACGGGAATGCCCATAATGCTTGTGAACGGTGATACCGTTACCGAAAAGATAACAAATGACCCCGGACAGATAATTAAAATATTCGGCAGTAATGAAGATGTTTCAGGCGCAGTGAAATATATAACGCCGCCAAGCTTCAGGCAGGAATTTGAAAACAGCATAAATTCGCTTATTAATAACACTTTAGCCCAAAGCGGCGCAAACGAAGTGGCATTAGGTGATAGTAGGGCTGAAAATGCTACTGCATTGGCAACCATGCGTGATGCAGCATTAATGCCTTTGCAGATGGTTAAAAACCGTTTTTATACCTTCAATGAGGATGTAGCACGCATCTGGGCGGATTTCTGGCTTACTCATTATGGAAAAAGACCGCTTAAAACAAAAGATAAAACGGGGATAAAATATGAGGAATTTGATTCCCAAAGATACAAGGATTTAGCTGTAAGGGTTAATATAGAAGTCAGTAATTCCGCTATATACAGCGAAAGAGAGCGTACAGAATTGCTTATCACTATGTTTGAAAAGGGAATCATAGATAGAAATCAGTTTTTAAAACGCTTACCTGATGGTGCTATATCAGATAGAAAAGAGCTTTTAAAGGAGGAGGCAAGCGATGAACGGGTATGAGATTTATGACAAGGCGGCAATAAGGCTTGGCTATAAAGGTACAGGGAAAAATGAGGTATTGGATACGCGGCTTGTAGGAAGAGCACTTGAGTTTGTTAACCAGATAGCTTTAGATTTAAAGCTGGGCAGTGTAAATGACCTTTCGGAGGATATTAACTGTTCTGCTTGCCTTTCAGAGGCTCTTTGCTGCGGAACGGCTATGCTTATGTCATTAAGTGAGGGCGACACCAATAAAAATGTTATTTTTACAGCACTTTATAATGCAAAGAGGGCGGCTGCGCTTTCAAAAACCGCTTTTATAGAAGATACCTTACCTATTGCGGAGGGGTAAGCCTATGAAATATACTTCATTAAAGCAAAGGGATATAAAGATAAAGCATATTGATGTACCAAAGAACGGTATAGATATTAGTAAGCTGCCCTACGATATAGAAGAAGACAGCCTGAAATATGCTAAAAATATAATATATAAAAATGGCATGCTTATGACCCGAAAGGGGCTTTCAACAAAAACTGACAGTATACTTGATACATCCATCTGTGACGGTGCAGAAGAATATAGATATTATACTACGGAAACAACCGTAAATATTAGCGGTGAAGCTTTAAGAATTGCTATAGTTAAGGTAAAATACGATAATTCTCATTATTTTGTATTGGTTTACGGTATAGGTGAAAGTGAAAAGAAAGTAGCTTTGGGATATTTGCATTTCGGTAGGGTTGATGACGCTACATTTTATTGCCCTGAAAATGTCGTTTTTTACAGCGGCAAGCCGCAAAACGGCGGCGGAATTTTTGCACTGGTGACACTTAAAAATCAAGGCACTGATGACCAAACCGATTATGCTATTTATGAAATGGGCAGTGACTATGGCGAGTGGCAGCAAAATATCAATTATTATATACCTACAGTTTATATAAACGGCAGAGGAAATGCCTATGAGTCTTTAAACCGTAGCTTTAGCAATGAGCCTTTAAAGCCTGAAAACAGAAATCTGTTAGATGGTAGTTTTTATGCTTACTACAGCTCGGACGGGTATTCATCCAATTTCAGACTTCCATTTACAAATATAGATAATTCATCAATAATTTGCAGAATTTATTACAGCTTTGATCAATATACCGAATGGAGAATCGCTGCTAATGAGACCTCTGATAAACAAACCTTTTACGGTGCGGAAATTACCGCAAATGCCGACAGGCAAAAAGGTATTATCTATTTCACAGGCGCATCAGGTGAGTACTCTGTTCCGCTTATGAGCACGTACAGTGAAAACAATATAAGGATATTGGCTAAAAAGGCAATAAAAAACGGATTTGGGGCAGTAGTATCCTCAAAATGTGTATCCGCTTACGGTGAGAGATTGCTATTTTCGGGTGGAGAAGAAAAAAACCGTCTCTATTATGCGGATTATAATACACCGCTTTATTTTCCACAGGTATTTGATAATGAGATAGGCTTCCCAGATGAGGCTGTTACAGGACTAAGTATTTTTGATAGCAGAATAATAGCTTTCAAGGCTTATAGAATGTATGAAGTAAGTATTGAAAGCGGAGGAAATTTTAACACTACCGCTCTTTTAGCCGATAACGGATCAATTTTTAAAAAAATTGATACATTCTCAATAAAGACAATCAGTAACAGTGTTGGCTGTAGCATAAGTGATACTGTGGCCGTTTGTGGCGAAAAACTAATATGGCTTGGTACAAACGGTAAGTTATATTCCCTTTCAAAAAGCAGTAACAGTGCAAAAATAATATCCCAAAAAGCAGATAATCTTTTAAATGAGCTAATATCTCAAGATGATATTTTCGGCGTAGGGATTGGAGAAAATTATATATTGTGTTCCGTTTCAAAAGCTATTATAATTAATTTCGACAGTGGCTGTTATTATTGGGAATTTCCGCAAGACTTTAAAATAATGGGTTTGGTAGCTTTTGGGCAGAGCGTTTCGTTTTTGTACTGCTATAAACAAAGTGAGTGTTGTTATATAGCAGGCCTTAGCGGTGAAAACGATATTATGATTTCAGGCAAAGGCAGTACACAAAATGTAGAGAGAATACCTATTGAAAGTAAATTCACTTTAAAAAGCTTTGATTTTAATACCATTGCTCAGAAAAAGTGCGTAAAAAGTATCGATTTAAGGCTTTACTGCAAGGGCAAATGTAGAATAACGGTAGGTGACGGGCATATATTAGGGGTATTTTCTTTGGAGCAAAATATACCTTTTGATGATACCGTAAGGCTTATTACTGATCTTACAGGGGTAAAGCATATAGAAATTGATATAAGCAGTAAAAAAGGTATTTCCTTTGGTGGAGCGGACATATATTATACTATGTAAAAAGAATAAGGGAGTAGGATATGAAACGTATTATCACAGCAGTTATTATTATTTCCATATTACTTTCGGGGTGCGGTGCAGTTAATACCGAATCCGGTACTCAAGAGCTGCAAAACAGTGCCGAAAATAAAGTAGAAACGGCAACAGGCGGCGTATGGCTTTCTTTTACCGAAATCCGCAGTATTCTTACATCACCTAAAGGCTTTCAAAATGAAGTTACAGCAGTAGCCGATAACTGTAATAAATTGGGATTACAAAATGTATACATACACGTCCGTTCTCACTGTGACTCTATTTTTAAATCAGAGTTTTTTCCATTAGCAGAAGCATTAGCCAGCTATGATTACGATGTTTTTGAGTTTATGATAAACACATTTCATTCAAAAGGAATAAAGGTGCATGCCTGGATAAACCCTTACAGAGTAAGTACTGCTTCGGCAGATGTGAGTGCTGTAAGGTCGGACAGTCCCATACATAAGTGGCTGAGTGACGATTTGGCTGACAACGATAAAAATGTTTGCATTTATAACGGCGTATACCTTAACCCTGCTGAGGAAGAGGTAAGACGACTGGTAATTGACGGAGTAAGAGAAATAGCAATCAAATATCAAGTAGACGGTATCCATTTCGATGATTATTTTTATCCCACGACCGATGATTCTTTTGATGCAGACAGTTACAAAGTATATAAGCAAAATGCTGCTAAGCCTTTAGAACTTGATGAATGGCGTAGAGCCAATGTTAATGCACTTATAAGCGGTTGCTACAGTGCTATAAAATTCATAAGCAAGGATATTATATTCAGCATAAGTCCTGCGGCTTCTATTGAAAAGAACTATAGCGAGCTTTATGCGGATGTGGAAAGCTGGGTAGAAAACGGAAATGTAGACTGTATTATTCCGCAGTTATATTTCGGATTTGAGTATGCTGACAGTAAATACCGTTTCAAAAAGCTTTTAAATGATTGGAAAGAGCTTATGAGCTCTAACGGTGAAGTGGAGCTGCTTATTGGACTTGCCAGCTACAAAATAGGCACAGATACTGAGGCTGATGGCACGGAATGGCAGCGAGATACCGATATAATTGCCCGTCAGGTAAAGATGTGCTATGATGACGACAGGATAGGGGGATATGTCTTGTTTTCATATTCTTCGCTTATGAGTGAGGAAGAACTAAACACAAAGCAACGTGAAAATTTAATTGAATTTAAAGAGGGGCTTAATTGGACAGTACTATAATAGTTTCTATCATTTCTTTTGCGGGAACTCTTATCGGTACGGCAGGCGGAATAATAGCTTCGGGAAAGCTTACCCAATACCGATTGGAGCAACTGGAAAAAAAGGTAGACGCACACACTAAATCCACATCAAAAATACCTGTGCTTGAGGAAAAGCTTAACGGTATTGACCGAAGAATCGGCAATTTGGAAAAGGAAAGCTTTTTTAGCGACGGATATTTTGATGTATGTTAATTAAAAAATAAAACACCTGAAATTAAAGTTAACTTTGGGACTTACTCCAAAATCAATTATAATGATTATAGACTGTCGAAACACTAATAAGTGTTTCGACAAGCCGATTTTATCGGCTTTGGCAAAATTAAATTTGCAAAAATTTAATTTTGTCTATATTCATTGCAATGGGCATAGACAAATTTTCATCGAAAATTTGTGACCAAATCAAAGATTTGGTGTCGAAATAGTGTAGATTTACACTATTTCGACTTTCTATAACCGTTATAATAATTATAGAATGTTAAAATATTAAAAAGTATTTCAACTATGCTTTATGGAGTGTGTCCCAAAGTCTTTTTCTTTTAACCTATAAGACTTTTCGATCATATATTGTATGTGAATATATAGAAACGGAGAGTTATGTATGGAAAATTTCAATGATTTTAGCTTTCCATTCGGCAGAAGACCCAATGCGGTGGCATTTATAAACGGCAGTGATAAATACCCAAATATCCAAGGTAGAGTAATGTTTTACGGTGGACGCGGCGGTGTTATGGTTTGTACTGAAATTATGGGTTTACCTCAAGGTGACGGACATTGTAAAAAGCCAATATTTGCTTACCATATTCACAGCGGTACTACCTGTAGCGGAAATCAGGAGGACCCGTTCGCTAATGCTAACGGACATTTCAATCTCAAGAATTGTCCACATCCTTACCATGCAGGAGATATGCCACCTTTATTCGGGGTAAACGGCAGGGCTTTTTCAGTCTTTCTTACCAATAGATTTACGGTTGACGAAATTCTTGGTAAAACAATTATAGTTCACGCTTCACCTGATGATTTTACCACTCAGCCCTCAGGCAATGCAGGTAAAAAAATCGCATGCGGTGTAATCACACCTACAGCAAGATAAGAAGCGTAACTTATATAAATGGCGGTAAAACGCTAATATACAAGAGTCAAAAGTAAAAGGCAATAAAAAAGGGGTTCCTCACTAATGTAAGTAAGGAACTCCTTTTTTATATTATTTATACGAGCTTTGCTTAGCGGCGGAGAAATCAACATCGCCGAGGTATGCAACGCTGTCCATACCTAAGTAATCGCAAAGGTCCTTCATTTCAGCTACTGTGTTAATGTTAACATCAATTCCGTTCTTCATACGGTCAGCATAAGCTAAAATTTCCTTTTCGCCGTGGGTGTAGATGCGCTCTGCACCCTCAGCCTTAGGTGCATCACGAAGCTCTTGTAGGAATACAGAAAAACGTTCCTTCATAGCCGCAGCATCGCCAAATACATTGGGGTCAATAGCCATAAAGCCGTGGCAAGTGCCACCTTTACCGCCGATGTGAGTGTGGTTAGAGGTGAGACCACCCGAGAATATAGAGCAGAAAATCTCACAAAGCATACCGTAGCCATAGCCCTTATGACCGCCTAAAGGCTCAGTATCGCCGCCAAGCGGTACTATACCGCCGCCGTTTTTGCCAACAATGTTTTTAAGTACACGTGAAGCATCGGTGCAGGGCTTTCCGTTTTCGTCAAGTGCCCAACCGTCAGGCAAAGGCTTTGAAAGCTTGTTGTAAATCTCAAGCTTGCCACGGGTTACTACGGTTGTAGAAGAATCAAAGAAGAAGGGATAAGGCTCTGCGGGCATTGAAATTGCTATGGGGTTAGAACCAAGCATTGCAAGTCTTGAATATGTAGGCACCATTATTGCCTCAGAGTTGGTCATAGCAAAACCGATAAGACCAGCATCACAAGCCATTTTTGCATAATAGCCTGCAATACCGAAATGGTTTGAGTTTTTAACGCTAATAATAGCCATACCGCTTTTTTTAGCTTTTTCAATAGCTAATTTCATAGCTTCAATTGAAATTAACTGACCCATACCGTCGTGACCGTCAATTACTGCCGAAACAGGTGTCTCAAAAACGATTTCAGGCTTGGCGTCAATATGGATAAGACCCTTTTCAATTCCCTTGTGGTAGCGAACAAGTCTTTGCATACCGTGGGACTCTATTCCGTAAACATCGGATAAAAGGAGTACATCGGTAATGCTTGCTGATTCGCTTTCTGTGAAACCGAATTTTTGGAAAGCATCACAGCAAAACTTTTTTAATTGGTCATAAGAATATCTTATATAACTCATTTGTTTTTCCTCCAAATGCAAATTTTTACATATATATTGTACATCCAATAAGAGGAAAAATCAATATGATTTTTTAACAATTATATATACATAAATAAAAAACAGGAATCCTACATTGAATCCTATACTTTCTAAGAAAAATATATTGATTTAATTTGCGTTTTAATATATTTTAATTAAGTATATTACAACACAAATCACATTATGTCGTGCGTCTTTATTTTTTAAATTAATTTGATTTTTTTCACAGTTAAGCAGGAGTAATGATATGTTTGGAAAGTTTTCGACTAGTTTTATTAGAGTTATAAGTACTCTGTTTCTTGTAGGGATGATTATTCTTTCGATACTAGGGCTATTCCCACAAGGTTTTAAATTTGGATTAATGGTTTTGGCAGGTTTAACATTACTTGTTTTTTTGTTTATTTTTGCAGTCAATAAGCTGTCAATCCCTAAATATATGTGCTTTTGGTTATGTTTAATTGCCATTGGTTTAGTAATCAGAATTGTATATGCTTTTACAGTTGATGTTGAAGTAACTTCAGATCAATTGAAGTGTTTAAATGCAGCAAAGCAGGTTGCTCAAGGGGATTTTTCATGGGCTACGTCTGATCCGTATTTTGAAAGATGGGCATATCAAATACCTTTCGTTTTATATGAGGGACTGATTTACAAACTGTTTGGCACAGTGAGAGCATTGTATGCTTTTAATGGATTTTTTAGCATAGTTACATGTTTTTTGATATATGCTAATGTTAAAAAAATCTATAATTATAGTATTGCGCTGATTACTATAGCTCTGTTTTCATGTTTTCCATTATTTATTTTTTCCATAGGACGTTTGTATAATCAAATAGTTGCGGGAGTATTCTTGCTATTGGCAATATACTTTTTTATCTCTGTTTGTCAAAGAAGTTTTATCGCAGATTCAAAAAGAGGCTTTT
>JBGVRU010000001.1:0-2464 GCA_045128715.1 Acutalibacteraceae bacterium | reverse complement strand
TGCAACTAACCTCTTTAAAGAGGAGTGTTCAACACAGCAAATTGCTGCTATTGGCGCAAGACGTTGGGAGATTGAAGAATGCTTTAGAATTATGAAAACTAGCCTTAAGTCTCGCCCTTTCTATCACAATAAGGACTCTCGTATTATTGCTCACTTTATTACCTGTTTTATGTCTTTAGTTCTTATTAGAGGGCTTGAGAGAAAGATTGCTCTACAAGCAGGACCTCATGATAGATATCCTAATGGAAAGTACACTGTTGATGAGTTATTACAAGCTATAAAAGAAATTGAACTAGTGAGCTTATCTCAAGGTCAGGCTTTCATGCCTAGCTATAACAACAGTGAAATAATTAGTGAGCTTCTTAAGCTGTTTGGCATGGAGCAATTCGGACAGCAGGTGGTTATGAAAGATACCCTAAAAAATATTTTGAAAAAAATTAAAGAAGATCCTGAAATGTATCAAGAGGATGAAAAAGCTAAATAACCGCTAACCGTTTACTGATAAGGCTTAGCGGTATTAGACATTACAACAACTGTCGAAAATCGGATTATAGCTACAAGTCCTCTAAAAGTACCATCAAAGCCTTGGCAAAAATAAAAAATTGTAAGCAAGTCGAGTTTTGAAAAGGCTTTGCAATTGCGCTAAGATGTACCTAACAAAGGAAAGATCATGTTACTTAGAAAAACCTTAAAAAATATCGCTATCTCAACTCTATTGTTAAGCTCTGTAGCTTTAGCTCGGAAGTTCGACAGTTAGGTTTCTAGAAAAATTGCTAAAGTACTGATGTACTTTATTTTTTTGCCTAAAATTTGTTATCAATATATTGTTGTAATGTCTGTAAAGTGTTATAATATAAGCATCCTAAATTTTAGAGGTTTAGCTTATGCGTTTATCTTTTTCTAGAACTAAAAATGCTTGTAGTTATTACATTATCGACTCCTACCGTGGTTTAGATGGCAAGGTTAAGACTAAGGTAATTGAGAAACTTGGTACTGAGAAACACATTAAAGAAACCTATGCTGTTGAGGATGCTGAACAGTGGTGCAGGCAATACCTTGAAACTAAGAAAGCAGAAGAAGCAAAGATTAAGAGTCAAAACTGCAGAAGTATCACCATTAAGCTTGCTGAAAATTTACCTAAGGATGAAAAAGCTCTTACCTATAATGCAGGTTATTTAGTTTTAGAAAAAATTTACCATGAGTTTGGCATTTCTAATATTTGTAGTGAAATTCAAGCTAAACATCCTCACGTAAAAGGATTCTCTTTAAACAAAGTGCTTAAAGCTATGCTTTTTGGTAGAGTGCTTAACCCTAGTTCAAAATTAAGTCTTAGTAATAAAGTTCAGCATCAAATGCTAGAGTGTCCTAATGCTCAAATTCAACACATCTACAGAGCTATGGATTTAATTGCAAAGCATCATGATCTGATTCAAGACAGACTCTATTATTATTCAAATAAGTCTATGCCTAGAAATGTTAATAGACTCTACTATGACTGCACCAACTTCTTTACAGAAAAAGAGCTTGAAGATTGTGATGTAAAAGGTAAATCTGAAGATTGGTATCAAGATCATACCTTAAGAAAGTATGGTAAATCTAAAGAAAACAGACCTAATCCTATTGTGCAATTAGGTTTATTCATGGATGGTGATGGTGTACCTCTAGGTATCAATGTTTTTGCAGGTAATGAAAGCGAAAAGCCTACCATGAAACCGCTTGAAGAAAAGTTGCTTAAAAACTTTGCTAAAACAGATATTGTTGTATGTGCTGATTGCGGTCTATCAACCTTTGATAATCGCCAATTTAATAACTGTACCTTTGATACAGATCCGTTAGTTCAATTTGGCCTTAGAGGTCAAAGACATTACGTCTATGTGCAATCCATTAAGCAACTTAAAGCTAGCCTCCAAGACTGGGCTATTGATCCTAGTGATTGGAGTTATATTGACCGACGTTCAGGTAAAACTGCAACTGTAAATAAATTCTCTTTAGATTCTTTAAACGAGAATAATCATGATGAGTTCTATGATGTAATTTTTTATAAGGAAAGAACCATTGCAGAGAACGGTTTAGATCAACGTTTGATAGTAACCTTTTCTCTCAAATATCAGGATTACATGCGAGCACTTAGAGAACGAAAGATTAAAAGAGCTCAGAAAATGATAGAAACTGGCTCTTATAAGCAAGAACATGAGAATTCTCCTAGAAGCTTATTAAAACAAGAACATCAGACAAAGGATGGTAAAACAGCTACCAAAACTACAGCTAAAATCAATCAAGAAAAAATTGATAAGGATGCTAAGTTTGATGGCTTTTACTGCAATGCAACTAACCTCTTTAAAGAGGAGTGTTCAACACAGCAAATTGCTGCTATTGGCGCAAGACGTTGGGAGATTGAAGAATGCTTTAGAATTATGAAAACTAGCCTTAAGTCTCGCCCTTTCTATCACAATAAGGACTCTCG